>JAYVGW010000029.1:0-19167 GCA_043771735.1 Methyloglobulus sp.
GTCAATCATTGACTTAGGGACGGGGGGTGGCACAACATCCTTCGCCCATGGAATCAATGATAAGGGTCTAGTGATAGGCAATATCCGCATAGGTAACACCAATCAAAATGATCATGGATTTGTGTGGAAAAAGGGCGTGATGACCGATTTGGGAACACGCATACCGTATGATTTGAATGATAAGGGTCAAATGCTATTCGGCAACGGAGTGTGGTACAAGGGTGTAATTACCAAATTTGGGCCTTATCCTGAACCCTATCCAGGACACGGTAGTACTAGCCTATACCCCCAAAGTATCAATAATGAGGGGCAAGTACTATTTGCCATCTATAATGACTTCGATGATAAAGGCGCAGCCTTTTGGGAGAAAGGGGTATTTACTAAACTGCCTTTTTTCAGCTATCCAGAGGCTATGAATGAAAGAGGCCAAATTATCACCTTTAACTTTGGGGATCACGGGTATGTGTGGGAGAAGGGAGTAATAACCGACTTGGGTGGCTTGGGTGAGTTTGCGGGTGGTTTGTCATTTAGAGGTTCTAAAATGGCAATCAACAATAGAGGTCAAGTGGTTGGTACTTTCACAACAGCAGCCAATGAGCGCCATGCGTTTCTATGGCAAAGTGGGGTTATGACCGATTTGGGGACGCTAGGCGGTTTGTCCCAGAATAGTCCAGTTGAAAACAATTTTCTTCCAGGAAATCCGAAGTTTGGTTCTGGTGCAGTAGCCATCAACGATAAAGGGCAGGTGATTGGTTTCTCCTTAACGCCAGCGGGAGAGCACCATGCCTTTTTGTGGCAGAAGGGCGTGATGACCGACTTGGGAATCTTAGGCGGGCCATTTTCAAATCATCCGAAGATTGATCCGATAGCGATTAACAATAAGGGGCAGGTGATCGGCTATTCCACAGAAGATCATGGTATCGGACAGAGACGTGCGTTCCTCTGGCAGAAGGGCGTGATGACCGAATTGAAGCCGTTGCCGGGTGCGTCGTCTGCATATATTGGAGCGATCAATAATAAAGGTCAAATAGTCGGGGCAAGTGGATTCCCCGATATTAATTTAAATCCCGATTTTAATGGCGATCTTCCCGATTTTCGTGCGACCCTTTGGAACTCTAAGTGTGAGAAAAATGAAGGGAAAAGAGAAAGAGAGGAAAGGCACTAAACAAATCATAAGCAAGCACAGCGAGCGGTCTCCGATGTGGCTAGGTGAAATCTGGGATGCGGGGCGGGCTTGTTGGGAAGATATGGCAGACATAAAAAAACCGCCTTCATCAAAGATTAGGGCGGTTTTTTTGAGATAAGAAGTGTTCTTCTTTTTATTTAGTGCTGATGTATTTCCACAAGGCATCAACGGCTTGGTCTTCGCCGTAGCCCGCTTTGGTTACCGCTGCATTTTTCATGATCTCGTCGATCGCTTTTGGCATGCCGCCGCGGCCATTTTTCAGCACTTCTTCAAAGGTAGCTCGTGTAAGTGTACCCGCTTTAATGTTTGCGGTTAACTGTGGGTTAGAAGAAATATCATGGCAAGTGCCGCAACCACGGCCAAAAGCGCGGTCATAAATCTTTTTACCAATATCGGTGGCTTCGTCAGCAAACGCTGCACCACTCAATGCGATTAACGCCACACCTGCTAATGTTCCTAATGCTTTTTTCATGTTGACCTCTCTTGGTGGTTAAAAAAGAACCCAAGCATCCAAACTACAAACGCTTAAGGTTCGATTATTTATTATTGGTTGAAGGTAAAGGATATGAAATATGGGTACATAATTCAATTGTTTTATTTCAAATCCCGCTTTTATTTTCAGCGGCTTTATTATCGCTAATCCGTATGAACCCGAACTGAATGTTATTGAATTAACCAAGAAAATTCATTTTCCCATTGGAGAAGTTTGGGGCGAGTATATTAAAATCAAGTGCTTATATCCCATTTTTGCAACCTTCCTCCTCCAGGGATGGAGTAAGCGCGGCAACGGATAGGGAATCCGTGCCGTCTCCCTTAGGGGCGAAGTGGCTAAACCGCCTAACTTAGCGGTATTCCCCAAACCACTTGAGCTTGTCATGTAAGCTCACTACCGTGCCTATAATAATGAGCGTAGGTGCTTTAATCTGTTGATTGCCAACCAAAGTGGGTAAGGTTTTTAATGTGCCGGTAATGACTTTTTGGTTGTCCGTGGTGCCTTGCTGTATCAGGGCGATAGGTAAGCCGCTGGGGCTTCCGTGTGCAATCAGCGACTGGCAAATTTGTTCCAATCCAATCAAACCCATGTAGATGACAACGGTTTGGTTAGGCAGTGCCAGTTGCGTCCAGTTTAGGTTGACGCAATCGTTTTTTAGGTGTCCGGTCACGAACACGCAAGACTGGGCGTGATCGCGGTGCGTCAAGGGTATTCCCGCATAGCTGGCGCAACCGGAGGCGGCGGTAATGCCGGGGACGACTTGGAAATGGATGCCTTGCGCCATTAAAGTTTCGATTTCTTCACCGCCACGGCCAAAGATGAAAGGGTCGCCGCCTTTTAATCGTGCTACCCGTTTTCCTGTTTTTGCCAAATCGGCAAGCAATTGGTTGATTGAAACTTGCGGTAAGCTGTGGTTTTGCCGCTGTTTGCCAACATAAATTTTCTCTGAATCCCGACGCGCCAAGTCGATAATTTCCGGCGACACTAAGCGGTCATATACCACGACATCCGCCTGCTGTAGCAAGCGTAACGCCCGAAACGTCAATAAGTCTGCCGCACCTGGCCCTGCGCCGATTAAATAGACTTCGCCGTTGTTAACGGTGCCGTCGTAATTGGTAAGCACCTGGTTTAAAAGTTGTTCAGCGACTTGCCCGTTGCCAGAAAACACTTGTTCGGCGATATTGCCCTGGAACACGTTCTCCCAAAAAATTCGCCGCTGTGGTGCGATTTTAATGTGCCGCTTCACCTTGTCCCTGAATTTCTCGGCCAGGCCTGCCAAACGGCCATAAGCGGGCGGAATAACGGATTCAATCTTGGCCCTAAGCAAGCGTGCCAGCACTGGGGCAGAACCGCCTGAAGATACTGCAATAACAATCGGTGAACGGTCAACGATGGCTGGGAAGATAAAGCTGCTAAGTCCAGGATTATCGACCACATTGACTGGGATGCGCTGTTCTGTGGCCGTTTTGGCAACGAGTTTGTTGGTTTCAATATTATTAGTTGCTGAAATGATTAACTTGAAATGCCTCAAATCAGTCGGCGCGAAGGGTGCTTGTCGAATGGTCAATGGATGGGATGTCTGCATAGCCGTTACCGCCTCGCCAATTTCCTTGGCGACCACGGTAATTTTTGCCCCGGCGGAGGATAATAGTTCGATTTTTCGGGCGGCGATGTTGCCCGCGCCCACGACGAGGCAATCTTGTCCTCTAAGGTTTAAGAATACGGGGAAATAATCCATTACAAGTTAATTCATCGATTAGGGTGTGGATGTTATTATATACAATCTCCAACTCAGTCGAGATTTTGTAGCAATGACAGATTTGACCCTAATCGAATGTGACCTGGAAGTGGATGCCAGCGGCTTAAATTGTCCGTTGCCCCTATTGCGCTTGAAAAAAGCCTTGATGGAAGTGCAAAGTGGTGGCGTTATCAAGGTCATAGCCACCGATCCCGCCGCACATTTAGATATTGGGGTTTATGTTGACCAGACTGGCCACCAACTTCTTGAATTGACTAGGGAAGCGAGTGTGCAAGTGTTTTTTATCAGGAAAAAATGATTACTGGTCTTCGTGGTCTATCGTGAATCTAGTCGATGACAATGTACCGCCTACTTTTGGAAATGCTGGCTAGGGCAATCGCCTGTTCTCAGGCTAATAATCGGCCAGTTCGCTGCTTCCGCATAAGCACTCAGCTTTTCGTCGGGGTCTACGGCAATCGGGTTATCAACGCGTTTAAGCAAAGGCAGGTCATTGTGCGAGTCGCTGTAAAACCAGCTATTTGCCAGCGTTTCTGATGATTGTTCCAGCCATGATTCCAACTGCTTAACCTTGCCTTCCTGAAAGCAGGGGATTCCGGTAAAACTGCCGGTATACCTGCCATCCACAAAATCCGGCGTAGTTGCCAGCAACAGGTCAATCCCGTAGAGCTTTACGATAGGTTCGGTTACAAAACGGTTGGTCGCCGTGATGACCATCAGCGTGTCGCCGCGCTTCCTGTGTTTGTCGATAAGCTGTTGTGCTGGCTTAAGTAGCACTGGGCGGATGATGGTTTCGATAAACTGGCTACGCCATCGGTAAAGGTCGTCAGGTTTGTTATCCGCCAACGGTTTGAGTGAAAAATGCAGGAATTCGGTGATGTCCAGGGTTCCGTGCTTATAGTCGTTGTAAAATCTGGCGTTAGTCTCCCCATAATAGGCCTTGTCAACGATGCCCTGGTCTACCAAAAATTGCCCCCAGAGGAAGTCGCTGTCATCGGCAATCAGGGTGTTATCTAAATCAAAAATCGCTAAACTCACTGCTTTCCTGTCTTGAAAAATTAAAGGGATATGCGCTATGGCATATAGGCTTTTTTTGTGGAACAATGTAGGTAATTAAATTGTTCCATCCTATCCCGCAATTCTAGCATAAGCAGGCTGTAAGGTAGGATAGGTAGAAGACAAAGGTTTTTTGACATGATCGACTCAAAAGGATACCGGCCCAATGTCGGCATCATCCTTTGCAATGACGAGGGTCGCGTGTTTTGGGCAAAACGGGTGGGTGTGGACTTGTGGCAATTTCCGCAAGGCGGCATCAATCCATCTGAAGACCCTGAGACAGCGATGTACCGAGAATTGTGGGAGGAAACGGGGCTGCAAGAGCGGCACGTCCAGGTGCTTGGGCGAACGCGCTATTGGCTGAGATACCAGTTGCCTGACCGTTACATCCGTAAGAGTTCAGTGCCTCTGTGCATTGGGCAAAAGCAGATATGGTATATGCTGCGCTTGGTTAGCCATGAATCCAATGTGCGCTTTGATCTTTGCCCTAAGCCCGAATTTGATGGTTGGCGCTGGGTGGATTATTGGGAGCCGCTCAAGGACGTGGTGTACTTCAAACGCAAGGTTTATCAACGGGCGATGACGGAGTTAGGGGCTATTCTTACCATCGATTCAGTCCCAGTGGATGCGTCAGGCTACCTGACGCTGACAACTGAGGTAAGCAAAAATAAGCCTAAGCTTCAATAACCTTGCGTGTCTGTCCGCAAGCCAGTCAACTGTTCAGGCAGGCGGACGACAGCTGAATCCATGCTGCCGTCAGGATAGAGTTTAATCCAACGATAACCCGGCGAAGTGTCGTCCAAGCTAAAACGTTCGCTGTTGGGTTTGAACTGAAAACAAGTGGACGGTGCCGTCAATACCCGGACAGAATTGAACTGGACATCCATCGCTTGATGAATATGCCCGTTTATAATGGTTTTTACGTTTGCATAGGGTTTGATCAGGCCGAACAAATCCTGGGCATTTTCAATCATCATCGTGTCCATCCAAAGGCTTCCGGTGGGTAAGCAATGATGGTGGACGGCGATAAGGGTATAGAGATCGGGGTTGTCCTCTAAAGACGCTTCCAGGAACGCTAATTCTTCAGCCGACAAGTAGCCACCGGCAGAGCCTGGTACTTGGCTGTTCAGGCTGACGATTTGCCAGTTTGCCAATACTATCCGCTTAAGGCAATTGACCTGTTCCGTGCAAAGTACCGTTTGCATAACCGCATAGTTGTCGTGATTGCCGGGTAAGCAGGCGCAGGGGATATGGTGCTTTTCAAGCTGGCTTAATAGGTACTGATAACTTGCTGTACAAGGGTCTTGGGCCAGATCGCCGGTCAGTAAGCATAAATCGAAATGCCTGTTTGAGCTAAAAGCATGTTCCAGGGCGGCATTGAAATAGTGGGCGGTGTTAACGCCCAATAAAGTGGCTTCCGGCGTAGCCAGGATATGCGGGTCGGTAATTTGCAATATCGAAAAGTGAGAGGAAGACTCGCCCATATTTTCTGTCATTCAATAATTTTGCACAGCACCTTGGAGTTTCTTTCCGGGCTGTAAAGCGCTTTTAGCGATTCAGGAAGGCTGGCAATCGTCGAGGGTTGAAAGCCCCGCTCAATAAACCAATGCGCCGTTTGCGTTGATAACAAAAACAGTTTCTTAAGCATTAGTTGCTTGGCTTTTTGGCAAACATGATCAAACAACCGCTGCCCGCGTGCCGATCCTTGATAATCAGGATGCACTGCGAGACAAGCAATCGCCCCAAACTGACCTTCCCCTTCTGAGTGTAGCGCAGTGCAGCCAATAATCAAGCCGTCCCGTTCCAGTACAATATAATCTGCGATTTCCATTTCGATTTTTTCCCGTGAGCGCTTTGCCAACTTTCCTTGCTGCTCCAAAGGCTTAATCAACTCAAGGATGCCGCCGATGTCGTTGAGTGTGGCCGGGCGCAGTGCCTCAAAAGGGGTTGAGCTTATCAGCGTACCGACACCGTCACGGCTAAAAAGCTCCATTAAAAGGACGCCATCTATCGTCCTGTCAATCAAATGCACCCGATTTATCCCAGATTGGCAGCTTTGGATGGCCGCCTTCAGCGGTAAGGCGATAGCATCGGGTGTATTGGGATGCTTGTGCAAAAACAAAGTGGCTTCATCCGTCGTAATCTGGCGGACAGGTTGGTTATTATCAGGGTTTTGAAAGCCTTGTTCTGTGAGTAAGATCAATTTTTCTGCATTTAATGCAATGGCGACTGATTTTGCGACCTGTTCGGCAGACAAATTGAAGATTTCACCCGTGGGCGAGTAGCCGATGGGCGAAATCAACACCACATTTTTTTGCTCCAGTTGCTGCTGGATTGCGTTGCTGTCGATACGCCGAACCTCGCCCGTGTGGCAATAATCTACGCCATCAATCACGCCCAACGGTTTCGCGGTGACAAAATTGCCGGACGCGACCTTAAGGGCGCTACCCGCCATAGGTGAATTCGCCACGCCCATCGACAATAAGGCCTCGATTTCCACACGCACCAGCCCTGCGGCCTCTTTGGCGCATTGCAGGGCCAGGTCATCAGTGATACGCAGGTTATGATGGAAACGGGCAGGGACATTAAGTTTTGTTAGACGTTGGTCAATTTGCGGACGAATGCCATGCACCAACACCAAGCGTATGCCTAAGCTGCTCAGTAGGGCAAAATCGTGGACATGGTGGTCGAAATCCTCAGCCAGCACCGCCTCGCCACCAAAAGAAATGACAAAGGTCTTGTTGCGGTGGGCATGGATGTAAGGCGAAGAGTTGCGAAACCAGCTTACAAATGAGTTTTGAAGTTCCATGATTTGTTTATTTACATTAGGAGTGTTTGCGAATCCCAGATGTAGTTTTATGGTTGGATAATTAACAAGTTAACGTCAATTATAGCGGTCTTTACAAGAGTCCGTTTATGAAAATGTTGGGATAGAAGGGTAATATCTAATTGATTCTAAAAACCTCATTTCAATATTCTCGGCAACTGATAAAGCAAAGGGGGACGTACTGAATGCAGCAAACGCAGGAGAGCAGCTTGTTGTCCTGCGTTGCCTGGAAGGTTTTTTGAGTTTTTATGCCATCATGATTAAAGTATCCACCATGCTTATCGATGCACCCAATCCGCTCCCAATGTCCCTTGCAGGCTATCAAGATATTCTGGGCTGGAAATTTTAGCTAACATCCCTTCTGCTTTTTCCAGTTTTTTCGCCAATGTTTGGTAACTCGCCGGATCGTAACGGTCTTTATCGGTTAGGCACTGCTCAATATGATCGATATGCCGTTGCCAAAGCTGGCCATCGCGTTGTTGCTTGATGCTAAGGCGTTCTTGATACCAGTCGCTATTTAGCAAATAGTCATGGGTAAAAAGGTTGCGGATAGTGGGATCATTGATGGCTTTGCCCTCATACTCGCCATTGGCCATGATGTGCAGTAACGCTTTTAGTGGAGGACAAGCATCGTGGATGGAGCCGTCTTCGAAATATTCTTGGGCGACGCGTTGCTGTGCTTCGAATACATTATTGACACCATCGACAAAGCTGTCCATGTCCTGGGTTTCAGGTTTTAGCATGGCTTCGTCAAAAACCGCCGTCGGGAAGTTGAACACTTTGCCAAACACAGTATGGACAAAGCGTTCAGTAATCCGGTAGCCCAGCCGGCTGGCGTACACCGTCTTGCCTTGGTATTCAAAATCGTCGAGTTTCTCCAATTGTCCGTGTTCGATCAAGTACTTTGGGCAACGTTGTTCCACTGGTAAGCGCGACCAGATTTCGGGGATTAATAAGCTGATGTCATGGTCGATGCGGCGTTTTGAGCCGATGTAGCCAGCGGCAGTGGAGAAGCCGTCATAACCGCATAAAATAAAAGATACCAGTGCATTGTTGAGGTCGGCGGTCGCCGATACGGCATTGAAAGGGCCTTTGGTGAGCGCACCTTCCGAGCCTGCACCCGTTGTCGAGGGTGATTTGCCCGTCAGGCTGCAAATAAAATCCATGAATAGTTCTGGCAATTCCTGATAATGGATTGGGTTATAAATAGCCAGTGGCCGGATGCCTGCGGCCAGGTCTATTGGGTTGTTGCGACGACCCGCCAAGACCGAGTTGACAGGGAAATATACGGGCTGGTCAGATGCCAAACCCCTGGCAAGACGTGTTGATATTTCGGCGATATAACGCATTTTAGGATCGATAATATCCGGTCTTTTCTGCAAATAGCGCACATTTTGGCTGGCTTTGCCGTTAACCAAGCGCGGGTGGGCAGAGGAAACGAAATACTGTCCATTCTTTGACTGAGCAGCTTCACGGATAACCCTACGCATGGGTTTACTGAATTCCTCAAAGTGGATTACATCCTCCAAGAGTTCTTTGGCATCTTCCGTGTTAAGTGGTTGAAAATTTGATATAAAATTGTCTTTTCCAGAAAAATCCAGCTCGGTTTGCAAATCTGTGCCACGGTGTATAGCATCGTCTGGGCGCTGAAAAAAGCTTTCTTCACAATTATTGACCAGTTTCACACTGGCATTTTTATAATCTGGGTTAAGGCCGGGCAGAAAACGCACCGGCACAACAGTTGATGCACTAATATCATCTTCTATTTGTAATTTATCGGATGCTACAAAATCTTGGCGCAACTTGAAAACCCGCCAAGCGCCTTTCTCGTCAAAGCCGACCCGCAAATAGCTGGCAATCAGCTTTCTGCCATGGTATTTCAGCTCGTTGCCTGGGTGGCCATTCACCAAATCAACAGAAAAGTGCTCCCGCCAGTTAACCCCCCATTCCTCCTTATAAAAGCGCTTCACCATCAGCACTAAAGCCAAGATATGCTGGGGAATTTGTTCTAACCATTGGTTATAAGTATCAGAATAATCGGTCGCAGAAGGTGTCAGCAGCTTAATTACCGAGCCGAGCGTACGTTTATTGCTGAGGAGACTGCGTTGGTCACTGCCGTGTAGTTTTGAATCACGAAAGCGGTTGGCATAGTCATGCTCAAAAATTTTCCCGACAAAATCCATATCCTTGTCGAAATCTTCGACAAAGAAATCCCCAGAAATAACCGCACCTGCAATGGATTTAGAAATTTCCGATTTACCGCCACCCGAAACCGTACTGGGCTTGTGGACAAAAGTGCCTTCAGGATATGTGCCAACCAGCCGCCAGCTCGGCGCATGGGGATGGCGTTCCATGTGGACCCGAAAGCCATTCGGGTAAACATAAGTGTGGTTGATAAGCAATTTAAGCGATTGCTGATGGTTATCTTGCAGCCAGCTTATTTGTTGATCCTGGATGTTGATGTGGGTATCCGCAGGGACGAACACGATATCAGGATGGTTTTTATCCACACCATAACCGGAGTCTTTGCGCTCCATTAATACCCCTCGCAACTTACACGCTTTATCAAACGATGGTTTTGCATTAGGTTCAGACGTGCTAGGTATATGCAGTTCACCGAGTATGGCCCGTGGAAAAGCCAGCGCACCACCAGCATGTTCTTCCTCGCAATCACCAAACAGGTTCGACGCATAGCTGATTTGGGATTTGATTTCTTTTTTGCTGTAGCCGAAATAATTATCGGCAATCACGGTGACGATAATGCCTTGCATATCACGGCAAACGATCTTAAAAGGTTTGCCGTCGTTATATAGCTCATCTTCATTTTGCCAGCACATGCCGTCCTTGCGCTGGCGGGGTGTGGCATCGTCATAATGGGGCAGCCCCAACGCTTTTTTATTGCAATGCACCAGATGCGGCGCGAGGATAATGCAGCCCGTATGCCCCGTCCAGTGGTCTATATCCAGGGCAGAGTCATTCTCCGGTAGGAACGGGTCGCCTGCATTGCCGAAAATGGATTCGACAAAATCCAGGTTGGCAACCAAGCCTCCGGGCGCAAAAAAACGGATTTCCATCGTTTGCGCCGGAATCTCAGCAGAAATTTCAGGGCGTACGATAGGCCGTTGCAATAGCGAAACCCAGAGTTTTGCGGGATTGGTTTGATTGCTCGTAAACGGTAAGTACAGCAAATCGTCTGGTGGCGACAAGGCAATCGCCATAATTGCTGCATAAGCAGTAACTGGCACTTCTGACTTATCAGCAGGTACGGGCAATCCACCCGCAGCAATATGGAATACACCTTTGGTGGTGCGCTTATCGTTTTGGGGATTATGCAGTACGCCTTGTTGAATACGGTAGGAGTCAATATAAGCAGAATGGAATTCATCGTCCTGGTACGGCAGGGAAAGTTCCCTTGCCAAGCCTTTTTGCTCAAGCACAAAGGTTTCGCCAGGAATACGGATGGTTTCGTTGATGCCGTTACTAAGCAAATAGCGGTTAAGGAAATCTTCAATCCGCTGGTCGGCTGGGCAGCGGTATTGCGCGAGCAAACGCCGTTGTTGGGAATATTTTTTCAACAATCCATTAGCAATATCAAGGTATTGCCTATCATCATTCATTTCGCAGGTCGGTTGACCCAGCGCCGCTAATTGCAAGTTGATATGGTGATATTTTTGTTGCCGCTTATCTTTTTTTTGGCTTATTTCTGGCTGTATCATGCTGACGTTCATTCGTATTGGCTCCACTACTAATGTTTAATTATTATTATCGGTTAGTGCCGTGACTATAATTCAATTTTAGCCAGTAAGGCTAAGAAAATTTTTTTGATAGCCTCGTGTTGGCTGAAAAAATAAACCTAAAATTATTGCTCCTTTGCCAATAAATCCATCCCCAGCGATGCTTCGCTTACTGATGAACTGAATCTTTTCCGGTATAATCCCCGCTATTTTTAATGTGGAGCGCTTTGACAATATGTCGAAAATTAATAAGGTGGTATTGGCTTATTCCGGCGGATTGGATACCTCCGTCATCCTTAAATGGCTACAGGATGTTTATCAATGTGAAGTCGTCACTTTTACCGCCGATTTAGGGCAGGGCGAAGAAGTCGAGCCAGCCCGCGCAAAAGCCCAGGCAATGGGTATCAAGGAAATCTATATCGACGATTTACGGGAAGAATTCGCCCGTGATTTTGTCTTTCCTATGTTCCGTGCCAATACGGTTTACGAAGGCGAATACTTGCTGGGTACGTCGATTGCGAGGCCGTTAATCGCCAAACGCTTGATAGATATAGCCAATGAAACCGGTGCGGAGGCCATTTCGCATGGCGCGACCGGAAAAGGCAACGACCAAGTGCGCTTTGAATTGGGCGCTTACGCCTTACGGCCTGACATCCAAATCATCGCGCCTTGGCGGGAATGGGATTTGACCTCGCGGGAAACCCTGATGGACTATGCTGAAAAACACGGCATTCCGGTGGAAATGAAACAAGGCAAGTCTTCGCCGTATTCTATGGATGCGAATTTGCTGCATATTAGCTACGAAGGCCGCGTTCTGGAAGACCCGTGGGCAGAGCCGGAAGAAGACATGTGGCGCTGGACGGCTTCACCTGAAGCCGCGCCCGATAAGGCGACTTACCTCGAATTAACTTACGCACAGGGCGATATTGTTGCCATTGATGGTGTCGCCCATAGCCCCGCAGAAGTCATTGAAAAGCTGAACAAAATCGCTGGCAGCAACGGCATAGGACGGTTGGATATAGTCGAAAACCGTTATGTCGGCATGAAATCGCGCGGTTGTTATGAAACCCCGGCGGGTACGGTCATGATGAAAGCGCACCGTGCCATTGAATCCTTAACTTTGGATCGGGAAGTCGCGCATCTAAAGGACGAGTTCATGCCGCGTTACGCCTCGCTGATCTACAACGGTTATTGGTGGAGCCCTGAGCGGCTTATGCTGCAAACCATGATTGATGCCTCCCAAGCAAATGTTAACGGCAAAGTGCGCGTCAAATTATACAAGGGCAATGTGACTGTAGTGGGGCGTGCATCTGCAACAGATAGCTTGTTTGACACCAACATTGCCACCTTTGAAGACGATGGCGGCGCGTATAACCAAAAAGATGCCGAAGGTTTTATCAAGCTGAATGCCTTGCGGATGCGTATAGCGACGGCAAAGCGTTCAAAAACAGGCAAATAGTGGCAACAAGCTAGAATTATGCTTGTATAATCACGAACCCGATATTGACGAAACAACGGTTTTACAGCAGTGATGCCAAAACAATAACAGTTCACTGTAAATACTTATGGAAATCCCTAATAATCCCCTCTCCCATTGGGAGAGGGCTAGGGTGAGGGATGTAACTGATTGATTTTAATCCCCTCATCCCAACCTTCTCCCGAAGGGAGACGGCGCGAGTTCCATACTCGCTGCCGCACTTCCTCCATCCCTGGAAGGCGAAGGAGATTTTTGAATTATTAGAGGTTTCCTTATGCAGCGGATAAAATAATAATAGGCGACATGCAAGAAAAACGCACGGAAATTGTTAAATTACAGGCGGTTGTGAGAACAATCCCTTCCCATCAGCAGTTGGTGAAAGCCAACCGTTTGCTGGTGGGTGCCGTGTTTTGCTTGATGCTGATCATTTTTGTCTTGGGTTTGGTGTTTGTACCCAGTTCGGATGTCGTCAAAAATGTCAAAAAATTCAATGCAGCGGGCATCGTTGCCCAAGGCACGAATCCCGCCGTATCCGCTGAAGTCAACACCCTGAAAGGCCAGCTTATCGGCTTGCTCAGTGGTTCAATTGAAGGTAAATTAAAGACACTGGAACAAAGCATAAAGCTAGGGGCAGTCGATAATTCCTTGGGGACGATTGCCGACCTCAAAAATGACATCAAAGCGCTACGTTCTTATTCCGAGCCAGCTAAAAAACCGGAAGCCGTTGTGTCTAACGTCCAATTGGCAGAAGAAGTCTCCCATCTTAAACACCTCATCTACGCCAGTCTTGCCTCCTGTGGACTGATGTTTGTGGCTGCCACAGGAATGTGGGTTAAATACCGTAAGCGTTTGCCTTATAAGGAAAATAAGACCGGTTATTTGGGTCGGCGTTGATTTACCCTCCCACTTTGGCACATCACGATGCCGTTGGTAAGGCGAGGAGTCCATGCCATTATCTTAGGGGTTAAAGGCTTGTTCCCTGCCGATGGGTGCGGGGTGTTGGAGGATTTGCCGACGGCGGCGAAATGATTTCAATATGCACGTCCTTTCAATTGATGCCGTTAATCCCTCGTATTTTGACTATTTCGTGAATTCAACAGATTGAATTTCCTTACCAATTGCAATACTCATTTACCGCTAGTTCGCGTAAAATTAAACCTACAGCTCGATTACCTTATCCAGAGGAACATTATGAAGACATTCTTTTTTGCATGCGCCTTATTACTTGCCACGTTATTATTTTCAGTTAACGCTGTTGCCGAAAAAGCCACGGAAGAGTGGCAAAATACGACAATCACAGATGCCACCATCAAGAAAATCCAAGAATCGAAATACGAGTACAAAAAATGCGTCGGTGAGCAAATGCAAAAACCGGCCTACCTGAAAATGGACAGTCGCAATGCCACTGATGAAATCATCAAGCACTGTGAGCCTGTGCTATCCAAGATAAGGGAAGTCTATTTGGCTGAAAAAGTGCCTGGCGTGATTGCAGATCGCCATCTTCGGCAAATCCGTATGCAGATAACGCGTAACGCCCTGCAAGGCTTGCTGTTTGAGCAAGCCAGCCGAAAAGCAGGCCAACCATGAGTTATCTTGAGCCCCTAATGACGACCTTTGCTGTTGACTTATCGCTTAGGCCTACCACATTTGATTTGTGGCATGTGTGCCTGGCTGGCACGGTAGTGGCATTGATGGCGCTAATAATCTTGTTGCTATTGCTTTTGTTGTTTAGCCGAAGCAGGAATAAGGCGATTGCCCAACCTGCAATCGCCCAGCCCATTCAAGCCCAAGCTTCTGAACCCGCAGTAAAAATCATCGAAAAAATTATTGAAGTCGAAAAAATAGTGCAAGCGCCGATGCCAGAGCCTGTGATCCTGAAAGAATACACGCCGGATGCCGCCCTGCAATTGCTGAACTTATTGCAAAAAGAAGCGCGGTTTATTGACTTTATCAAAGAAGACATTACCGCTTACAACGATGCCGATATTGGCGTCGCTGCCAGGGTAGTGCATGAAGGCTGCAACAAGGCGATAAACGAGCATTTCAGCCTTGCGCCTATCAGAACCGAGCAAGAGGGTAGCAATATTACCGTACCTGTTGGCTTTGATGCATCTGCTATCCGCTTAACGGGGAACATTGTTGGTGCTGCGCCTTTTTCTGGCACTTTAGTACATAAAGGTTGGCAAGCAACTGAGGTGCGTTTACCCAAGCTTACGCAAGGCCACAATCCTAATATTGTGGCAGCTGCGGAAATTGAGTTGTAAGCATCGAAAATTTCTAGCAATTCCATTCACACACAGCCATTATTTCTGATGAATAGCATAGACATGCCAAAATATACCGTCGGAATTGACTTAGGCACTACGCACTGCGTACTGTCTTATGCCGTCCACACCAACTTGGAAAACGATGAGTTTTCGCAGCAGGTTATGCCGATACCCCAGCTTACTGCACCGGGTACGGTTGAAGACAAATTGCAACTGCCTTCCTTTATCTATCAAGCCCATGCAGCGGAGCTGGCTGAGGGCGAGGTTGCGCTGCCCTGGACGAACAAACCCCAGCATTTAGTGGGTGAAATTGCCCGTAACTTGGGCAGCAAAACGCCGATCCGTTTGGTGTCCAGCGCCAAAAGTTGGCTGTGCCATTCCGGTGTTGATTGCAAAGCGCCGCTATTGCCTTCCGATGCGCCGGAGGAAGTCGAACGCATCTCGCCTTTTCAGGCGACCGTCGCGTATTTGCAACATCTCAAAAGCGCGTGGCAACACCAACACCCTGATGCGCCTTTGGAACAACAAGATGTTGTCATCACCGTACCCGCTTCGTTCGACCCAGCTGCCCGTGAATTGACCGTAGAAGCGGCCAAAGCGGTTGGCTTAGGTCACGCCATTTTGCTGGAAGAGCCACAAGCCGCGTTTTATAGCTGGATAGAAAAAAATCATGACAATTGGCGCAAGCAGGTCCATATCGGGGATATTATTCTCGTCATAGACATTGGCGGCGGCACAACGGACTTGTCGTTAATCGCCGTTACCGAAACTGATGGCAATCTTGAGTTGACCCGTGTGGCGATAGGCGACCATATCTTATTGGGCGGTGACAATATGGATTTGGCGCTCGCTTACACCGTGAAAGCCAAAGTGGAGACCGAAGACAGGCCGCTGCAACCTTGGCAATTTCAGGCGTTGACGCACAGTTGCCGCGATGCGAAAGAAAAGCTGCTCAATAACCTGACGATGGATGTTGCCCCGATTGTTATCGCCAACCGCGGTTCTTCGTTAATTGGCGGTACGCTGCGGACGGAACTTACCCGCGAAGAAGTCAATAATGTCTTGGTAGAGGGGTTTTTGCCCGTTGTTGCCGCTAGTGTAAGGCCCGTATTACGCGCCCGAACCGGGTTACGGACAGCAGGCTTGCCTTATGCACAAGATGCCGGCATTACCCGCCACCTCGCCGCATTCCTAGCCAAACAACAACATGCCACTGGCGAATTGGAAGGCATCAAACTGGCGGATAATGCCACGTTCATACACCCAACTGCCGTGCTGTTTAATGGCGGCGTGTTAAAAGCAGGTTCCCTGGCTGACCGCTTAATGGCCGTATTGAATGGTTGGTTGCAAGAAGAACAAGCCCCGTCCGCACGGCTGTTATCCGGCACTGACCTTGACCTTGCAGTAGCCAGGGGCGCTGCTTATTACGGCTTCGTCCGCAAAGGTAAAGGCGTACGCATTAAAGGCGGTGCGGCAGCCTCCTATTATGTCGGCATCGAAAGCGCCATGCCTTCCGTGCCTGGCATCCCACCTGAAATCCAGGCCTTATGCATCGCCCCCTTCGGCATGGAAGAAGGCACGCAACAAGAATTGCCTAACGAAGAGTTTGGTTTGGTGATTGGCGAACCCGTCCGCTTCCGCTTTTTTGCATCCACAACCCGCCGTGAAGACCGGGTCGGTACGCGCCTCAACCGCTGGAACCGCAATGAGCTCTCAGAGCTGGCTGAAATCGAAATCACCTTAGCCGAAGAAGGCCGCAGGCCAGGCGAAGTCGTCCCCGTCCATTTGTGCGCGGCGGTCACCGAAGTCGGCACCCTCGAACTGCAAGCCGTTTCCCAAAAAGACAACACCCGTTGGAAAATCGAGTTTGATGTCAGGTCGGGGGAATAATTATCCCAAACATCTCAGGAACGCCTAAAAAATCCAAAAATCCGCTTCTCCCAGAAGTAAAGGGTATTTTTAGCGAGTTTCCTTAGATTTAATTTTTTCATACAACTTCATTTCATAGAATCACTGCTGGGTTTTACTCCAAGCTTCAACCCAGCTTTCGGCACTCTATTGTCCAGAAAATAGCATGAGCAACCATTCGGGGCGAGGTTTCAAAACTCCGTCCCTCATTGGCATGATAAGCCAAAGAATGAAACCTGCCGGAAAAGTTCGATTGGCGAACGTCCGCAAAGAAACGATTGCTGACTGTGGATGTTTATTTTGAACGGTAATAAAGTAAAAATAACCTGTTACCGTTTGTGAATCAGGTGAGTTTTGTGGTTATGGGTTTCTTTACTTACATCAAAGGTTTGCCGCCCTTCACAAACACATTAAAAGTGATCTTTGTTAATCGATAGAACCACAAAATCTAACAGCGTTTTGATTGGCCGCAATATTTAATGCGCTTTTAGCTGAAATGCGTATTTGAATATGTCCCATTTTATCGTTTATGCTTTTTCTTTCTTTTACGATTGCCCGCAGCTCCCTTTCCACCATATTATCCCTTTTAATAAGACTCTTTACTTGAGGATCACGAGTGATTAAAAAATCTGAAGACAACTCTTGTAGTCTCTTTATATTGTCAGGTTTTGGCAAGCCGGAACGCGTAAATGGAGTTGTCATTGACAGCGGTTTTTTTATTAACAAATCTTGCCAAATTTTTTCGTGATGCCCTGTCTGACTACCATGGTGAGATACTTTAAATAACGATGAAGCAGGTAAACTTAATTCGCTAATAATATTATCTTCAAAAACCGCAGACCAACCCGTCTGCAAATTACCCGTTTCTTCTAAGTCAGAACCCAGTACGGCTGAAAAACACCCAAAAGAAAAATGAATAGCTACTGCATTAAGGTTTTCATCCTCTGGAACAACATTTCTAACACGACTATCACCGATCTTTGGCTTTAATTGCACCAACTTAAAAATAGCCTGTGTAACTGCAACATCACTAGGAGAAAGAGCGACTAGGCGTGCTGGAATAGCACCTTGATAATCAAAAAAAGTATGCCTTGTTTTTACTAACACAAAGCGTTTTTTATCGCCGGTTTCAGAAAGAAAATTTACAATTTCACTAAACTCACGAATATCAATATCTGTATCGGCAAAAATATCTTTTTTATATAAAGCAGCTACATGGAGCGCCTCTGTAGACATTAACGCAAATGAAAGATACAACTTTGCATTTGTACAAGCCTTAAGCAGTACCGAGGCTCCCTTAATATGATCCGAGTGCCAATGCGAAATGAGAATGCCGACAACCTGCTTACCAACATCAACACCAATAGTTTGCAGATATTCAAGTGCTATTGGTTGCTTTGTCTTAGGGCAAAGACAGCTATCGATAATAAACCATTTATTCTGACCAAAATGAAGAACTATGCATTCACCAATACCAGGGCCAAAAAGTGATATTTCAGCACTATCGGCATTAGGTAATTTGTATTCAATCGGTGAGAAAAAAATCAGCGTACTCCTCTGCTAGATTTTCGGCATCTTTAATCTCTTTAGCCGTCCATTTAGGTAACCGACGAAAACGAATAATCGAAAATCTTTCTTTAGGGCATTTAAATCCTTGCCTATAACCTATATTCCAATAAAATAAAGCACCTGGTTTCACAAGGCATTGATCCTTATCGTCAATTTCATCTCTTGATAAGACAACAAGCTCATCAGGATTTTCACGATTTAGTAAATCCTCCATTCGCACGGTAAGCTCTCGATCATTCGCACTTATAACTACGCCACTCCAACACAGTTTTAGTTCCTCTTTTGCTTTATTAAGGTTTATGACATCATTAGGTTGCCTTTTACTGCGCGGCCGTATCTCTGGTTCTTTAGTTGATGAAAAATCAGTACCAGGCCTTCCATACCTGAACTGGTTATTTTCTTGTGGCAAGCTAGCTATAGCTGTACTCATTTTTCCGTCCCCAATTGTGATTCCATAATATTTGAAGTAATTTCCTTGGCTAAAGACAAAGACATATCCCAATTTTCGCCTAATATTTTGTTCATTGTTGCCGCACTAGAGCCGTCAATTTCAACGTGGTTATTAATACTAAATATTAGTGTATTTTCACATGCTGGTTGTACGGCTATTTTAGGCCGAACATAGCCTTTTAACTCGTCGGGTCTAGGTAGATTCATTGTTAGCTCCCAAAGCCCTAATTCTTTTTGTTTGTCTTCTTCAAGGGAATTTATAAAATTTGCGGCATTTTTCCAGTAGTTTTGGGGTGCTAATTGGCTACCAAATTGCCTCCATTTATCTTGGTTAACAATTTTGATGGCTGAAGTATAATTCATCCCCATTTGTAAGATTGGCGTCTCACTCAAAAGTGTAAATGTGCTCATTACCAAATCTTTTAACGAAAAATACTCACTTGC
>JAYVGW010000030.1:0-12149 GCA_043771735.1 Methyloglobulus sp.
ATTCCCAAAAACTCGTGACTTCTGCTTGCATGGCGGCTCTCCAGGTAATCAATTCAAAAGTTGGATTTGGCGACCTGTGGTAAGTTCATAGCCATGATAAATTATTAAACACAGGCATCCAAAAACCTTTATTACAGGATGTTGCCGATCGGCTGGAATCTGCTTTTGACCAAGCGGGTTATGGGGAACGTAGCTATCACGCCGTACCTAATGGCTTTGCCCTGGTATCCAGAATAGAGCAAATAAACCTAGATGGGACACCCAAAAACATTCCTGATCGCTGGTCTGTTGATACAAAAAATATTGGCAAGGCAATTTCATTGCGTGACTATATCAAGGCCTTATTTAATGCGCCTCAAGGCCGTTATCGAGTGATTGTGTTGATGCACCCTTTACTCCCAATAATAAGCCCCCTACGGAAAAAGAAAGTGAAGAATGGATACATGATGGCAGTGTGGCATTGCCACAGGCAATCGCAAAACGTGTTTATTCGGAAAGTTTTTACACTACAGCCTTAATCTATGAGTTTGAACGATTATCGGGTGATACTGATGCCGCCCTAAAAATCCCCAGCGATCTTCTTGGCAAAGACCATTTGCAAAAGGCAGGAATTTTAACTGCCTTGGGCAGCAGTTAACGGAAACAGAATGACAGAAAACATCTTCATTAGTTATAGAAGGGAAGACGCTTCCGGGTACGCACACGCTATTTATAACAGGCTTTGCGATGCCATGGGAGAAGAACATGTTTTTATGGACGTTCATGACATTGATTTAGGCGTGGATTTTGTAGACCGAATTGAGAAAGCTGTTGCTTCTTGTGATGTCCTTATTGCCTTAATTGGAAAAAAATGGCTAACAGCCAGTAATGGTTCTAATCGACGGTTAGACGATCCGAATGATTTTGTACGCTTGGAAGTGTCGAGTGCATTAAAGCGCGATATCCGTGTCATACCAATATTGGTTGATGCCACTACCATGCCTAAATCGGAAGAATTGCCCGATAATTTGAAGTTATTGGCACGACGCAATGCATTAGTGGCAATCAATACAAGTTTTAACGATGATATAGATCGACTAATCGAGAAATTATGTGATTTGTTAAGCATTGAATATCATGATAAATCAGTCGATGGCATTGATGGGATTATAAAACCGAATTTACCTATAGGGTTATGGCTGGCTACCATTGGCTACACGTTGCTGTCTGTAGTTGTATTTATCGGAGCTAATAGCATTGTTGGTTACTTGTTCTTAGTAAATGCAATTCTTCTAATTATTGGATGTTCTATAGCATCTTTAGGAAAGATTAAGTTATGGCTAGTCCCAATATCAGCGGCTATAATTCAGTGCGGAATAACTATTATTTGCTTTTTTTTAATTCTGGGTGACCCAGTTGTAGTTGCGTTTCTAAATTTAATTATCTCTTTTATATATTTCATGTTAGGAAAGTTTTATTACAAAAAATAATACGGATGGAAATCGTTACATAAGAACGTAATCAGGGTATGGTGGTTCAAGGTCTTGTTCACCCTCAAGAGAATTTAGGTTTTTATTGAGCCCACACCTCTAAGCCAGGGTGTCTTAGAAAGAACTAAAAATTCCATTAAACAGTCAAAATAACGTTAGTCCTATCCATTTCATTTGAAGGGTAAAGTATGTCAATAGAACCCAAGCAAACAAGCGACAAACCCAAATGGGTCGCACCCATTGAAAGCCGAAAGGAAAGAGCCGACTACTACTTTCAGACCGTCTTGGATAACCAGCTTGATTGGTATACAACAAAAGCTGGGATTCAAAAACGGCGACATCTGTTCTTTGCAATATCGGTTATCGTTTTTGGTACCCTCATTTCATGCTTGCAAGCGATCGAAGCGGCCGCTTGGGTTAGATACTTAACAGCTGCGCTAGGTGCTTTAGTCTCCGTGTTCCGAGCAGTTGATACCTTACTGCATCCGGGTGAAACCTGGCAAGGTTACCGGAAAGCGTCTGAAAACATGAAGCGCGAATATCGGCTGTACATTAACAATGCTGATGTCTATGCCGATGCGTCCGACGAAGAGGCTGCTTACCGTCTACTGGTGGAACGCGTGGAAACTGTCCTTGCCGAAGAGCAGCAACTGTTCTGGCAGTTTAATTCCAAGAATCCAGTGCCGCAACCTACTCCTAAAGTTGGGAAGCTAGAATGAATGAGACTGGCGCTGAATCTATATGAAAATTAACCCAACTTTCAGAGGTTCCATTTTCATCAGTTACCGACGTGCGGATGCGCCTGGTTACGTCAGGGGGCTTATGAGCGACCTGCGCAATACTTTTGGGAGCAAGCAAGTTTTTCTGGACATGGATGATATAGCGGCTGGGGATGATTTCCCCCGTATCATCGAAGAGGCCGTCAGCAATTGTGAACTGATGCTTGCGGTTATTGGCCCAAGTTGGATCGAGGTGCGTGATGACTCTGGACAGAGCCGAATAGAGGAAGTGAATGACTTCGTGCGACATGAGATTGCGGCCGCACTTGAGCGTAAGATTCCGATAATTCCAGTATTGGTGGAAAATGCCAAGATGCCGAATGGAGACTGTCTTCCCCACAACCTTAAGCAATTTGCTTCATTTCAAGGCGTTGCCCTTACCCATGATCGTTGGGACGACGACATAACTCGGCTGTTCCTCGCCATAGAAAGTGTTACCGTGGAACCGCAAGTTTCACGTCAGTATTCCGCTGCATTGGACAATCTGAGCAGGGGATATTGGCAAGAGGCGTTAACAGATTTCGAGGCTATTACCTCGATTCAACCGCACTACCTTGATGTTCCAGAGAGAATCGAACCGTTGCGCGTACTGGCTAAGAATTTATCTCGACTGGGGCCAAAAGCGGGCGGGTGGCAAGTATTGGCAAGCAGTTATCCCTTAACGCTTATGGTGTTTGTTGGTTTGCTTCCAAACGCATTAGCTTCGGTATTTAATTATCTCTTCAATTGGGAAGTGATTGTGCAGCCTATGGCAAGGCGTGTGGGAGTTCAGGCAGAGCGCTATTTTGAGGTGAGCGCGGAAATCGTGAATGGTATCGGGTTTTTGACAGGCCTAGCACTATTCATTTTTTTCGCTAGGCCAGTTAGCCGCGGTCTTGCGGAAATAATTAGAGGCATTGCCATACCACACGAAACCTTGATATTTTTACGACGACGCTGCTTGATGCTAGGGCAATATATTGCGCTAATAAGTGCTTGCATATGGATTATGGCGGGGCCGATCTATCCATTGATGATAGGTGCACTGGAAATTCGCGACTATGTTTTTTTCATTGCCTCGCTTGCCATCTGCGGTGCATTTGTAGCGACGTACCCTTTTTTGGTCGTGACATGGTTATGCACACGGGTGTACTACCCGGCATTTGTCACCCCAGGTTCTGTTGCCGGTGACGATATAGCCATGCTAACCCGAGTCGATTCCTGGAGATGGCATTACTTAGCTATGGCCGGAGCCTTGCCGATGCTCGTGTTAGCATTAGGACTAATCCTTGGTTCTTCTGTCGGATCCCGCTCGGCAACAATACTTTTAGGTATTTCTGGGGTTGTTGGCGTTGTTGGATTTATTTTTGCCCTGTTTCTGTTCCAGGCGATTCAGACCGACATCGCCGTGTTAAAGGAAGCAACTTTGGCCTATAGCTCCAAGCCCAATCCCCAAAAAAATCAAACAGGCTAACACTAACCACTTGTTTCATAAAATATACTTAGATTTTATTTATGAATATATCTTTTAAAAACATGATCATCTGCCTGGTTTTTTGATTTTGCCACCTATGAAATAAACCCTTTAAAATGGCTCACATTGACGTGTTTGGCCGCATAAACAGAACCCACCCGTTGTATGTCAGGAATATAATCTACGGAATCCATTAACTGTACATTGGCTGCGTTCACAAAGTTGAGGTTCAGTGCGTTTAAGCCTTCCTGGCTTACATCAGGGTCATAACGGATATAAGTAAAGAGCTTTTTGCCAGTCCAATTGCTATCGCTGTCAGATGGCATGACCATATCGCCCAATTCCCGGTCTATCGCACCGCCATGCCGACACTCGCCCAAGACCCGGCAGGTCATGTCCCAACCTGCGGATGCAGAATTCATCAGGGCGGAAGGGATGCTGGTGGCATAGTGGATCAAATCCATTTGGCGCACGGTTAAGTCCAGCAAGGTTTTGGCGGCAATGCCTGTGCCGATAGAAACTATCAATAACTTATCCGCACCCGTTTGCCAATTGATGGCGTAAGGCTTTGCGGTAGCCATTTGGAAAGCGAGATAAGCCGGATTGTTGTAAGTGGTTACCCCGCCGTCGATAAAAATAAATTTCTTCTTACCTATTGTCACCACCTCTGGTGGAAAATACGTCGGCGCCGCAGTACTGGCACGTATTAATTTCCACAGCGGTAAGTCCAAATTGCAATCGTCGCGGGTGCGAGCGTTGTACTTCGCAAAAGGATTGTTGGAAACCGGCCAGGGCGAATCGGTGCTGTGGTTTCGCATCACCATCATCAACAGGGTACGCAACTTCTCGCTACCCAGCTTGGCTTCGGTTTCATTCAGTTGCTTGTCGAAGGCTGCGCGCAACAGCTTTGCCAAGGGTTCGTCGTTATAGCTGTATTTCATACGATTAAGCAAGAAAGCCTGATCGAACATTTGTTTACCGCTGCTTAGATAGAAATCCCGTATTTTCGCCATTGACATGCCGCTGGAAATACAGGCCGCAATAATCGCACCGGTGCTGGTGCCGCAAGCGAAATCGAAATAATCGGCGAGGATAAGATCTGGCTTATTAAGTTTTGCCCGTAAGTCTAGTTCAATCTTGGCGAGGATTTCCACCGTCATCAAACCCAAAATGCCGCCGCCGTCGCAGGACAGGATTTTTTTGAGGCCGGGTGATTTGATGCGCTCAATAACCTGTTGATTCATTTTTAAACCCCCTGTTATTCAATATAAGGTTGACGACAAAAAGCCATGACAACTATTTACTTTGGAGTTATCGAAGCAACAATAGGCTTATCCGGCGGAATGGGCGAGCCGGGGCATTGTTCGATGTAGTCGATGTCCGGCGACACCCAATCGCGCCATTCTTGATGACTCATATTGCGACCTACTTTTAAGCATAGCGCATCAGTCCAGCTTTCAAATACAGGCCACAGGCGCAAAGTTTTGTCCCCACTGCCAGATACTATGAGCTTACCGTTCGGGCTAAAGGCTACGCTGGAAACATAACTTTCATGCCCCGTGAGCGGCTGGCCGATCACTTTGCCGGTGTTAGCATCCCATAAGCGCAGGGTACGGTCATAACTCCCTGAGACGATGCGCTTGCCGTCCGGGCTGAAGGCAACGCTGGTAACATTTTCTTCATGGCCTGTAAACGGTTCGCCGATAGCCTTGCCTGTGTCAGCGTCC
Source organism: Methyloglobulus sp. (assembly GCA_043771735.1). Classification (GTDB taxonomy): domain Bacteria; phylum Pseudomonadota; class Gammaproteobacteria; order Methylococcales; family Methylomonadaceae; genus Methyloglobulus. The sequence goes on from JAYVGW010000030.1 coordinate 5,429, forward strand.
CATAACCGCAAGGTCTTGTCACCACTATCCGACACGATGCGCTTGCCGTCCGGGCTGACTGCGAAATCGGAAACGCGTATATGCTCAATGAGCGGCTGGTCCATGGAGTTACCAGTATTAGCGTCCCACAGGCGCAGGGTGTTGTCCTCACCGCCGGAGATGATGCGCTGGCCGTCTGAGCTGAAGGCAACGCTAGAAACATTCTCTTCATGCCCTGTAAGCGGTTCGCCGATAGCCTTGCCAGTGTTAGCGTCCCACAGGCGCAGGGTGTTGTCCCCACCGCCAGAGACGATGCGCATACCGTCCAGACTGAAGGCAACGCTGAAAACAGCTTCTTCATGCCCGGTAAACGGTTGCCCGATGGCCTTGCCAGTGTTAGCATCCCACAGTCGCAGGGTAAAGTCATCACTGCCGGAGACGATGCGCTGGCTGTCTGGGCTGAAGGCGACGCTATAAACAGGCTCTTTATGTCCGGTAAGCGGCTGCCCAATTGCCTTGCCGCTTTCGGGATCCCACAGACGCAAGGTCTCGTCAAAACTGCCAGAGACGATGCGCTTGCCATCCAGACTGAAGGCAACGCTGGTAACATCCTCATCATGCCCAGTTAGCGGCTGGTCGATGAAAGTGTTCCACAGACGCAAAGTGTTGTCATAACTAACCGACACTATGCGCTTGCTGTCCGGGCTAAAGGCGACACTGAAAACAGCACCATAATGCCCAGCAAACGGCTGGCCGATTGCTTTACCGCTTTCGGCATCCCACAGGCGCAAGGTCTTGTCATGACTTCCGGAGACGATGCGCTTGCCATCTGGGCTGTAGACGACGCTAGCAACCACACTCTCATGCCCGGTCAGTGGCTGGCCGATTGCCTTGCCAGTCTTGGCGTCCCACAGGCGTATAGTATTGTCGGCACTGCCGGAGACAATGCGCTGACCGTCTGGGCTGAAGGCGACACTTAAAACACTGTCCTCATGCCCCGTAAATGGTTGGTCTATGATCTTGTCCGTACCAACATTCCACAGGCGTAGTTTATTATCCCCACCGCCGAAGACGATGTTCTTGCTATCTGGGCTGAAAGCGACACTGGAAATATGATATTCTTGCACGTTGAGTGGTTGGCCAACAATGGCTTTGCCGCTTTCGGCACCCCACAGGCACAGCGTCTTGTCATCACTGGACACGATGTGCTTGCCGTCTGGGCTGAAGGCTACACCGGAAACGTTTCCGTGCAGTTTGAGCGGCTGGCCGATGGCCTTGCCGGTGTTAACGTCCCACAGGCGTAGGGTATTGTCCCCACTGCCAGAGACAATACGCTGGCCGTCCGGGCTAAAGGCGACGCTTGTAACAGCAAATTCATGCCCGGTTAGCGGTTGGCCAATGGCTTTGCCGCTTTCGGCATCCCACAGGCGCAGGGTTTTGTCCCAACTGCCGGTCACGATGCGCTTGCCATCTGGGCTGAAAGCGACTTTAGTAGTTTCATACGGCGTTTCATGAACAAAAATCTGCTGTTTGAATTTAAGGTATTCGCTTTGTAAGGCCGCATCAGTATCTGCCGAGCGAAACACTTGGTGTCCGGCAAGTACCTTAAATAAACCTTTAATTGGCCCTCCTGCTTTAAGACCTGATGTCATGAAGCCGCCTTCTGCCACTAATCGCATCGCCGTGGCATCCTTGAATTTATGGTCGGCATCTATTGCTTCATAAACTGCCCATGAAGTTAACCCTATCAATATCAAGATGATTCCCACAACCAACCGCCTGAACCAGGTATTAGCTTTCGTAAAGCGAGGTGCAAGTTGAAGCCGTGTCAAAACTTCCGGACTTATGATACCTTCGTGAATAGCCTCGTTGGTTTCATTCAACCAGGTGCGGCTTTCATGGTCTAGCCAAAGGGAGGCTTCCACTTGCGAACCAAAGGTTTCGATAGCACGATCAACATTGATTGAAATAATTTGCCGTTTAGGGTGTTTGCGGCGGAATTCTTCCACTTCCTTACGTACCCACTGGGAATGTACCAACGCACCTTCGTTAGCGACAACCACTAGAATGCGCGAGCGGTGCAGTACTTTGACAAGGCCGGCTTCCAACTTTGAACCAGGGGGCAGTTCATCTTCGCTAAAGAAAACGGTGAAATCCAGTTCCCTTAGCCGTCGAGCCAAATCCGACGCGTAACTTTGGGTGCCTATGGGGGGATGACCGAGCTTAAAAGAAATAAAGAAATCGTAGCCGAAAATCCGCGACCAGTTGAAGCGACGTTTCTTTTCGTTTAGTGAGGATTCGGTCTTTGCCATAGCCTTATCACCATAACTGTCGCGTATCCAACCAATGCACCTGCCCGGTGCGGCGTTTAACTTCATTGTACATGTGCGCGGTGCCGCCGGGGCCGTCCCCAACGCCGCCGTCCCACAGGCAGATAAATTGCACTTTTTCAGGGCCATACGCCAGGGCTGTGTTAAGTAACCAGAGGTTACAACGCTCAAATTCAGTGCGGCTTATTGCGTCCGCCTTATTATTGCGTTTGATAATGCCCAGTTCATCAGATATGCACAAAGTCGGCTGGGTCAGCTTGGCCTTAACGTCAAAAAAGCGGCTGCGCCACTCGCCTTGAGAGGGTGCAATGGAGCGTTCGATAAACTCAGGTTGGGTAAAAGGCTGCATCAGTTGCAGTTTAACGCCACGCTTTTGGCAGGCTTCGGCAAAAATCAGGTCGCCGCCGCTCGCGCCTTGGGTGAGGGCGAGGTCGTCTGAGTTTGCATCCAATTGATCTAAGACTTTGGCGATTTCAGCTTCCGCAATAGTAACCTTTTCCAAGGGAAAGCGAGCTTTTTCGCGGTTAGACGAATCTACCATATGTCCAGAAAACAGCAATACCTTCCGGGGTTGCCAAGTTTCAGTGGGCTTCTTAAGGGGTTTAAGTGCGCGTTCAAAGGTTTTGATACCAGCGTTTATTTGTTCTGGGTTAAAGCCCAGGCCGCTTAATAACTGGAGTTGAGACAGTGTGGAGTTAAGCGCAAACCAATCTTTCTGAGCGAGGACAATGGCATCCTTATAGGCACAGATGACATTCTCAGGGCTACCGGTCAATACTTCCAGGTCAGCGAGCGTGGCTTTAGCCCAAAAAGCTTGTTGCGGGTCTTGTTCACAACTGGCTGCCCAACGAACACCCCCAGACATCGTAGCAACTTGAGTGTCATAGCGTGTATCTTGGGTGAGATGGCGGTACAGGTGCATGAGAGTGACCGCGTTGATACCGGAATAGTAATGCCCGGATTCAGCCGAAAAAGCAGTGCTGTAACTGGTAATGGCTGCCCGCAGAAATGCATCTTGAAAACTGGCTTCTTCGCGCATTTTTTCAGGGCTGTAATCTGGTTGCCGCCAAATTCCAATCCAAGCGTCTTTTTCTACTTTTCCCAACAATGCCCAGGCTTCACTGTTTTTAGGATGATCCTCCAGTATCTTGTTATAGAGTGCGCGAGCATCGTCAAGCTTGCCTAGCCGTTGTGAGCAGATGCCTTTTTTCTGGAGTGCTTCGAGGTTTTCAGGGTCCATTTTAAGGCAATGTTCAAAATGTTCTAACGCAAACTCAAAGCGTTCCAGCTTTAGTAAGGCATTGCCCGCTATGCAGTGGGCTTCAGAGCGGAATGCGGCAACAGGCGCTTCTTCCGCCAACACTAAGATATCACCAACCCTTTGAGCCTTACGTGCGCGGTCAATACGGTCTTCCCAGTCGTCATGGACATCCCAGAACTCTTTGGCATCGCCCACTTTTAGCCGCTTCCACTGCGGCTCTTCCAGATTGGGCAGCAGATGGAATACCGGGCTGATTTTTCTCCCATGCCAAGATTCCAGCGTTGCTTTTACAATTTCGGTGATTTTGGCTTTGTCGCTATCTTGAGTCGTTGGATCAGGAAGGCCATCCTTTAAGCTGTAGCGGTATTTTCTATCAGTATAAATGTCGAATGGTTGGTTTGCGCGTGGGCCTTGTACCAAAACAACGCCCCTAGCGCGTAATGCGTGGCGAACGCCAAGCTCATACCAAACGTTGGGGTTATCCAAGGTAAGGTCAACGACGACCAGGTCGGCGATAAGCAATTCCTGGAACATGTCGGTCTTAATGTCGCCAGCCGCTTGTTCTTCATCGGCCCGGAAGACTTCCAAACCGGCGGCTTCGATGGCGGGTTTGAGCAAGTCTTCATAGATGGCATTGAAGTCAATGACCGTTCCATCCGGTCCAGGTTTTTTGCCAAATGGCATAGCGACAAATGCATGTGGGAGCATTGATTATCCCTATTTGATTAACTGTTCAAGGAATGCCATGTAATAAAAGTTGTTGATTTTCAAGAATGGGGGAAATCTTACCTGTTGTAAAAGACGCATGATCTACGGCACGAATCCCATCAAAATGACAATAGAAACGCTAAATTAGATTAGCATTATTTATCCGCCTAAAATCAAAATTGTAGTCTTATCGGTAAGCCTAAAACATGTTGAATTAAACGCTTTATTCTGCACTATGGCAAGGCTTATACGCTCAAGGTGTTGGGAGTAAATTAATTGTCCGGTTTCGGAGTGATCTTGCCCCAATTTCACGGACACTCCACTAAGCGGCTTTTTTGGTTTCAAACGCTAATGGGCTGAGATACCCTAATTTCGAGTGAAGCCGTATTCGATTGTAATACACTTCAATATATTCGAACACCTGAAACTTGGCATCAGAACGGGTCTTGAAGCGTTTACCATGGATAGCTTCGACTTTGAAACTGTGGTTTCAGCTTTCCATGGCGGCATTGTCATACCCACAGGGCATAAATAACAGTCGCCTTTTTTGCCCATGCTGCAAATCAAATGGTATTTTCGGAAAAGTTTCTTGTAGGCTGCTGAACAATACTGGCTACCCCAGTCGGAGTGGACTATCACGCCGGTTGGCATCTTCCTGTGCCATAATGACATGATTAGGGCATCACACACCAGCGTTGCCGTTTCCGTTCGGCGATCGCCCAGCCATCACCCGCCTTGAATAAAGCTCAAGCAAGACCGCCAAGTACAGCCAGCCTTCATCCGTACAGATATAGGTAATATCCAACACCCATTTTTGGTTCGGTGCATCCTCCGTGAGGTTTTGAGGTGTGATGGCAATAGTGGAGTCGAAAGCATTAAGCAACATTCTATTTTTGAATGTCCTCTTTGGAGGTTATTTCGTGCTAAGGTCGACAGTCTTCTGTGGGTCGGTTAACCCCTTTCAATTTTGAAAATTATGCTAAATTCTGACGGTCCGCAATCGTTTCTTTCAGGACTTTTGGTTACGCGGCAAATGCCGTTATTCTACATAATGGTAACTTCTAAAAATTTAAAAAATTCATTCTTCCTTTGTGAGAAGGTTGGTATGCTGGATTTAAAATCAAGTGGTTATGCCATTCATCCTGACCCCAACCCAAAGGGAGAGACGATTATTAGAGGTTCCCTACTAATGACAGGCTGGTTTTTTTTCAGGTGAAGGATGGTATCAGTGTACCGCATCATGATTCATGTAAAAAACACTTGTTTTTGGACGATAATATAACTTTTATCGGTGTTTACGTGCGGCTCTTATCCGAACTGGCTCGTTGCAGTTGTTCAGCATTCCCGCTATATTGCCCAATCTAATGAATTAACCTAAAGAGACTATACCCCCTTGAGCGAAATGATGACCGTGCATGAGATCGCCGATTACTTGCGCGTTAAAGAGCGCAAGATTTACGATTTAATCACGCAAAAACAGATACCGTGTACCCGGGTCACCGGAAAGTGGTTGTTTTCCAGGCACTTAATCGATCTTTGGTTGATGAATAACAGCGAAACCAGTTTGCAGGATTTACGGTTTAAAACCATTCCTGAAATCATGGTCGGTAGCCATGATCCGTTGCTGGAATGGGCGTTGCGCGAAAGCCTTTCAACGATGGCAATGCAAACGACTGGCAGCCTGGAAGGGCTTAGCCGTTTTTCGGCAGGGGAAGCGATGATCTGTGCCATGCACGTCTTCGATGTCGGGACGGGCGAATATAATGTCCCGGTGGTTAAGCAAACCTTGCAGGATAACGACATCCTGATGCTGGAATGGGCTTGGCGTGGGCAGGGCTTGATTGTCGCTAAAAATAATCCACTGGCGATACAGCATGTTGCCGATTTAGTTGATAAAAAACCTAGGTTGATTATGCGGCAAGCCGGTTCCGGTAGCCGTATATTATTAGATCATCTGCTGGAAAAATCCGGCATCGCTGAAAACAAGCTGAACATCATCGACACGCTTGCACGCACCGAGATGGAAGTAGGCCTGGCGATTTCAGGGGGCAGGGCGGATGTCGGCATGGCGGTATCATCGGTTGCAAAACAACTGCACCTTGATTTCGTCCCCTTAGCCACAGAACGGGTTGACCTTATCATGCGTCGGTTTGATTATTTTGAACCCCCCATCCAAAAATTGTTGGCATTCTGCCAATCGTCAGCGTTCAATGACAAAGCCAAAGAATTCGGCGATTATGATATTAGTGGTTTGGGTAGGGTTGTTTACAATAAGCGTTAAAATCCATGGCCAGACGCTATTGGTTTTTGATTAAGCGAGTTGCATTGTTCGAGTTTTATGGATACCTTGTGTGCAGTTTTAAGTTTGGAATAGAGAATCCCACATGTTGTCTATTTTTTTCTTTACGTCCTTAGACATTTCAATCGGTTCGCCCCATTCCCT
>JAYVGW010000031.1:0-13297 GCA_043771735.1 Methyloglobulus sp.
ACGGCGGTATTGTTGGCAATTTGCATGGTAAAACCTGTTCAATTATCAAAAATGGGCTATGATACCGTTTTGTATGTTTTTTGTCTTATATTTTATAAAAACAAATTAATTCAACAAGATAAGTTGTTATTCGCCGGAAATACCGTTAACCAAAATTATCGCCCCGTGTTACCCAAAATGGCTGCCGCAACCTGAAAACGAAATTGCGGGTACTCATAGTGATAACGCTTCGTAGGCAATAAACCAACCCAACTCAACACAACTATGTTAACTGTCATCCAACGGGTAACCGCCGCCAAAGTTACCGTTAACCACCGCATCATAGGCGAAATTAATACTGGAATACTGGCTTTGCTTGCCGTAGAGAAAGACGATAACGAAACAGCAGCACAGCGTCTCCTAGAGAGGGTCCTTAATTACCGTATTTTTGCCGACGATAATGGGCGGATGAATTTGAGCTTAAGGGATATTCGAGGTGGCTTACTGTTAGTCCCGCAATTTACGCTGGCTGCGGATACTGAAAAAGGCAATCGCCCGAGTTTTACCCACGCTGCCGCCCCAGAAAAAGCTGTGCAATTGTTTGGCTATTTGAAAGGATTGGCGACAGCAACTTATCCCCATGTTGCATTTGGCGAGTTTGGAGCCGATATGCAAGTTTCGTTGGTCAATAATGGCCCCGTTACTTTTACCTTAAGGACACGTGTCAGCGGGGGCATCCAATAATTATTCTGGTCGAGAAAACCCTCTGGGCTTTGTATATTTAACTGTGTCTGCGATAATATTACTTATAAAATATTCATTTATTGATTCTTTTAGAGCCTGCTATTTTATTGTTTTTGGTTGGTTTTCCCGTCTCCAGCTACTTCTATAATTAATCCTGGTATCTGTTGGATATACAAGTAGCCCGTAAGTAATAAGTTTTTTGGAAAAATTATGCAATATAGAAAAGACATACAGATATTGAGAGGTGTATCTGTACTGTTAGTTGTCCTCTATCACCTAGAAATAGGTGCTTTCAATAGTGGTTTTCTCGGCGTTGATGTGTTCTTTGTGATTAGTGGGTATTTAATGTCCGCTTTATACAATCCCAACAAGAAGCTCGAGTTCTTTGTAAAAAGGGCAAAACGTCTTTTGCCTGCCTATTATTTTGTGACATTAGCGACCGTGTTGGCCGCCGCCGTGCTAGTCAATCCTAATGAGTATGGCTCAGTTGTCACACAATCAGTCTTTGCGGTTTTCCTTTCATCAAATATCGGATACTGGCTTGAAAATTCCTACTTTAGCAAGGAAGCATTCAACCCGTTACTCCACCTTTGGTCGCTGGGTGTTGAGATTCATTTTTACCTTATGCTGCCCCTGTTTTACTGGATCTTTGCCAAATTTAGGGGCGCACTACCGGTCTTATTGGTCGTTTCACTTATCTTGTGTTTCTTCGTAGTAGGCATTTCAACCAAGACATCATTTTTTATGATGCCATTAAGGCTATGGGAGTTTTTGATTGGCTTTGGCGTTGGGTCATATATCAGCAAAAAACCTGCCGAAAACAACAGCCGCTTTTCTCTGGTCGGGCTGATTGCGTTTATCATATTAATTGCCATCCCTATGATGAGTGTTAACGGCGAAGCGGCTGAATTTGTCCATGGTCACCCAGGTTTGCATGCGCTTATTGTCTGCTTGGCAACTGCGGTGATACTGATTCACGGACTCCCTGCCTTTGTTGAAAACACAAGGTTGGCCACATTCCTTGAGCAGGTAGGCGATTATTCTTACTCGATATATTTAGTGCACTTTCCTATCCTGACTTTGTTTCTATATGAACCATTTTCAGGGACAATTCTAAAGGCCCATAATGCTCAACAGACCCTTTTGTTGGCAGGAATTATTATTATCCTGTCGATTTTAATGTACCACTTAATTGAAGTGCCTTTACGCCGTTCTGAAAAAGTCACTCGGTGGTTGCTCATAGCGCCAGTTGTTATTGTTATTTTTGCCAATTTAGGCGTAATGGTACAAAAATATAAATTTACTGAGCAAGAAATGCTAATTTTTCAGGCGTGGGAAGACCGGTCTGCGTATAGATGCGGAAAATTAAACCGCATCATAGATCCCACCGCTATTTCATGCGAAATAACAAAAAATATAGAAAACCCGTCTCGCAGGATTTTGCTCGTTGGAAATAGTCATGCCGACTCGATCAAATCCACTTTTGCTTCTGTCGCACAAACGCTAAATGTGGACGTTCGGTTTATGGTCGATAACATTCCATTGATGCCCGGCGGAGTGAGTCCAGAGAAGCTTATCAAAGAAGCTTTGAACAGAAAAATAGACACTGTCGTCTTGCACTATTCACCAACTAAAATTAACTTACCGAATATCCAAAAATTTGCCAAATTGGCGAAGGATAACAATATCCGTGTCGCCTTTATAATGCCAGTGCCCGTTTGGGACAAGCATGTCCCGAGTGTGCTATGGAGAAATATAAAATACAATGAAACCGTTCCGGTAGCTTCTTTGGATGACTACAGAATAAAAAACCAAGCACTCAATATTGAATTGTCCCGCCTTGCTGGGGTGGGCTTTACTGTCTATCAGATTGCAGATATTTTTTGCAAAAATCAGTGCCAGATGATGAATGACAAGGGCAAGCCATTGTATTTTGATGAGACCCACTTGACACTCTCTGGTAGCGAATTATTGCGAGGTCTTTTCCATAAGATTATCACAGACGCAGGTTCCAACGGACTTCCTAATGACTCCGTTAAGCGGATGCTTTGAATGTTGATTTTGCCCGCTAGAGCGACCACTTGGCGATTATTCATGCACATTCTGCGCTTTTACAGCCATAGGGCGGCATTGATTTTTTACGCCTTATTCCGATAAATCCATCCCGGCAATTTCATCGCTTTTAATCGGTTGTTCCAATATCCGTGACAACCACGCATCTGCCGTTTTTTCATAAGTATGCAAAATGAGGTTGGGGAAGAATCCGAATACCAAAACCAGTAGGGCAGGCACGCATAGCAACAGCAGTTCGCGGCGGCGCAAATCCTGGCACTGCCGTACGGTTTGGTGAATGATCGGGCCGAAAAATGACTTGCGCGTGAAATCCAGCATGTAGGCAGCGGCAAGTATGGCAGCGGCGAGCGCGGCAATGCCAAGGCTGGGGTGTGCCACTAACGCGCTGATAATCAACAGTAATTCCGCAGGGAAACCGCTAGTGCCGGGTACGGCAATACTTGCTAAGGTAAATATAAAATAGAAACAGGTCAATTTTGGCATGACCTTGGCCAATCCGCCCAAATGGACGCTTTCGGTACTGCCTAAGCGGTGCTGGATAAATCCGGCAATCAACATCAGCGAGCTGGCTACTATCGTAAAGTTGAACAACTGGAAGATCGCGCCTTGTATGCCTTGCATATTCAATGCGGCGATGCCGACAATCACCAAGCCGACATGGCTGATGCTGGCGTATGCCAATAACCGCCGCAGGTTAGTCTGGTATAACGCAATCAAAGCGCCATAGATAAGCGTAACCGCGCCCACAACGCCGAGTATCCAACTGTATTCGACGGCGGCGGATGGGGCTAAGGGCATGGTAAAACGGATGATACCGAAAGCGCCCAGCTTCAATCCGGTCAATAAGGCGGCAACTTGGGGCGAGCCTTCCATCGTGGCGGTCGGCATCCAGGTATGGAAAGGGAGCAATGGAGTTTTGACGGCAAACGCCAGCAGCAACAATAAAAATACCGTGCCTTGCAATTCATCCGGCAAGGGATTTGCGAGTAAGGTTGGCAAGCTGAACACCAATTTTGTACCAATACCGTCTGCTGGCGGGATGGTATTGGTCGCCAGGATCACAATGGCAATCAATAAGGCCGCACCACCAAATAGCATATAGAAGGTGTACTTGACGGCTGCCATTCGGCGCTGCGCCCCCACGCCCCATAAGCCGATCAAAAAGAAAATGGGCGGTAAGGTAAGCTCCCAAAACAGGAAAAACAAGGCCATATCCAAGGCGGTGAACACGCCGACGGTAATGCCTTCCAGCGCCAGCAACAGGGCGTAATGGAACGGTGCCAGGTGTTGTATTGAATTCCACGATGCCACGATTGCCATGAGCGTAATGAGCGCGGACATGGGCAGGAAAAGCACGGAGATGCCATCAATACCCAGCAAATATTCAACATTAATACTGGGTATCCAGGCATGATGTTCTAGCAGTTGAAATTGCCCGTCATTTGGGTTAAACCCGTGCAAGACCAGCAGCGACCCCAGCAACTCAATGCTGGCAATGAAGGCGGCGATTTTTCTGGCGCGGTCTTTATTGCCGGAAAATCCGGTCACTATCGCACCCAATAAAGGCAGCAAAATAAGCATACTGAGCAAGGGGAGGTTAGTCATATTTACTCGGCAGCATCCTTGTCATCAACCACATCCTTTTCAGCGGGAAGCCCTTCTTCGTTTTGTTGGGAACTGTGGACGGGATACTCGCTGACTAAATCAACGGCCTCCTGGTCAATCAAATTGAGTAACGGTGAAGAGTTCAAGCCCGTGCCAATAAGTAGCGCACTTATAATGAAGGCGATCAAACGTTCCTGAAAGAGGGTTTGGCTATTGCTGGAATATTTTCTGGAACGCTTGGAGGTCATCAAGAACATCCGCTGAAAGGCCCAAAGCAGGAAACCTGCTGCCAGCACATTGCCGACCAAGATGGTAACGGCAACAATCCATTCATGCTCGTCGATAATGCCTTCAATCAGTAAATGGCCTGCGTCAAACCCCAAGAACCCGGGCATAATCATGGTGCTTAGTGCAGTGATTAGAAATAATATGGCCAACATGGAATGGCTATCAAACAAATCACCCAAACGGGGAATCATGATCGTTCGGGTTTGCTCATTAATCAGGCCGACACTGAATATCATGCCCGCTGATGCCAGTCCGTACACCAAAGACAGCAATAGCATACCCTCCAGGCCAGTTTGGTTGAAACTGAATATGCCCGAAACTAACATGCCTGTGTGGCTGACTATGGCAAAAGCCAGTAAGCGATAAATATTGTTTTGCATAAACGCCAATAACGCGCCGTAAAAAATGCTGATAAGGCAGAGCAACACAACGAAACCAGCCCATTGTTCAGCAACGCCTGGGACTAGCGGAAAAATAAACCGGATCACCGCGTAAACGCCCAGTTTTAAACCCACAATAAAGACAGTCAAACTGGTAAGGCCGCTTTGCTCGGCTAATAACGGCAACCAGCCATGAAATGGGAACAAGGGCATACGGATGGCAAAACCATAAAACAACAAAATAAAAATCAAGGTTTCGTCATGCAGATAAGCATTGTTGTTTTTTAGGGTCAGCAGGTCGAAAGTTAAGCCGTGTTCGGAATCGACCAAGCCAAAAGCCAGCAACAAAAAGCCGCATAAAGTCAGGAACAGGCTGCTGCCAAAAAATTGTAAAAGTGTGATGACCAGACGGCGTTTTTTTTGATCCATCCCCGCTTGCGTCGTCAATGCAATGACGGGTATCAGTTCCAAGACGGTCAATATCCAGAACTGCAATACATTCAATGCACAAAACGCGGCGATGAGTATCGCCTCATAGCCAAGCACACATGTGATTAACCGATTATTTCCGGCTGCACGGGTTGCAGAAAGATAGACCAGCACCAACAGCGCCAAGCAGGCGACCATCGGGATAAATAGGATATTTAAGCCATCCACGCCTACGCTATAACTCATCCCGAATAGGCTGAACTGTTCAGCCATTTGGATGCCTGACTTATCGCTGTCGAAAACCATCAATAAATACAAGCTAAGTAAGACATTGACCAAAGTGGCAAAATAGCCCAAACGCATGGTCAGGATTGCCGAACGCGAAAAATGTACGGCAATCATCGCCGCAACGGGGATAAACGTCATTGTCGTCAACAAAGGAAAGCCGACGGATTCAGGCCAAAGCGTAACTGGGGTAATCATACGCCTTAAAAAGCGACCAGCAAGGTGATAAAGACCAGCAATACCAGGTAACGCGGCCTGAGCACTACGGTTTCAAATTTGTTGGCGAGGTGGCCAATTTCACGGCCAAAATGCAAGGCATCTTTGCTAATGCCTTGCAACACCAAACGATCTTCAAACCAGTGTACCAGCCTTGCCAGGAATCCCGCTATCGCGCCAACTAAACCAGTGCCACTGGTCAACAGATTGCCATTTTCTAATCGGACACCTAATGCCCGTTCTTCCAATTGGGCAAGCGAGGAAACTACACGGATCGCAGGGGCAGGGATGCCCATGATTTGATCGACAATCCTGCCGTCAAAATAGCTGAGATCATGTGCTAGCCGTCGAATCGGTTTTACCAAAATCCAATCGCTAATTTGTTCTATCCAGAAACGCTGTAGGGATGCCATGAATAGCCACTGTTTGTTCGCCAACATTGGCGCAATCGGCTTGACCGGAGCATCTTTGACATTGTACATAAATGATGGCGCGGTCAGCACCGAATAGCAACGGACGACGGCATGGGCGCAAAGATGCCAACTCGCAAGATACCAAAAACCCAGTCCACATTCCAGGAACATCAAACCTAACTGCCCAGAAGTGGCAAACACCAGGGAGCTCTTCACATCGGTCTGGGTCAGCCCTACAAAATAGCTGTAAAGGGCAGTTGTAGCACCGGAGAAAATAAGCAAAGCCATCACCAAAGGTGTCTGGCTGATTAGCGGCTCAAGCTGGATTATCAGGAAAACCCCTGCATGTACCATCACAGCGCCATAAAATGCCGCACTGGATGGCGTAGGCCCTTCCATCGCACGTGCCAGCCACGGCGAAAATGGCAGTTGCGCGGATTTTGCCAAGGCGGCGACAGTAAAGCAAAGCGCTATCGACACAGCTTCGCCCTTGCTTAAACCGGCAGCCGCCGCATTAATATCAGCCCAGTTAAGGCTTTCGACCCATGCGTAACTAAGCCCCATGCCTAAAATAAATCCGGCATCGCCAATCCGGTTGGTGACAAATACCCGTGTCGCATTGGCAACGGCAACTGGACGATCATATGCATAAGCAATCAACAGGTAAGAACATAATCCGGCTATCTCCCAACCTACAAAAGTCCCCAGCGCATTACCTGACAACACCAACAATAACATCGCTGAAGAAAACAGGCTCAGGATAAAAAAGAACCGGTGAAAACCCGTCTCCCTGTGCATGTAGTTGACCGAAAATCGCACAATAACCATCAATAATACGGCAAACAACGCCGCCAGCTTGACGTTGAACCCTGCCGTGATGAAACTAAAAACAATCTTTAGACCGTCGCTGTTCAACCACGGGCCAACTTCAAACACGCCATTATTTTTTTGCAATAAATCTGCGCCCAATAAGGCGAATGCCAATAAGCAAGACATACTAATCGCCCAGCTTGCAGTCAGCGCAGTAAAACTCTCGCTGGCTTCGCCTTTGATTACACCAAATAAATGCCCCGTGCCGATCAAAACAGCGGCAAGAAAAGGCACGAGCGGGATTAACACAACCAATGCGTCCACTAAGCACCTATCCTATCAGGTTGTTGAATTAATGCGGGCGAAACAGGCAAAGTCTGGCCGTGATAGCAATCCGGCGATGTTGCAAAAACCGGCACTTCTTTGCCTTCACCTTGCCAGGGAACAAAGCCCACCCCGCGTTCAAATATAAAGATTTCGCCCGTATCCGGGTCTTTAGCGCTTAACAGTATCCAACCACCGGCAATCAACTCGCGCAGGCTTTCCTGACGCGCATAGATTTCCTCAAGTATCGACGTTTTTGCTTCAACCATTAGCTGCAAGCGCATGGCTTCATGTATCTCGATCATTTGGCTGGGCAGTCCGGTACGTAAATCACTTGTTGTGCCTTCCATCACGCCAAACAGGCCAACAATATTATGCGGTACTTTGGTTCCGCAACCTAAGCGTTCATTGTTGACGGTGGAGAAATAATATTCCAGGTTGATCCCCGCACCTACCGGCCCGACATTAAGCAAGATACCTTCGACTATTTTGCCGTCGGGGTCTTGGGTCGGGTCATAGGAGATCAAAAATACGCGGCGGTCAAAAAACGCGCCTTGGGTCACTGAACGCCGTCCAACCAAAGCAAACGCGTTCGTGGCATGGCCGAGTTCGGGTCGGGCTTGGGAGAAATCGGTCGCCCGTTCAACGATATGTGCAAGCGCGTCCCTTACTTCTGGATTGCGTGGCGCGGAGGCAAGCCGCCTACAGCGTTCATGCGCGGACATGTGCTGGGCGTGCTGCAATTGTTGCTGCAATTTTTTTAACCCTTGCTGCCGTTCTTGGGGAATATAACTGGTATCGTACCAAGTTATCCCTTCGTCACAGGTATTGTGTTCCGCGCCGATAAACCAGGTGTCGGCGGGAATGTTGATGTTCTGCCCTGCCAATCCTGCCCTAATTTCAGGACGGTTCGCCATTGCCGCAAATAACCGCGCGTTAGGCCCGCCGTGCCTTCCGCTACATGCGCCGCAATCGTAAGCGGCTAGATGAGGATTATTCTGGCTCATAGAACCATGCCCCATCAGGACAACCAAAGGTGCAAAACCGTAGGTAAGCCCAGTGTTCCGCAAGAAACCCGCCACACGATCGACCTGTTCAGTTTCGGTAAACCCCAATTTTGGCTGTGCTACCGTGGCAACGGTTACGGTGTCGGTTGACGTGAACAGGAGTTCAGTTTTAACCTTACTGGATGCGCCATTTGCCAGCTTGGTCAGCAATGTATTCTGCGGTTTGGGGATGAAAGATTTAGCCACCAATCCAAGCAAAGCCATTGGTGCGGTCACATCTATAGTGATCTGCGACCACAGCAAATTACGGCGTAAGCCATGTTGTAGCAGGTTTGCAACCCACTGATTACGTTTTCGTCCGCGTTCATGGCGGCGTAATGCCCGTTCACTTCCCGTCCGAGGTTGCTCCTGGACTTCATGCGCCGGAGTGACCACAATTGGGCATAAGGCCATGACTTTGGTGTCATCCAGGCCTTTGTAATTCATAGCAACCCCAAAAAATCCTGCCGCACCTAAAGTTTCGATGGCAGGGTTGAGTTCTTCAAGATGGCGGCGAAAACTTTCCTCGCGGTCATCCATGCAGAAGACGATTTGCGCCTCGGGCGAATTTTCACGTTTCGCCCAGCGACCGCGACCATGGTTGGTGCGTAAGGCCTGAAATATTTCTTCGCGGTAATGCCTTTCGTACGCAACTAACCAAACTTTGCTGCGTTCTACAGCATCGAACTCATCCAATATTGCCAATAGCTTAAGCAAGCCGGATTGGCCTAATTGATCGACATCATCGGCATCTAAAGCCAAGTGCTGGCATAAGCGGAACAAGTGCCAACCTGCATTATTGACGGTATTTCCCGCTTGCATCTCAGCCATCGGACTTAACTGCCAAGTGTAGATCAAATCAGCCAGATGCTGCCATTCTGGACGACATTGCCGCTCAGATCCCGCGCGTATGGCCAGCAATTCCGCCTGTTGCGTGAGATATTCCGGCAACAAGCCTTGGTATAAATGCTGACGTACCACAAATTCAGACAGGTTTTTGCTGAAATAACTGTGCAGTGTGGTCAGTTTTGCTTCAACCTTCCAGGTCTCCCTGCACACTTGGTTTAACCAAAGCCGATCCAGGGTCAGGCGGATCGCCAAATAATCCGCCAACGTGAGCAAGGCCTTATTTTTGGTATCGTAATTCGGATGTTGTTGCCGCCAGTTAATCATGCCTAACCAACCCGGTAATTCCAGGGCTAGTCTACTCAAGTAGCCTTCCCATTGCGCGTGTGGCAACTCAAGATAGTCCAGTTGCAGGATGATGTTGTCGATGGCATCTTCCGGCAACTCAGCCATGATTTGCGGCCAATCGGGCAATTCGTGCAAAAAGGGATATACATCGTATTGGGCTATTTTCCGCCATGCGCCATACAGCCCCAACTGGCTGCGTTCGGGCAATTGCCAGGCGGCAACACCTTCATCCAAGGCCGATGCACACATCCGGACCATAATCGGACGTATCTCATCCAACACATCTTTTCCGCTCAGGCCTAATACAAGGCCGCGAAGGCTGATGTTGCCGCCCAACTCGTCAAAAAACTGCTGTAACGCGACACGCGCCAGTTCCTGCGTATGTTGATGGATCGATTCGGTGTTGCTGGTTTCAGCCAGCCATTGCTCGGTTTGCTCCAGGGACAGATCAAGCATATTTTCCGGATGCAGTGCAGCGGATTTCAAAGCCAGTTGCTTGCAAAGGCTTTCCCAAAGCTGCCTGACCGGGGTTTTAGCATTGCCCTCGCCGAGTTTGTCCGCTGTTAGCCACTGTTTTTGCACGGCATCAGGCACATCGGCTTGTACGGCATCCAGCGCCCCCAGCTCTTCAATTTGCCAATTTAGCTGGCTAATGCTGATGGCTTCCAGGTCGTACAGCAGAGCAATACGGTAGATGTCTTCGCGCTTGATGGCTCTCTCGTCCAGTTCGCAAATGATTTGTCCGGCCTGTAACTTGATATTGTGGTGTAGTGCCGCCGCCAAGTCGCTCTGGTTAATCCGTCCTTGCTGATAAAAAGCGCGGCTTTGATTTTCTGGAAGATAAGCAGAAATGCCCGTCAGTTTTTCCGATTCTGCAAGTGCGTCTTCAAAGGGCAGGTGCTGGTAACCATGCAACGTATTGTGGTGGACGAAATCCTGTATCGGTGCCTGGGCTGGCAGGATATGGTCTAAATGAGCCAATGCCTCCGTAACAAGCTCCCGCTCACTTAAGGCGGTGGTGAAGAGGTGTTGATGCAATCCAGACATGGCTTCCAATCAAACCCCGCCGCTGATAAGTTGGTGGATGTGCGCGACGGTTGCCGCAGATAGTGCAATCAATGGCGCAGGTAGCAGGCCGAATAATAAGATGCCTGACACCAGGGTTCCGGCGGCCAGCAGCTCATAAGGCCGTAAATCCGCGACATGTTGCAGTTGTGGTCGCACGGGGCCGGTGAACAATTGGGTAATGGTGCGGATGGCGTAAGCGGCGCTAATCAGGATGCTCAGGCTGAAAAACGCCATCAACCATCCCCATTGTTGAAAGCCGCCGATCATCGAATGCAGTTCGGCGATAAAACCCACCGAGCCGGGCAACCCCATCGCCGCGAACAAAGTTAAGGTCATCAATATGGCAAAGCGCGGCATCACCTGGATCAGCGAGCTGTAATCCTGGATATTTCGGGTATGGGTACGTTCGTACAACAAGCCGACCAGAAGGAACATGGCACCGGCAATCAACCCATGCGCCACCATTTGCAAGACCGCCCCCGTCATCCCCGTCTCATTGAGCGCGGATATACCCAGCAACACGATACCCATGTGGCTGACTGAGGAATACGCTACCATCGCCTTAAGGTCAGTTTGCCGCCATGCCAACAGGCCGCCGTAAATCATCCCGAACAGTGCCAGGAACACCAATAATGGCTGTAAGGTATGCGCCGCTTCCGGCAACATCGTCACTGCGCGGATTAAGCCGTAAGCGCCCATTTTCAATAAGATGCCTGACAGCAGGATACTGACCGGGCTGGGTGCTTCGACGTGGGCAAGCGGCAGCCAGCCATGCAAAGGGAAGATCGGCATTTTAACGCCGAAACCGATTAAAAAGCCGAGCAAAACCAGCACTTGTTGATGCTTAGGCAGGTGTTGGGCGGCTTGGCTCATTGCCGTCATCAAGGAAATATGCTCCGGCACATGCTCAAAAATAGCCAGCATACTAAGCAGCATAAATACCGATCCGCCCATCGTGTACAACACGAAATTAAGGCTTGCCGCGTGTCGCCGCTTACCGCCCCAGCGGTCTATCAGGAAGAACAAGGGGATAAGGGTCAGCTCCCAGAAGATATAAAACACCAGCCAATCTTGCGATAGAAATACGCCCAACATGCCGAATTCAAGCATGAGCACACAAGCATGATAGCCTTTAATGTGCTTAGATAAGCTGAACGAGGCCAATAAAGCCACAGACGTAAGTAAAGTCGCCAACACGAGTAACGGCGCTGACAAACCATCAACGCCCAAGGCATAAGAACTGCCTAATTTGGCATTGAGCGTAAAAAGCTCATTTAATTGCAAATCGGCGTTGTTCTGGTCGTAAACGCCAATAACGCCACAACTAAGCAAAAAGGCGAATGTGCTAAATAGGTTGGCTGTCCAGCGAATAACCTGAGTTTTTTGTGCGGGTATTAACGCCAAGGTCAATGCCCCAATCGCGGGTGTCCAAAGTAGAACGCTGAGAATCTCCATTACTTAAATGACTTTATTAGTTCGAGGTAGTTGCTGTGGATATTAGGTTAATTGTGCTGTCGTTCATTGCCCATATACGGGGAATGGCAAGGCTAACTACCCGATAATATACAAAATCGAGTTTAACAATTCAGCGCTTAAAAGACATTCAGAATTATGGGTAACCGTTTTTTTTAGCGGCGATTTTCGCCGTTTCACACATAAATTCGGCCACGTGTTAACTCGTTACACCGCTCTTATCATACCAAAATATCTACGCAAAATATATGCCAAAGCACTAATGCCTGTTGCATCGCCTTGATTTATCTCGAAAGACGGCAACCCTGCCGTTTTGGTTGGGTCTGCCCCGCTACCGACAATTGGTTTAAATGCACCAAAAACATGGTGTATTTGAACCAAATAGCATTAGCGAGAAACGGAAGCGGCATCCTCCAGCCCGACCAAATCCTGATGCTTTTTGATTCTTTCCTTGCCGTATAAATCAATGGTTTCGACCGTGATGTTGCTATCTGGCGCAGAAGCCAAAAAATCATCTATCGTTTCCAAGATGTCGTGGTCAATGAATTGCGCCTTGTGGGCATCAATCATGACATGGCTGTTTTCTTCGATAAGCAAAATGAATTTCCTCAGTAGCGCCTTATTGAGGAACGAAACATCCTTATTCAGCGTTATCAGGTAATGGCTATTGGTCTTGGTCATCGTAATGGCGGCATGGTAATTTGCCCTGATCACG
The DNA here is from genome assembly GCA_043771735.1 of Methyloglobulus sp. GTDB lineage: Bacteria > Pseudomonadota > Gammaproteobacteria > Methylococcales > Methylomonadaceae > Methyloglobulus. The sequence continues at coordinate 13,043 of JAYVGW010000031.1, forward strand.
AAAAACAGGCCGATTGCCAGGCCAATTGCCATCCCTTTCAGCAAATCGGTAGCCAAGATTGCGGCTATGGTGATGACGAACGGCAACAATTGGCTCATGCCTTTACGGTAATAGTCCATAAACATCGAAGGTTTTGCCAGTTTATAACCCGTATGCAACAAAATGGCCGCCAAACAGGCCAAAGGAATGGCATTCAAATATCGCGCAAAAAACAAGACGCTGATCAACAAGAAAACGCCATGAATAAAACAGGAC
>JAYVGW010000032.1:0-3931 GCA_043771735.1 Methyloglobulus sp.
GAAACAACTTAATAAAGTCGAGGGGGCGAATAAATTGTCCAAGGCGATTTCACTGGGTAATGATCATGCGTTCTCTCAAGGTGAAAAAGAAGACCAGGATATTGCGGAAGGCTGTCGCCGACTAATCAAAAATACCCTTATATGTTGGAACTACCTTTATCTTGCAAAGGAACTCGGTAAGGATAATAACGAAGAGCGTAAAAAAGAACTCATGGAAGCCATCCGAAACGATTCCGTCATGCGGTGGAGCCATTTTAACTTGCAGGGGGAATATGATTTCTCGGATGAAAAAATGGTAGATTCCATCGGGTTGTAAGCTCTCACAAAACTGCCATTAAAAGCAGTTAGAATTTGAGAGATCAAAAATCGTCTATAGACCATGGTGGTCAAGAGGTTAGCTAAAATCCCGTGAAACTTTAGAGCCTTTTGTTGATTAATACCCAATAGTGGGCAACCCACTGCCCGGATGGGTGCCACCACCGACCAGATAACATCGGTCCAACTCCTGAAACTGATTGTGCGGTCGCCAATATAAAAGCTGGCTGAACTTGTGCGAGAGACTGAACGTCGCGCCCAGAAACACATTTTCCTCCATCGCCCAGGTTTGGGGGGTAATCATTTTCTCGCAGACTATTTGGTCGCGGATGTCGGCCAAGCCCAGCCGTTTCCCCAAAGCGTCCAACACCTGCTCACGCATGTCGGCACAAGTGCTTTCCCAATCAATCCCACTTTCATTATTGGGCATCGGCACTAACACATACAGTGCAGATTTGCCTTCTGGCGCTACGCTAGTGTCGGTCACCGAGGCATTTTGCGCATAAAATGAGAAATCCTTGGTCAAGGTTTTTTTACGAAAAATATTTCCGATATTGGTGTTGTAATCGTTGGCAAAAACAATCGTATGGTGCGGGATGTCGTAGCGCTTATCCAGCCCCAGATACAACATAAAGGTCGAGCAGGAGTATTCCAGCTTCTTGACCTTCTCCGGGCTATGTTTTTTTAACACATCCGGCTTGACTAAATGGGTCATGGCATAAGCAAAATCAGCATTGACAACTACTTCGTCTGCTTCAACGACAGTGCCATCCTGCAAGCGTACGCCTTTGACGACCTTGTTTTCAATTATTAAGGATTCAACCGGCGTGTTGGCATGGACCGCACCCCCCTGCTCGGTTATCACTTTAGCCATCGCAGCGGCAATTTTATTGAGTCCGCCTTTGACATGATAAATGCCATATTCATGTTCCAAGTAGGCCAGCATGGTAAACAGGGCGGGACATTCCCAGGGCGACATTCCTAAGTATTTGGATTGAAAAGAAAATATCAAGCGCATCTTCTCTTCCTTAAAGTATTTGCCCAGATTGGAAAACACGCTATGGTTAAGTGCCAAATAGGGCAAAGCCTTAATCAAGTCCCAGGAAAAAAATGATTTCAGGCTGGTGTAATCGCGCTTGATGCAAGGATACAACTTGCGGAAACGATGGCCTTCTTTTTTGATGTAGCGATCAAACCCCGCGCTGCCTTCAGTAAAAGTCCGCTGCAATTCGGCACGCATCTTATCGCGGTCAGAATAAACATCGACAGCACGGTCTGAAAACAAAAGCCGGTACATCGGATCGAGCTTAAAAAACTCCAGATAATCTTCGCTGCGTTTACCGCAAAGCTGGAACATTTCATCCAGTATATATTTCATCAACAGAAACGTAGGCCCGGTATCGAATACAAAGCCATCCATACGAATCGGCCGATTGCGCCCACCCACTTCTGGGTTTTTTTCAAATATCGACACCTTGAAACCGCGCTTACTTAACAGCATTCCTGCACATAAACCACCAGGCCCGGCACCGACGATAACAATATGTTTTGTTTTTGGCATGTATGTAGATTAACTATAGCGCTAAGGATTTTTGATTAAGGTTTAGCCCTAAATGTGCCTTTAGTGTGGCCGTTAGTCAAGGTATTCTGCAACTTTAACAGTTGATAAACCATGATGCGGCTGAAACACAATACTCCGTAAGCGCGATGCCAGGTATTCGTTCAGGCCTGATCCGTTGTAAACTGTACGCGTGTTTTGACTGTGATAGAATCTAAAAGGTAACCGCGCAACTGTGCTATTTATCCAATTCAAACCATGCCCCAGATCATAAAACTCAGCAATGTCCATAAAGCCTATGCGAATGGGCAAATAAGCCAGCCAGTCTTGCACGATATTTCTCTGGATATTGCAGCAGGCGAGTTTGTTGCTATCGTAGGCCCTTCCGGTAATGGTAAATCGACGTTGCTGAATTTATTGACAGGTATTGATCGGCCTTGCCAAGGTCAGGTAGATGTCTGCGGCAGCGCTTTGCACAGGTTTAACGAAGAACAATTGTCGGTATGGCGGGGTGCTAACGTAGGGATTGTGTTCCAGTTTTTTCAGTTACTGCCTTCATTAAGCTTACTGCAAAACATCATCTTGGCTATGGATTTTGTGGCTAAAAAGCCTAAACGTGAACGCCTGGAAAGGGCAAGGTATTTGCTGGATCTAGTCGGTTTGTCCGATCAAGCACAGCAACTACCCAGCCAGGTTTCAGGTGGACAGCAGCAACGCGCCGCCATAGCGCGGGCACTGGCTAACGACCCCCAATTGATAGTTGCCGACGAACCCACCGGCAACCTTGATGAGGCGACGACTGAGACGGTCTTTGAGTTATTTTCACAGCTTAGCCGACAAGGCAAAACCTTGGTCATGGTCACTCATAATGAAGCACTGGCGGAATCGGCATCGCGCCGCATTGCCATTCATTCTGGCCGCATTCATGACGACATATCCGTCATACGGCCCAGTTTAGCCCTTGAATAGTTATTGGCATAAAATCAGCGCGGATCTGCTTGCCCATAAATCCCGCACCTTACTCGCTATATCCAGTATTGCCATAGGCCTGTTCATGGTCGGTGCCTTATTAGGAATGATTGATTTGCAACTGGGCAAGATGGATGCTTCGCACCGCTTATCACAACCTTCGCACATTAATTTAATCCTCAAAACCGATGCTGATTCTGCTGTCGCAGATCAAATAAGGGCGATTTCAGGCGTTGCCAATGTTGATAGGCTGACGCAATTTACGGTGCGTTACAAAACACCCAATAATCCGCAATGGCAGACGGGTACGGCGATATTTCGCCCTGATTATCAGGCACAACGCTATGATTTACTGTCATTGCTATCAGGGCAATGGCCGCACGGCAAAGCATTGGCAGTGGAGCGCTTATCGGCAAAATCGGCAGGGCTTAAGTTAGGTGATGAAATTACTCTTGAAACAGCAAAAGCTGTGGAATCTTTTGCCGTCGATGGCATTATTCGCCATCCGTTTGTCAAACCACCGCCCTTCGGCGGACAACTGCATTTTTTTGTTTCACCGGATGCTGCTGCTGTTTTTGGCATAAAACCCCACACTTTCAGGCAATTATTAGTGCAAGTAAAGCTACCTTATAGCGAGGAAAAAGCCCGTTTGATTGCAAGTGAAATTCGCACAAAATTAAGCACGTTGGGTATAGGCGTAAATGCGACACTGCTACAAAACCCTGAGCAACACTGGGGTAGGCCGTTTTTTTCCGGCATTAACCTGATTTTGACGGTGATGGCGTGGGCATCCTTAGCCTTAAGTTCGGTGTTGATCCTGAACACTATCGCGGCATTAATCACGCAACAGACCGACCAGATCGGCATCATGAAATCGCTCGGGGCCAAGCGTTCCACTATCGTCGGCATTTACTTAAGCGAAGTGTTGATTTTGGCATTGATTGCCATTGCTGTAGCAGTCCCGCTAAGTTCTCTGGCCGCTTATCTCGATAGCCGCTGGCTACTGGACTTGTTCAATATCGAAATGGACGGCTTTGAATATTCCTCCCGCGCTTTATGGCTGATGCTTGCAGGCGGGTTGCTGGCACC
>JAYVGW010000033.1:0-3765 GCA_043771735.1 Methyloglobulus sp.
GCGACGATCACGGCATCAAACTCGGCGGTCACATCCGTTAGCACACAAACTTTGCCGCCTTCGGCAGCGAAACTTTGCACCGATTGATTCAGTAACACCTCAACACCCGATGTTTTCAGCACCTTAAGCAAAGAAGCCGAATCTTCGGCCACCAATTGCCGTTCCATCAAACGGTCCATGGCGTGATAAACCGTCACTTTATCGCCAGTAACGGCTAAGTCAGATGCAACTTCGCAACCGATCAAACCACCGCCCACAACCGCCCAATGTGGATGTTTATTCTGGCTTAAAAACGGCTGGCGAAATTTCCGCATGGCTTTCAGGTCGGTCAAGCTGTTCAAGCTAAAAAACAGCTTTTCGTAAGGGCGAAAGGGCGGTGGTACGAATGCGGCTGAACCTTGTGCCAAGATCAGCTTGTCGTAAGATAAGGATTTTTCCTGACCTGGACCGTCGATAGCAATGGTTTTAGCACTGCGGTCAATCGCAGTCACATCCGAACCAGCGATGACATCAATGCCATTCTCGCGCAATTTGGTGAAGGTTTTCAGGATGATGGACTGCTCAATATCGGCTTTGGTAAAGCCACGGGACAGTAAGGGTCTGGAGTAGTAGCCGTCATGCTCGTTCGTCACCAACACAATATCGGCATCAGGCGACAGCACCCGATATTTTTCGGCGAACGTCACCCCAGCGATACCTGATCCAACAATGACAATGTCCATGCCGCCCTCCCGTTATAATTATTATTTTCTAACCCATCTTAACTTAATTGTGGATTAATCCATCAGCTCAAAATCACTTTTTTCTACGCCGCACTCAGGGCAACGCCAATCATCTGGAATATCTTCCCACAAAGTGCCTGGCTCAATATCGGAATCAGGATCGCCCACCGCTTCATCATAAATATGTCCACAAACGGTGCATTCGTATTTTCTGTAATCTGACACTTTTTTCCCCTATTTGGTTGGCTACTGGCAATGAATTAAAGAAACTCTGAACAAGTTGATTCCATTCATGGTTCGACAAGCTCACCACGAACGGAATCAACCACTAACCGTTCGTCCTGAGCTTGTCGAAGGACTTATTCAGAGGTTACTTAAGTTAATTCAGGCATCTATTTTACTATCCAAGCCAATAATGTCAGTTATTTTTTAAACGGCAAATATTTTGTCGCATCGTCCTTATAAAATTGCACTGCGTTTTTTTCCCTGAGCAAAAACTGCCCGATAGCTTTGGCAAAGCGTTCGTCTTGAAACCAGTGTGCGGAATAGGTCGTGACCGGCTCAAAGCCACGGGCAATTTTATGTTCGCCCTGTGCGCCGGAATCAAAGCGCTGCAAGCCATGTTCGATACAATAATCCAGACCTTGATAGTAACATGCCTCAAAATGTAGGGCGTTGTATTCCTCAATACAGCCCCAATAGCGCCCATATAAGGTATCGCCGCCCACAAAACTCAGTGCTGCGCCGACATAGGCATCGTGTTTCAAGGCGAACACCAGCAACAGCTTGTCACCCATCGTCGCGGCATACCTCAGGAAAAAATCGAGATTAAGATAAGGCCGCATACCATGTTTCATATAGGTCATCTGATAAAAATCATAAAACACCTGCCATTGGTATTCGCTGGCATCCTTACCTGATAGTTGGACCATTGCTATCCCTTGTTCGGCAACCTTACGGCGCTCACGTTTCAACATCTTGCGTTTGCTGGCATTCAACGTACCGAGAAAATCATCGAAGGTCTGGTAACCTTTATTAAACCATTGGAATTGCACGCCTTCACGAATCGCCAAGCCCAAGGCACGGAACGATTCCAGTTGTTCGCCTACTGGAAACAAACAATGCCACGAGGAGATGTTATCTTGCTCAGATTTCATTTTGATGAAATCAACCAGCAAGCCTGTTATTTGGCTTTGATCGGCCTGTTCATTAATAGCAATCCGCGAACCCTGACAGGGCGTAAAAGGGATAGCGGCCAGCCATTTAGGATAATACCTCACCCCGTTTTGTTCATAAGCATAAGCCCATTGGTTATCAAACACATATTCGCCACGGGAATGCGTTTTCAAATACAAGGGCATCGCGGCGATTAGTGTGTCGTTATCCAACACCAGCAAATGCTTAGGTTGCCAACCTGTTTGCTTGGAAACGCAACCGCTTTCCTCCAACGCCAACAAAAACTCGTGCCGCATAAACGGATAGTCATCACCGACTAGCTTATTCCAGGCTTCGCTATCAACTTGGTTTATGGCGGTGATTTGTTTTATTTCCATTTCGTTATGTACAAGAATTTCACTGTCTTATGCGAGAATAGCATCAGAAAGCAACTAAGCAAAACTTCGCACACTATGGACAAACAACTTAAACAACTTAAACAACTTAAACAAATTCCCAGATTTGCAAATGAAGCAGAAGAACGAGCCTTTTGGGAAACCCACGGCTCCGCCGATTACTTCGATTGGACTACTGCAAAATCGGTTGTGCTGCCCAACTTGAAACCTACAACAAAAACTATTTCGCTACGGCTACCACAGCATCTTCTTGACTCAATCTAAAGTCGCAGCCAATGCCTGTGAAGTGCCTTATCAATCGCTTATTAAAGTGTGGTTGCAAGAAAAATTGCATGATCGGTGAAGTCTTTTAAATCACACATGCGACAACATTTATGTCATGATCAAACCCTACTCTCAAGCCTGCGAAAACAATAAAGCCCCTATTTTGGAGGTCATTCGTGAGGTATTCAGCCAACCCGTTACCGTTTGGGAAATCGGGAGCGGTACGGGGCAACATGCTTGCTATTTTGCCAGCGAGCTTCCGCACCTAATCTGGCAAGCTACGGATGTGGCGGAGAACCTTCCAGGCATCAACGCATGGCGGGACGAGGCGGAGTTGGCTAACCTTAATCCGCCGTTAGTCCTTGATGTTACCAGTCCAGTTTGGCCTTGCGACGGGATGGATGCGGTGTTTACCGCCAATACCTTGCATATCATGAGTTGGCAACAGGTCGAAATCCTGTTTGAACGTTTCCGAACTTACCTAAATCCATTGGCGCAAGTTTGTATTTACGGTCCTTTTAATTACGCTGGCGACTATACCAGCGAGAGTAATGCCTATTTTGACCAGAGCCTAAAAAGCCGTGATCCTTTGAGTGGCATCCGAGATTTTGGAGCGGTGATGGTTTTAGCTGAACGTGCTGGACTTAAGTTATTGAAAGACAATCCTATGCCTGCCAATAATCGGTTGTTGGTTTTAGAAAAAACTGCAAGCATAGTGAACTGACTTTCAAGTATAGTTAGTTAAGCAAAGACCAGTTTGATGTAGCGTAGCTTCGTAGAGACGCAAGATTTTGCGTCTCTACACTAAGGAATCTCTGAACTCAGGACGCACTTAATCAAAGCTTCCCTAAATTAACTGTGTCCTCAAATTTCACTACTTTCCAACATCGGCACGACCCAACACTGAATTCCCGCACCTGCAAATTCTTCCTTCAACCGCTTTAACAAAAGCCCAGCCCCAGCTTCATCAATATGAATCTGAAAACAGATTTGTTTTTGTCGTCCGCTGACTTGTTCCGCCAGCGATAAGCCTTTGTTTTCATGATGGTGTACGTTGACGGGGAAGCTGGTGAAGCCGTGTTCGGATTCCAGCATCAACAGGCAATCGACGACGGCTTCTTCCAGGGCAGATGGGGCGTTCAGGATAACTAGACGATCTTTGTCCATTAGGCAACCTCCTTAGGCAATCCAAAGCGTTTAAACAGGAT
>JAYVGW010000034.1:0-7101 GCA_043771735.1 Methyloglobulus sp.
CTCGCCTCCATCAGATCGACGGACTGTAATCGCTGAGTCCGGTGATAAGGTTAGTCCACTGATTCATAATTTTATCTATCCCAAACCGTTCGGTTATTTCATTGGCGCGAACTGCCAATTGCACCCTTTCCGATTCATCCGAGAGCAAACGATCCATGGCATCAGCTAAGGCATTGACATCCCCGCGAGAAACCAGGATGCCATCGATGGCATCCCTAACAATTTCCGAAGGCCCGCTGTGGCAATTAAAGCTAATGACGGGCATTCCGCAAGCCATCGCCTCGCATAACACATTGGGAAATCCCTCGTACCGGGAAGACAAGACAAATAGGCCTGCCTGTCGCATCTTCTCGTACGGTGCTTTGGTCACTCCGGGCAAACTGACCCGCCCTTCGAGCCGCATGTCGGCAACCATCTTCTCCAATTTGGCTCGCTCTTGACCTTCGCCCCATATTTCAAGGGTATAGTCAGGATGCTTGGAGGTTACCTTGGAAAATGCCTGGATTAAAAGGTCAAACCCTTTTTGCGGTTCTAAGCGACCCATGGCCAGGACAACTTTGCCGCGCAGACTGGGGTTTCCATGGCCGTAATATTCCTCGGTCTCGCTTGGTCGGATAACCGGATTGGGTATCACCTTTGTACGTGAGCGGATAGGCTTGGAGAAATACTCCAGCGCATGTTGTGTTTGGGTTACCACATACGTAGCCCAGCGATATACTAAGGGCCGTAGCAATCGCCAAGGATTTTTCATCGCATGGTAGTGAGGGTCGTTCCTTTCCCCAACGATCACTGGCACACTTAGCCCTCGTAGTGCCATCAATGTTATGACATTAGTAGCATCGTTGAAACTAATAACCGCATCGGGTGATGTCTGTTGGATGGCAAGACGCAGACGACGAAGCCGTCCATACATGCGGAAGACGGCTAGGAACGGATTTCCCAGCGGCTGGGACAAGTCTAGTCCTTGCCATATGACGGCAGGATGAAGCGGATAAAATGGTGGCTTATCGGCTTCAGTGAGAGTGTAAAGGTGGATTTGCCATCCCTTCGCTGCCCAATAGTTAGCCATGATGGACATGACACGTTCAGCCCCTCCTGCGTAATAATGGCTCATGACTAATGTTAAACGGGGCTTATTCATTATGGTAAAAGCAAATAGATCACAATATTCTTTAAATTTATGCCTGGGTTTCCCGTGATTGTTCAAGCCATGCTTGAAACATCAAAACGTCCCAAAGGTGGTATGACCAGTTGCGCTGCCCAGCCAAGTGTTCTTCCCATTTGCTCCGAATGGGTACTGGGTCGAAAAACCCATCTTCTCTCAAGCGTCGCGCGTCGAGACAATTTTCCGCCCAATCGCGTAACGGGCCACGAAGCCAAGAATCAAGCGGAACTGCGAAACCCATCTTCGGACGGTTGATTAGTTCATCGGGTACATATCTTTTGAGTACTTGTCGCAATAGCCACTTGCCAGTGCCATTGCGGACTTTCATGGCCAACGGCAGACGCCAAGCAAATTCCGCCACTCGATGATCCAGTATCGGTGCGCGTTGCTCTAAACTCACTGCCATGCTGGCGCGGTCCACCTTAGTTTGGTTATCTCCAGGCAAATAACTCACCTGATCTAAAAACATCATGCGTTGGGTAATATCAGGCAATGTTAACCAACCCTGATGTTCAGTAAGAGCGTTTTGTGGCTCCTCCACGCCTGGCATGATAGACATAGGTTCCCAATGCGACACTAATCTACGATACATCTCCTCGGGTGAGGACAGGGCTAAAATACTGGCAATTTTGTGCAAACTATCACCAGGCTGAGAGACTTGCGAATGTTTAGGCAGGGTCGATATCAGAATTGAGTACACTTTATTCCAGTCTTGAGGTGGCCTACTTACTATCCCACGCACCAATAACTTTCTAACTGGTATCGGCAACCAACCAAATTTTTGCCAAATGGAACTTAGCCATAAATAGCGATTGTAGCCGCCGAATAGCTCGTCCCCACCATCGCCAGAGAGAGCAACTGTCACATGCTGTCGGGTCAATTGTGAAACCAGTAAGGTACAAATTTGTGAAGAATCCGCAAACGGCTCATCGTAAACTTGCGGCAGGCGTGGAATTACGCCCAGCAATTCTTCCGACGTTACGTATAACTCGGTATGATCGGTGCCAAGATGCGAGGCAACAGCTTTGGCGTACACTGCTTCGTTATATCGCTTGTCGGCAAAGCCAATGCAAAAGGTCTTTACAGGGCGCGTTGATTGAGCCTGCATAAGCGCCACGATGGTGGACGAATCAATGCCGCCGGATAAAAAGGCACCTAGAGGCACATCCGCTTCCATACGCATCCCCACTGCGTCACGCAGCAGGCTGTCGAGATCATCAACAGCTTCCTTTTCAGTTCGGTCATAAGGATACAGCATGCCTGCTTCCGCGGTTTCTTTTACAGACCAGTAAGCACGGGGCTTAGGGAGATTAGTTCGGCGGGATGGAAACGGGAGGCTTAATACCTGCCCTTGCGGCAACTTGTGGATGCCTTGGTAAATTGAGTATGGTGCAGGTATATAGTTATATCGAGTGAAGAGCGCCAACGAACCACGGTCAATTTCACCGCGCCATGCCGGATGCGCCTTCAGGGCTTTAAGTTCTGAACCGAACAGGAACGTACCTCCCATCCAACCATAATACAGGGGCTTTTCGCCGTAACGGTCACGAGCCATGTGTAATATGCGTTCACGCCTATCCCATAAGGCAAAGGCAAACATGCCATTGAATTTGGCAAGTGAGGCTTCCACTCCCCATTCTTCAATGCACGCAAGCATAACCTCGGTGTCGGAGTGTCCTCGCCAGTCGATAGCACCATGCACTCCGATGCCTTTGTTCGCGCCTTCAAGTTCAGCCCGTAAAGCCCGATAATTATAAATCTCACCATTGAAGACGATCACATATCGCCCACTGCCTGAAAGCATTGGCTGGTGACCCGCAGGCGATAAATCAACAATTGATAAGCGGCGAAAGCCTAGGCCGATGCCTTGATCCTTGTCGCACCAATAGCCGGCATCATTGGGCCCACGATGCGTTATGGTTGCTGCCATGCTATGGAGTACAGCTTCATCCCATTGATGCGCATTTGTATACAGAAAGCCGGCGAATCCACACATTCTGCTAAATAGACTCTGAACTAATAGATTGAAACAACCCAAGCCCTAAGGCTGCAAAAAAAATATATTGCTTTTTCATAAAAAATCCCCTCTGTATTTGTTGAAAATGACAGCCCAATCCTCTTCATCAACAAAGACCCGTGGCTTCCAGAGTCTGGCTCGGTAAGATTCGTTTTTGTGCGTTTACGACTGGTCGCCCCAACTTTCCAAAAAATCCCCGCAAATATTAAAAGCCACGGTTATTCTGCAATCTGAACACAGCTTAAAGTATTGCCGCCCGACTGAGAATAGGTACAACTACTTAGTCAAAGTTTTTATCAGGGATTCCAATCAGTACTATTGATAGCTTTTAGGATGGGCGGGGCTTGGGATCAGTCTTAAGGAAGATATTTCTTAGCTCATTAGCATTTTTTTCAATATCAAATTGCTGTTCAATTATGTACCTCGCACCTTTGACCATATCTAAGGTATTGTCATAATTGCTCATTATGTGAGCAATATTTTCTTTGAGTGAAACGGGGTTTTCAGGGGACGCACACAAGCCAGTTTCCCCATGAACAATCAACTCTGGTATGCCTGAAATACTGGTTCCGACAACGCGGACCCCAAGAGCCATAGCCTCCATAAAGGCAACTGGGATGCCATCATGCCCTTCTATCTTGTCATTCGCACACGCTATCACAAACAGGTCGGCATCCCGTAGGTAAGCGATGACCTCTTCTGATCGTTTAGCACCCAAAAATGTGACGCAGCCATCAAGATCAAGCGAGTCCGACTGCATCCTGAGTTCGTGCCGGAGAGGCCCGTCCCCGATAATTTGGCATGAAAACTCAAGCCCTTCTTGTTTTAGCAAAGCAAGGGCATCCAATAGATACTCAAATCCTTTTATGCCAGACAAACGACCGACACTTAGAATGCGAAATTTTCTATTCGTACCGTATCGACTAGGCTTATCGGCATTGAAATCAAATGCAGCCAAATCCATTCCACAGTGAATAACACTTACTATTTTTTCCTTTGCTGTGGCTTTCCAACCAAGCTTATCAAGTATGAAGCTTTTGTTGAAATTTGATATTGTCACTATGGCTTTAGCATCATCTGAAAATAATTTTAAGATATCCTGATTGAGATATAAGTCATGGGCATGCGCGGTAACACTGAAAGGGATTTTATTAAATATGCTTATTATCCATGCCAGTAGCGCTGGGTATGTCGCAAAATGCGCATGCAAGTGCGTTATGTTTTGTTTCTTCGCCACAAAACTATAGTAAGGGGAGCAGAAAAAAACAGCTAATGAATTAAGCTTGATTTTAATGTCGGTTTTAAATGACAAAAGTTTATATAGCGTTGATAAATAAATTTTCGGCTTCGATGCCAGCATGTACAAATGCAAAAAGAAAATTTCAATCCAAAATCGCACCCCAAGGTAAATGGTCTTCTCTATAAATGGGGCAGCTTTGTCATGCACCATACCGCCATTAAATTTTTTAATAGAAAAAATAGATACCTCTATCCCAACTTTTTTATGGCTTATTAGCTCATTCAAAATGAATGTCTCTGACAGAGCAGGAAACATTGACACTATATATGCAATCTTCATTATATTGATTTTAAATTCAGTGTTAGATAAGGGGCTTAACTGATGGGCCTGAAATTATCTATTCGAATGCTTACAAAATAGACAAGGATTTGAGGGCGCATATAAGTAATGCATGTTTAAACTTTAAGATGTAAAGGAAAACGAAGCAGTCACCCTTTAGTGACTATAACTTAACAACGTATCGTGGAACGCACAAACCGTTCATCAATAGCATTATTGTCGCGTATTATATACCTAACTTAATCATAATGTTACGAACATTTTTATCATACGATTAAACAGTAAGAGACATCACACAAAAAAAGCAAAAACTCTTCTAGTCTTATAAATACACACTAATAGTGTTTTCGGGTTTATTAAACCATTTCGTGCTTGCCTCATCTTTGCTTTCAAAATACTTCTAAAAAGTGTGACTAGTGTCACACTAAAAAAAACGACATTGAGAACTCGGTCACAAAATAAACTGGAGCTTTCTCTATGCTTGTTACAAAGGAAAAATGCTTTAGCAGATGCAGGTCTAGCATCGATAGAAATGGCAGAAAGCTTGGCAAAACGCGCGCCACCTGCAACAGGCAAACTAATCTGAAAACGGCAAAACCACCGAAAGGAGGTGACGCAAAATTTCCAGCCTAATGGAGTGTTTCCTATGACAGTGGGGTAGCCAGATCAAAGTATAGCAAAATGCTATTTGTTAATGGTCACTTACACACAGGATAACTCCTCGGGCCTAATACTTTAATTTTTAGGAGACAAGTTGTGAATGTAACTATTCAAGATAATCAAACCAAACAAAAATTTTCGGAAAAGTTCAAAAACAACTTCAACTTCAACTTATGCTTACTTGCCACAGCAGTAGTTTCTCTGACTCCGGCGTTTGCTTCGGTGACATACTATGTAGATTCGGTAGCTGGGAACAACAGTTTCACAGGAACTTCTACTAGACCATTAAAAACCATCCAGAAAGCAGCAGACATCGTCCACCCTGGGGACACCGTGATAGTCAAGGACGGAACATACACTACAACCGATTTCGCTTTGGTCAATATCAACTATGGTGGCACTGCGGGTAAACCGGTAACATTCAAGGCAGAACACCCATCAGGCGCAAAACTGGATGGCAGGAATAACCTAAGCAAATATGGTTGGGGTTTCGAGCCCGGTGTTGCCTATGTGAACATAGAAGGGTTTGAAATATATGGGTTCGCCAAATCAGGATTAATTGCGAATGAAGTTAATAATATTGAAATAAATGGAAACCTGATCCACGATATCGGGCGCGAATGCACTAGCACCGGTTATGGCCTTGATGGGATGTACTTTGACAAGAGTTCATCAATTACCATTGCCAACAATATAATCCATGACATCGGCCGTTATGCACCCGACGAAAATGGCTGTAAACCAGATAATGCGTATTACCAAAACCATGACCATGGCATATACCTTGACGGAGTTAATAATGTTACCATAAATGATAACAAGTTCTTCAGCACAAAACGCGGGTGGGGCATACAGGTATATAGCGGTAACGGAAACCTGTCTTCCGGCATTAAGATACTCAACAATGATTTTTCTTATCCGAATTCATACAGGGACGGTCATATCGTGTTTTCATATCCCGGGGTGACCCAATCAACGGTTGCTAACAATAAGTTCCACCAACCAAGAGGCCAAGCCATAATGATGGTTCCAGGCATTACACTTTCCGGCGTATCAGTCAGCAATAACACCACTTATTCGGTACCCATGACCAATACCAGCCCAAGCGGCGTGACCTTTTTAGGGAACGTGGTCATCAAATGACCTAATCTATGGAAAAATGGACGGTCGTTTCGACTATCCCAACCATCAAAAGCTCAGGGTTGGCCACGGGCTTTGGTGATAATCTGGTAAAAGTTTTCCGAAACCTAATCCGAGTTAATTACTTTCGGTCGCAATTGGGTTGTCCTTGTGGGTTCATTGAGGGCAATTAATAAGGGGGCCACTATTTTTTGCAAAAGCTTGTTTGAGAGCTTTTGTGGTCAATAACAATGGACGGCCCTCAAACTATTTTTTTCAAACTGTCGTAACTACTCGGCAAGCCTATAATGGATAGGGTGGAAAATCGCTCTATTCATATAACTCAGTCATAACGCCCCTGCGAAGCAGGGGGCTTGACGGTTGTTAGCAGCCCCAAGGGCTGCCAGATTGTACCAATGGGTGAAATTTGGAGCAGCCCCGAGGGCTGCCAAAATCACCCCTAAAAGAAGGGAGTCGCTATTTTTGCGAAAGCTTGTTTTGGGCATCCCAGCCCAAGCAAGCGGCAAAAACTTAACGCGACCGCTAATGCCTGCGGCTGCC
>JAYVGW010000035.1:0-2617 GCA_043771735.1 Methyloglobulus sp.
GATAAGCTCGCGGCCTTATCAGTCTTGAGATGGCTAATATTCAGGCGTTCCAGAACCTTATCAATCTTATGCTGCCATAAACCTTTGGGTATGCCTCTCAGTTTCAACGCCAGACTGAGATTATCCAAAACGGTTCCGCGCAACATATAAGGCTTTTGCGGCAAATAACCGATACGTTGCCGATAGCCACACGATTTGTCCGGCTTGACCTGTTCACCAAAAAACAGGATGTGACCGTTGCTTGGCTGTTCGACAAAAGCGAGCAAATTCAATAAGGTGCTTTTGCCGCAACCGTTTGGCCCGACTAAGGCAGTGACCTTATCTGCATCAATGCTTAACTCCGACAATGACAAGACTGTCTTATCGCCATAGTCAAAACGAATATTTTGCAGTTGGTAAGCAGCACTCATTTAAGTGCTGCCAAGACGGTATTTCGGTTTAATTCTGGCACCAATATATGAATAAAATCGTAGACATAATCGCGTAAAAACGCATCCCGGCGCAAGCCAATATAAGTGGTGCTGGCAGGAAATAAATGGCTGGCATCCAACATCCGCAAATTTCCGTCGCGCTCTTGGTCGTATGCCATCGCAGCCAGCAGGCCGACACCCAAACCTAGGTTGACGTAAGTTTTAATTACATCCGCATCAATGGCGGTCAGCACCACATTCGGCTCAAGCCCTGCCTGATTGAACACACGTTTGACGACCGAACCACCCGTAAAGGTAAAATCATAAGTAATCAAGGGATAGCGGACGATTGTTTCCAGGGTAAGCGGAAGGTCATCCCATAACGGATGGCCTCTCGGCGCGACAATACAGCGGTTCCACTGGTAACAAGGCAAGCACAACAGCTTTTCATACGTACTGATGGTTTCGGTGGCAATGCCAATATCGGCCTCGCCGCTGACCACCTGCTCGGCGACCTGGGTGGGATTGCCCTGATGGATGGTCAGCGCAACATCGGGATAATCGTGCATGAATTGTTTGACTGCAACGGGCAGGAAATAACGCGCTTGGGTGTGGGTTGTCGCAATAGTCAACGTCCCTTTGTGCTTTTGGGTGAACTCCTCGCCAACACGCTTGATGTTTTCCAGCTCGCGCAGCACCCGTTCTGCCAGGTTCACGATGATCTTGCCCGGCTCGGTAACGCCAATCAGCCGCTTGCCGTTACGTTGGAAAATCTGCAAGTTAAGCTCTTCTTCCAGTAGCTGAACCTGCCTGCTAACCCCTGATTGCGAGGTATGCAAGGTTTCGGAAGCTTGCGAAACACTTAAGTTTTGGCGGACAATTTCACGAATATAACGTAATTGAATCAGGTTCATTAAATCTTTCTTTATGACTAAATAGCATAAGATTAGCATAACATATTATTAAATAATGTAATACGTGAATGGTATAGTACCTGCCATTACAACCATACTTTCAACAAGGATTATTTTTCATGAATTTGATGTACTCGGCTTCGGGTTTTGCGGTGGGCTTATTGGTCGGTATTACCGGTGTTGGTGGTGGCTCGTTGATGACACCGTTGCTGGTGTTTTTATTCGGTTTTAAGGCATCAATAGCAGTAGGAACTGACCTCTTATATGCCGCCATCACCAAAACGGCCGGGGTGTTTGTGCATCATGGCAAGCACCGCTCAGTGGATTGGCCAATTGTCGCCTGGCTGTCGTTGGGCAGCTTGCCTTTTGCTGTCCTAACTTTGTTTGCCATCAAGCATTATATGGAGATTGGCAAGGAAACCACGGGGCTGATTACTTACTCCCTTGGCATTGCCCTCATACTGACTTCCTGTGCTTTGATAGTTCGTGCGGTTATACTGCGTAAATCCCTAGCCTTGGGACAACTCGACGATGACTACAGCAACATGATGAATGCCGGACGTTTCTCGCCGCGTTGGCAAATACCTGCAACCGTACTTACCGGCGCAATCTTGGGCGTGTTGGTCACCTTGTCGTCCGTGGGTGCTGGTGCGCTGGGCACTGTCGCCTTGCTGTTCCTTTTCCCGCGCGAAAGCACCTTAAAAATTGTCGGCACTGATCTCGCCCACGCCATCCCGCTTACCGCTGTCGCTGGCTGGGGGCATCTTATGTTAGGCAATGTTGACCTGACGTTGCTGGGCAGCTTGTTGGTCGGCTCACTTCCCGGCATCTGGATTGGCAGTCATTTAAGTGCAAAAATTCCCGAATATTATTTACGGCCAGTGCTGGCTTCGGTTTTGCTGCTGATTGGGCTTAAGTTTGTTACACAATGATGTGGCGGCTTTATCAATAAATTCTACTTTCATAACTATCCAATGGTGGGTTACGTGCGCTCAACAACTTGATATAGTTTAAAAAAATAAATAATTGCGCAACTAACTCACCCTACAGCCCACCCATTCTTAAATTTTGCAATTGGTTTTAAGTGGCTTATTTTTTCTAAATAAGAAATTATTATTTTTTGTTTTTATTTGTTTATTCCTGTTTATTTTACCATATACTAATCGCCAACCCGCATTGGAAAAAACTGCCAAGCTGCGATTTTTATAACTTTTTTAAGTCTACAATGAAGCACTTTAAACAAGCACTGATCGCAAGTGTGGTCAATATTCTGTTTGCCAGCTCAGGAAACGC
>JAYVGW010000036.1:0-8829 GCA_043771735.1 Methyloglobulus sp.
AAATTCATGGCGTTTTCTTGGTGATTAAACGAGGTGGCTTCCACTCTTAAGTCCAACAGACATTGGACGCGAATTCAGTCCAAAAGTGCAATTTTTGTAAAAGAATTTAAGGGGTTAACTACGCTTATGCCGGTGTTACCGACACAGCACCCCTTGTTGATTTCTATATGGCTGAATTTTACAGCATGATAGTTTGGGTAGGCATAACCCCAACAAATTACAAGCCGCCCACCCCATTCGTAGCGGGATTAAACACCACCCCCCGCTCGGTCACGATGGCTAAAATTAATTCCGCCGGAGTGACATCAAAAACGGGGTTCCAAGCGCTTATGAAGGGATTATCTTGATAACAAGTGGGTAACAATTCGCTTTGCCGACGCTGTTCAATTTCAATGTGGTCTCCGGATAGGATTGTACGGTCTATCGTCGAAGTCGGGGCAACCACCATCACCTTAACACCGTGCTGTTTAGCTAGCACGGCCAAGGAATAAGTGCCGATTTTATTGGCGACATCCCCATTCAGCGCAATACGGTCAGCGCCCACGATCACCCAGTCGATAGCGCCCGATTTCATCAACCAGGCGGCGGCAGAATCGGCAATCAGCGTTACCGGAATTTCATCTTGCGCCAATTCCCATACCGTCAAGCGTTGCCCTTGCAGCCAAGGCCGCGTCTCCCCTGCATAGATTTTGACAGGTTTGCGTGCATACGCACTCCTTATGACGCCCAGTGCCGTGCCATAGCCCCCAGTGGCCAATGCCCCGGTATTGCAGTGCGTTATGATGCCCCTGGGATTCACCAGGATATCCGCGCCCAACTCGCCCATTTTGAGATTGGCGGCAATATCATCGGCATGGATTTTTTCTGCGCAGGCAAGGATATCCGGTAATGGATTGTCGTCGCGTTCGTCCAAAATCGCTTTCATCTGGTTTAAAGCCCAAAACAAGTTGACCGCCGTCGGCCTGGACTTTGCCAAGGTTTCAATATCGGCCTGGACGAGCTGCGGCCAGGTATAAACCGCCTGGGCATAATGCTGGGCCACCGAAAGCACTACGCCATAAGCGGCGGCAATGCCAATCGCTGGTGCGCCGCGCACACGCATGGTGGCGATGGCTTCGGCAACGCCTAGGGCATCGGTATATTCATCATAGACGATCTTGCCAGGCAACTGCCGTTGATCCAGCACTTTTAGGCTACGCCCTGTCCATTGCAAGGCAAGGACACCGGATTGTTTATGTCTTGTCATTTATTTAATTGAAACTCACGGTAAAAAGTTATAATTTGAGGCGGCTACTACTCAGCGTATGCCCCGCAATAGAACACGGATGACGCTGATTGTTCGGATTTAAACGGATTTTATTTTTTTATCTGTGCATATCAGTCAAACCCTTGCCATCCGTGTTCTATTATTTACACTAACTGCTGTGTAGCTAGAACTTAGGCACCTAAATCTGGAAACTCTCATGATCGTCGTCGATACCCTACTCCACGCCCGCTGGATTATACCCGTTGAACCGGAATCCGTAACCTTAGAAAATTATAGCCTGGTTATCGATAAAGGCCGGATTATCGACCTCCTGCCCACGGATGTGGCCAAGCAGAAGTATCAAGGCACAATGACCGAAAACCTGTCCACGCATGCCTTATTGCCCGGTTTCATCAATTGCCACACCCACGCCGCAATGACCTTAATGCGCGGTATTGCCGATGACCTGCCCTTAATGGTCTGGTTGCAAAACCATATCTGGCCGTTGGAACAAAAATGGATGAGCGAGGCTTACGTCAGGGATGGCACGGATTTGGCGATAGCCGAAATGATACTGGGCGGGACGACTTGTTTCAATGATATGTACTTTTTCCCGGACATAACAGCCCAACAAGCCATACATCATGGCATACGTGCCTGTGTGGGATTGATCGTGATCGACTTTCCCACCGTGTGGGCTGAAAACAGCGCGGCTTATATCGCAAAAGGGCTGGATATCCACGATCAACTACGGCATCAACCGCTGATTACGACATCCTTTGCACCCCATGCGCCTTACACCGTATCCGACGATCCTTTACAAAAAATCAGGACGTTGGCGGACGAGCTAGAAATACCCATCACTATGCACGTCCATGAGACCTTGCATGAAGTCGAAGAGGCGTGGGCCAATACCGGCCTACGGCCTTTGCAGCGGCTACATAACCTTGGGCTGCTCAACCCGTCCTTTATCGCCGTCCACATGACGCAATTAACCAGCGATGAAATCCGTTTAATTGCGGAATCCGGCGCCCATATCGTGCATTGCCCTGAATCTAATTTAAAGCTCGCCAGCGGCTTTTGCCCTGTTGCACTATGCCTTAATGCAGGTATTAACGTCGCCTTAGGTACTGACGGCGCGGCCAGCAATAATGATATTGATATGCTGGGCGAAATGCGGTCTGCCGCCCTGCTCGCCAAAGCCGTCGCCCAAGATGCCAGCAGCGTACCCGCTATGACCGCCTTACGGATGGCGACCATCAACGGCGCGAAAGCGCTCGGTTTAGAACAGGAAACCGGCTCGTTAACTGTCGGCAAATCCGCCGATGTCATTGCGATAGACCTGGATCATCTGGAAACACTGCCACTTTATTGCCCGGTTTCGCAAATCGTTTATGCCGCCAGCAGGCAACAGGTGACGGATGTTTGGGTCGCAGGAAAACAACTGCTAAAACAGCGGCAATTGACCACCTTCAATTTAGCGGTTTTGAAAGCCAGGATTGCCGAGTGGCAACAGCACTTATCGAGCTAATCTACGCATACTTATCTCTAATAATCCCCTCTCCCATTGGGAGAGGGCTAGGGTGAGGGGCGTAACAGATTGATTTTAATCCCCTCATCCCAACCTTCCCCCGAAGGGGGAAGGAGATTTTTGAATCATTAGAGGTTTCCTTAAATATTGCTACGACTAAATACGGTTTCCCTATACTATTGTTGGCAGTGGATTGATTTGATTTTAGTCTGCCCCGATCACATATACCTGAGGCCATACGATGCAATTTACCCAAGAAAACCTGGACGAACTGAACATTCTCGTCCGCTACAAACTGACGACTACACTAGAAGGTATAAAAGTCCACACAACTGCCGCACCTGCCGCTATTGAAGCGACTCGACGGCTTTATGACAAAGGTTTGGTAACGCTGGAAGACGGCGGCTATTTGACCGCACTGGGACACGAAGCGGCAGAGCATGCCCATGCGCTTTTGGGGCTGATGAACCCATCTTGAAGATAATCTAAAACGAAAGGGCAATAAAAAAGGCTTAGAACTTACACCCTAAGCCTTTGTATAAACTGACCTTAAAAAACTAAGCCTCGAAAACCACCGCTTCCCGCAGCTTTTTCATGGCATTTTGCTCAAGTTGCCTGATCCTTTCGGCGGACACCTGGTGGCGTTCGGCAAGCTCGTGCAAAGTTGCCTTATCTTCCGCCAACCAGCGGCTGGAGACAATATCCAGGCTGCGTTCGTCCAGTTGATCCAATGCTTTTGACAACAATTTTTGCTCATGCCCACGCCATTCGGCGTTTTCCAGCATAACCGCCGGATCATCGTTTTGCTGGTATAAATAGCTGGCGGGTTCCACATAAGTTTCTTCAGATTTCTCATCGACAGGCATATCATAGGACGTGTCCCTATTGCCCAGCCGCTTTTCCATTTCAAACACCGCACTGACTTGCACATTCAGGTCATTTGCAATCGCTTCTGCCTGGTCGTTTGACAGCCAACCTAAATCCTGCTTGGATTTACGCAGGTTAAAGAACAGCTTACGTTGCGCTTTCGTGGTGGCAACCTTGACGATGCCCCAATTTTTGATGACGAATTCATGGATTTCCGCCTTGATCCAATGCACGGCAAACGACACTAAACGTACGCCCATTTCAGGATCGAAGCGTTTGACCGCCTTCATCAAGCCGACATTGCCTTCCTGGATGATATCCGGCATGGACAAGCCATAGCCACTATAGCCACGGGCAACATGGACGACAAAGCGCAGGTTTGCCATAACCAATTCACGCGCCGCCGCCAAATCGCCAGTGTCCCGAAACCGAACCGCCAACTCGCGTTCTTGTTCAGGCGTCAACTTAGGCATTTGCCTAACGACATTCAAATAAGCATCAAACGTACCAACCGACAAATTCACGGGCAATGTAATCGCATCACTCATTAGCAACTCCAAAAAGTTTGTGTACCGTAATTTTAGCACTCGGCGGATAAGAGTGCCAATAATGTTGAAAAGTTCAACCTAGATTTTTAGAAGAATTGGCGATTCTCCGCCCTTACCACCTACGGGACTCGGCGCGGCATACGGGAATAGGTGATTGCCGAAGGCTTGTAGGGAGGAATAACGCGAAAAATCTCTTATTTTTCAGATAAGCATAGTAGGGTGGATTAGACGCGCAAAACAACCAGCTTTAAAGATAAGCAAAGTATTTCCGCGCGTCGTAATCCACCATGTCGAAGTCCATCACATTCGGCGGGTTACGCCGCGGATGAGTGCCAGTAATTTTTTAGGCACAGTGGTTTTGCGCGGCTAACCACGCCCTACAGCTAACCCACCGTACGAGGTACAGCTAACCCACCATACGAGGTAAAACCTAAATATATAAACTTAGCTAACGATATTTTTTATTGAACCAATCCTCAGCTTTAGCTATGAGAGATTCTTTTTGGATGGATACTTTTTTGCAGAGAATAGAATTATGGTCGCCTGGTTTATGGGTTTTAGATTCAAAACTACCACCAGTGATCATGTCATAAACAATGTAAAAATCCGATTTTAGCGAAATACCATCATTAAGATTTGCAAGCTCTTCAATGAATCTCTCACAAGTATTGATTGTTTCATGTATTTTGACGTTTTCGATTATTAATGAAGCGTCCTTATCGAGGTAGTATTTTTTTGATGAATCAAGAAGGGTAGTCAGCGCGGCATTCAGTTGATCCAATTTTGCCCTGATTTCTTTGCGTGTTTCTCTGTAATTTGCCTGTCTGTTGTTATATATCAGAGCAAATAAAGCAATCACTGATGTAATTCCTGCAAAAATACAAGAATCCATAGGTTTAGTTAGATTTGTTTTTTTCTAGTTGAGCATCTTTTAGATATTTCAGTATCCTGTTTTTATAAAGGGGTCTTGAGCTTGTGACTTTTAGCTTATCTTCAATTTCAGTTAGTTGTAGCCCATCTACCCTAATAAGCCCACCAAAAGCCTCTTCTAAAAAAGAAGAACCATAGCCTAACGCCTCATCTAAATTAACTTCTACGAGTTGGTTTTCTTTAAGCGCAGGATAGAGGAATTCTTCTCTAAAGCGTTCACCAGAAAAATTGCCATCAGTTTTGTAACGTCCGGCAGGTGTTTCTGAATATTCTTTTGCAATGTAAATTGTCTTATTGCTCATGGTTGGACTCCACGGATAATTGCCATTGTATAATTGTGCCATTAATTGCTGATTTAAAGTCTTTACCAAATTCTTTTCTATTTGCTGCATTATAATCAAAAGCACCTTTATTGCTATAGATACTAAATCCTCCTACCGTTCCGTTTTTGACTAACTCAAGCATATCCTTTAGCCCTTTACCACGATGAGGCAATCTTGTTTTACTTCTGTTACTTTCGACCGCAACTTCTATTAACGATGTATCACGTTTATTTTTTGCTTTGTGAATAAGAGACGATAGGTATTCTTTTAGTTCCGGTTTTTCCTTTAAAGAACAAGGAATTCCCATGCCAAGGTCGCAGATTGCCACAGTTAATTTGCCATTTGTATATTGGGCAAACATCCTCCATTCTTTCGGCTGATCGTCTTTGTACGCCCAATGAATAGTGTTAGTTACTGCTTCGGACATGCTTTCAAATAATCCAGTTCTCGTGTCTTCGGCTAATGAAAACGAATGCAACAATGTTTTAAATTTACTGACATCATCCGTCGATTTGCCCGAAACGTAATGCCAATGTTTAACGTTTTCAGCATTAATTTCCATTTTTCTTGTGCTTTTTCCAAGTTTTTCAAGTAATCCAATATGTTGGAATAATTGGTGAACAACTTCATTTTTTGGATACGTGCAAGACAGTTTGTTCGGATGCTTATTGTTTAGGTATTCAATTTTTGCTGTAGCCCATAATGTGCCACATGGAAGTAAAAACTGAGTGTCATTGAACGAAATGTTTACTTTATCCCCTTTTTCTAAATGACTCTTTATGCTACTCAAGAAACTTAAGAGTATATCTCTGGTTTCTTGTTTTATAAGTCCAAATTCTTTAGGGGCTGATATTTCAACAACTGATTCGGTTAAGCAAGAAAATTTTTTCTTAGAAAACCTAAAGTGTTTTCTTTGAGCTGCTATTTTTCTAGTTCTTTTAAATTCTTTAAGTTGAAATTCAAGATTGCGAATCTTTTGTTTTCTGGTGGTTTTTTTCACGTGCTGAAATTCATTAAATTTTTTGGCTTCTCTGCATAACTATTGGTTATTTTACACGATGCCGACCATTATATTCGTTAAGGTTCATAAGCTCATCCCAACCTAAAATTACCCCCATCTCCCGTATGCCGCGCCGAGCATCGGAGCATTTATCGGGAATAGCCCGATAGGGGTGCGGCAGGGATGCCGCACGTTGTCAAAGGGGCAGGGATGTCCCTTTTGACAACCCCCGGTAAATGCGAGAAGCGCAGGAAGCAAGCGGCATCGGGCGGATTTCTTTTGGATACTTTTCTTTGTCCGCGCAAAGAAAAGTGTCCCGCCTGCCAGTGCGGGAACTGGCATTTAATCAATCGTCGCGGTAGCGACACCTTACCAGATTCCCCTCACCCAACCCTCTCCCTTAGGAGAGGGCTTTTGTTATTCCGGCTGCAATTGCTTAATCTGAAAATGCAAGACTATCCATGAACCCACGACTGCTAAAGTAGTAGAAATGGCTAGCAATAAGAAGGTCTCAGCATAGCTAAAAAACATCAAATGGAACGCACCGTTATACAAACCGGAAAGGTTTTCGACTGATTGCCTTAATATCAGCATAATCAAGGTCGCAATAAACCATCCGGCAACCCCAGAGAGGAAGCCGATCCAAAATCCGGTATACAGAAATGGCCGTTGGATGAAACTATTGGTTGCGCCGACCAGTTTGGCGATGATGATTTCTTGCCGTCGGTTGTGTATTTCCAGGCGTATGGTGTTGCCAGCGATAAAAAACACCGCTAATCCCAATAAGATAGCCAACAGGATTGCGCCTAAGCGGGCGGTAGCGACTATCGACTGCAAGCGTTCAACCCAGGCCATGTCCATCTGGGCAAAATCGACTTCGGTTGATTTTTTAAAATCCTCGAATAACTTGGTCAAGGCTTGCTTATCGACCAGCGAATCCTTAGGCAAGACTTCTATCACGATGGGCAATGGATTCTTCTCCAGCACATCAATGGCATCGCCAAAGCCGCTAAAACCCTTGAATTCGGCCATCGCCTGTTTTTTGGTGATGACTTTTACGTCTTGGACATCGGGATTTTTGCGGATGTTATCGGCGTATTTGCTGGCATGGGCTTCTGAGATTTCTTCGCGCAAAAACAGGGAGATTTTATTGCTGGCTTCCAATCCGGCTGTCAATTGCTGCAAATTGACCACGACCAGGTAAAAGCCACTCGCCAGTGCGATAGCAAGCGCCAACACGCCTATCGTCATCGTGGAAGTGAATGGCGTGGAAAACAAACGACCAAGGCTAGAAAACAGGGATTGTGCATGTTGGTCGCGGTAGGCTTTAAAACGATCACTTATATTACCGCCTGCCTTTTGTGTTTGGCGTACGTCAGGCTTCACGGCCTTGGGCTTATGCGGGTATTTATCAATCTGCTTCATCGCTTAACTCGCCACCAATTGGCCGTGGTCCAGCCTTAAGACGCGATGGTTCATTCGTTGTATCAAGGAAATATCGTGGGACGCAATCAGGATGGTAACGCCAACATTTTGAAATTGCTCAAATAATGCCATAATTTCCGCAGACAATTCGGGATCGAGGTTGCCCGTTGGTTCATCGGCAATAATCATCGGCGGCTTGTTGACGACCGCCCTGGCAATGCCGACGCGCTGCTGCTCCCCACCTGACAATCCCAGCGGAAATTTCTTTTCTTTCCCCAATAAGCCCACTTTATCCAAAGCCGCACGCACCCTCCGTGAAATCTCATGATGCCCGTAGCCTTCAATAACTAAAGGCAAAGCGACGTTATCAAACACGGTACGGTCTTGGAGCAGCTTATAGTCTTGGTAGATAAAGCCCATTTTCCTGCGAATATACGGCACATGGCGCTCTTTAACGGCACTCAATTTTTGCCCATCCAACACAATATCGCCTCGCGTGGCGCGTTCCATGACCGCAATCAATTTCAACACGGTACTTTTGCCTGCACCGGAATGTCCGGTAAGGAAGGCGATTTCGCCCTGGCGCAGATGGAAGCTGACATTCTTCAGGATATCGCCCGTCTCGGCATAGCGTTTGTAGACGTTTTCAAACTTTAGCATGGCGGCAGATTTCAGTCTTTGACGAACAAGGCATCAACAAAGGTTTCCGCATTAAAATCCTGGAGATCATCAATGCCTTCGCCTACGCCTATGAAGCGGATGGGAATGCCGGTCTGTTTGGCTAACGCAAAAATAACCCCGCCTTTTGCGGTGCCGTCCAGTTTGGTCAGGACAAGTCCCGTCAAACCAATCGCCTCATTGAACAACTTTGCTTGCGACAGGGCATTTTGACCTGTACCTGAATCCAATACCAGGATGACTTCATGGGGTGCGGTTTCGTCCAGTTTGGACATGATGCG
>JAYVGW010000037.1:0-2718 GCA_043771735.1 Methyloglobulus sp.
CATCAAGTTCCTGCTCGTTCGCGCAGGAGCTTGGGCATATAATTGCGGTCACCCAAGACCTCCAGCATTGGCCCATGAACATCGAACTTGATAATGCTCACGGAGGCTGCGGGTGCGTCAATACGATCACGGTAACGGCCAATATCAATGCCCATCAGACTACAGAGGATAATGCGTATCGTGGCCTTATGGGATACCACCAACACATTGCCGCTTTTATACCTGGATTCTATTTCGGTGATGACCGGAAGGGCGCGACTGGCAACCTGGACAGCAGTTTCGCCATTGGTCGGCGGGTTCCATGCGGGTTCTGTCAGCCAGCGTATGTAATCCTTTTCATAGTGTACTCGAATGTCTTCCTGCTCCCGATCCTCCCATGCGCCATAACCGATTTCCCGAAGGCCATCCCTGATCTGCATGGGTAGACCTAACGCATCGCATAAAGGTTTTGCCGTCGCGATGGTTCGTTTCATGGGGCTGACATAAATATCTATCCAGGGTATCGAACGATAGGCATCAGCGAAAGCCTGCGCCATTTGATTGCCTTCAGGCGTCAATTCAGGGTCAAGCGCTCCGCAATAAGCGCCCCGTTGGCTGTACTCTGTCTCACCGTGGCGGAGTAAATAAATTTTCAAGCTCATTTTAGAAATCTCGCTCAGTCATCTTATCAGTAAGGCCATTGCCATTTATCATCTTCCGGCCTGTCGATGCCATGCTCATAAGCATAATTACGGCATTCGATTTGCTGGTCACGCAGCTTTTCTTTAACGTGAGCGCCCGATACCCGTAAGGCAGGAATACGATCGATAGCATCAATGGCCAGACTGAAACGGTCAGTTTCGTTTTGAATCGCCAGTTCCAGCGGTGTGTTGATGCTGCCTTTTTCCTTGTAACCCCGAACATGCAGGTTATGGTGGTTATTGCGGCGATAAGCCAGTCGATGGATTAGCCAGGGATAACCATGGAAGTTGAAAATGACTGGTTTATCCAGGGTAAACAGGCTGTCGAAATCGCGATCAGAAAGGCCATGCGGATGCTCGCTGCTGGGTACCAATTTGTATAAATCGACCACATTGATAAAACGAATCTTGAGTTGTGGAAAGTGTCCACGCAGCAACACGGTTGCAGCCAGGGCCTCCTTGGTAGGAATATCACCCGCACTTGCCATCACCAGATCAGGTTCAACCCCATTATCATTGCTTGCCCATTCCCAAATACTTAAGCCTTTGGTGCAGTGTTTAATCGCTGCATCCATATCGAGGTATTGCAGATGCTTCTGCTTGTCGCACACAATCACGTTAATGTAGTCGGTGCTGTTCAGACAATGGTTGGCGACGGAAAGCAGACAGTTAACGTCCGGTGGCAAATAAATACGGGTCACAGACGGACTTTTATTCACGACCAAGTCGAGAAATCCTGGATCCTGATGAGTGAAGCCATTGTGATCCTGCCGCCAAACTGTAGAGGTAATCAGCAGGTTGAGCGATGATACAGCCGCGCGCCAGGGGACTTTCTTGGACATAGCCAGCCATTTAGCGTGCTGATTGAACATAGAGTCAATAATATGTACAAAAGCTTCGTAGGTCGAAAAGAAACCGTGACGACCTGTTAGCAAATAACCTTCAAGCCAGCCTTCCAGTGTATGTTCGGACAGCATTTCCATCACTCGACCGTCCGGCGACAGTTCGCCGCCGTCAGCATCTTCGGGTAAGTAATCAGCCAACCAGGTTTTTTTACTGGCTTTATAAATGTCGTCCAACTTGTTGGAGCTGTTTTCATCGGGGCCGAACACGCGAAAATTGCCCATGTTATCGCTCATGATATCGCGCAGGAATTTACCCAGTGGACGCGTGTTCTCTGCCGTGACTTTACCGGGACTTTCCACTGCCAATGCATAATCCTGAAAATTTGGCGTCCGCAGAGTTTTGCGAAGCAAACCACCGTTAGCGTGAGGATTTGCACTCATGCGCCGCGTGCCTTTGGGCGCTAGCGCCTTAAGCTCAGGGATCAATTTGCCCGTCGTATCAAATAATGCTTCGGGTTTGTAACTGCGCAACCAGTCTTCCAGCATTTTCAGATGTGCAGGGTTTTCTTTCACGCTTGCAAGGGGTACCTGATGGGAACGCCAAAAGCCTTCGACTTTATGTCCATCCACTTCTTTGGGCCCCGTCCATCCTTTCGGGCTACGTAATACAATCATCGGCCAGCGTGGCCGCGTTGGAAGTCCGGTGCGGCGTGCTTCTTCCTGAATGCGGCGAATTTCCAGTACACAATGTTCGAGAACGCCCGCCATAAGCTGGTGCATCGTCTCGGGATCACTGCCTTCCACGAAGTATGGCGTATAACCGTAACCCTGAAACAAGCGTTCCAGTTCCTCATGGGAAATGCGTGACAAGAGTGTCGGATTGTTGATTTTGTAACCGTTAAGATGCAGTATCGGCAATACCGCACCATCGCGGATTGGATTAAGGGATTTATTGGAATGCCAGGACGTTGCCAACGGGCCTGTTTCCGCTTCACCATCGCCCACCATCACTGTCACCAGTAAATCTGGATTATCGAATGCGGCACCATAAGCATGAGAAACACTATAGCCCAGCTCGCCGCCTTCATGAATGGAGCCAGGTGTTTCGGGCGTACAGTGGCTGCCGATGCCGCCGGGGAAAGAAAATTCTTTGAAAAACTGCAATAAACCTTCTTCATCTTCACTCTTGTTGG
>JAYVGW010000038.1:0-3331 GCA_043771735.1 Methyloglobulus sp.
GCTGCAATTGCTAGACCCGGAAGACTACGATCCTCGGTATGGCAAGTGGGCTATGGACGATTTGCCTATCTCACACATCCCTTGGCAAAAGAAACCATCAGGCGATAAAAAAGATCAGCTCAAGATTATTACCAATTTATTAAAGCAAGCCGATAGCATCGTTCATGCAGGCGACCCCGATGACGAAGGGCAGCTATTGGTTGATGAAATCTTGACTTATGCGGCCTGTCATTTGCCGGTAATGCGTTTGCTAATCAACGACAACAATATCAGTGTAGTGAAACGGTCACTCACGGCTATGCGAGACAATCGCGAGTTTGCGGGTTTGTCTGCCGCAGCGGAAGCCCGTA
This sequence comes from Methyloglobulus sp., assembly GCA_043771735.1. Classification (GTDB taxonomy): domain Bacteria; phylum Pseudomonadota; class Gammaproteobacteria; order Methylococcales; family Methylomonadaceae; genus Methyloglobulus. The sequence continues at coordinate 351 of JAYVGW010000038.1, forward strand.
GTGTTGGTGATCAGCTTTACGGGTATAACATGAGCCGTGCCTATACGCTGGCTGCAAGTAAGGCAGGTTATCAGGGCGTTTTGAGTGTTGGCCGTGTGCAAACGCCTATTGTTGGGTTAGTTGTCCGAAGAGATAGGGAATTTGAGGCGCACACTAAAAGCTATTACTACAACGTCACTGGACAGTTTAGCGTTGACGGCGTGGCTTTCCCCGCCCGTTATCAAATTGTCGAGGGTGATCCTGTTGACGAAAAAGGCCGTCTTACCGAACAGGTTCACGCCCAAGGTATCGCAGATACTGTTAAGGGTGCGGCGGCATCGATCATCAGCGCGGCTACTAAGAAGAAAGAACAACATCCACCGTTGCCATACAATCTGTTAAAGCTGCAAACGGACGCGTCGCGCAAGTTCGGTTTTATGCCAAACCAGACCAAGGACATCACTCAATCGCTGCGAGAAAAACACAAGCTCATTACTTATAACCGCAGTGATTGTGAATATCTCAGTGACGATCAACATGCCGATGCACCGAGTGTATTGGCCGCTATTGCTCAAACCGCTCCCACGTTAACCGTTGTCGCGCAAAGGGCTGACCCGGCCATCAAAAGCAGGGCATTCAATTCCGGCAAGGTAAGTGCTCATCACGGCATTATTCCGACGGAAGCTACCGCCGATTTTGGTAAGTTGACGGACGGGGAGCAAAAAATCTACCTGCTGATTGCCCGCGCGTATGTCGCGCAATTCTGGCCTAAGCATCAGTACGACCAAACAGATGTGTTTGTCGAAGCTGCAAAGCATCGATTTGGTGTTCGCTCGAATGTGACGACCTTGGCCGGTTGGAAGATGCTCTATAAAAACGATGTGGGCAATGAGGATTTAGAGGGCGATGAAAACGATCTTACCCTTGATCTTCGAGTATTGAAGGCAGGGCAGGGTGGCGACTGTACAGATGCCACCGCTAATCAAATGGAAACGAAACCAAGGCCGCTATACACGATAGCGACCTTATTAACAGACCTTACCCGTGTGGCTCAGTATGTTCGTGATGATCGTCTACGGAAGCTATTGGTCGATAAAGACAATGGCAAAGAAGGGGAGCATGGCGGTATCGGCACACCGGCTACACGGGACACCATTATTGCGACGCTGTTTGAACGCGGCTATCTGGCGGAGAAGGGCAAAAACATTATCAGCACACCGACCGCTAGAGAGTTTTACGACACCTTGCCGGATCAGGCCAAGTATCCCGATATGACGGCATTGTGGCATGAACAGCAAAAGGCTATTCAGGCAGGAGAACGAGATGCGGTTTCTTTTGTTACCGAACTCATGGAATACATCAGTTCCGAGGTCGCTGGCGTCAAGCAGAATGGGATCGGCAGAAAAGTTAATGCGCCGCCTTGCCCGGATTGCGGCAAGCCTCTTAGACGAATCAAGAAGAAAGAAAAAAATGAGTTCTTTTGGGGCTGTACCGGTTTTGCCGATGGCTGCAAGTATGCTTGCGAAGATAAGGCCGGTAAGCCAGTGGCGAAACAAGCGCCGCTTGTGTCTGAATTGCATAAATGTATGTTGTGTGGAAAGGGGCTATCTCGCCGCACAGGTAAGAAAAAAGGGACGTTTTGGTGGGGATGTAGTGGTTTTCCAGGGTGCAAGCAAACTTACCCGGATATAAAGGGTAAGCCTGATTACAACATTAACAAACAACAAGGTGCAAGCAATGAATAATGAAATCAGTAATAACAACAAGCTAGGTAATTCCGATATGACCGATTCGAATAAGTTCGATCTTAATGCCGACACCCTCATCGGCGAAGGGGATGCTGTTGATATATTGGCCGAGAAATTGACCGATGCAATGGTTCCCGGTGCGATTGTCGAGTTCGACCCGGAAGAAGCAGAAATGGCCGGGGCTTTCGTTGAGGACGCATTAAGCGAAAGTGATGCGTTGGAAAGTAGTGTTGACTCAATAGACCTTGATTAGGCGACAACCATGGCAAAAATACCTAACCCAGATCAAAAGGACTTATTTGCTGATTGGCTAGTGGTTGCCGATGAGCCTGTATTGACCAATGTTTCAGTCCAAACAAAAGAAAAGGATGTCGATAACATAATAGTTTCTATTGATAAATCTCGTCATATTCTCGCACTGCGTTTAGCTGAACAACTGGACAAGGAGGGTGAAATCACCAGTAAATTATTAACTGAGCAAGCTAATCGCGCTTTTGGCGGAACTCAAGCCGAAGGCGTTTACTCTTCAAAAGATGCCTATGATGCGATGGAGGCGGCTTTCAATATCCATCTTTTCAACACTGAGAATGCCGACTGGACTGATCAAGATGCGGCCTGGGCAACAAACAAGGCAATCGATCTAACCAGCCGCATTCAAAAACTACCCACGCAAACTAGACGTGATGAGGAAATGGATGAGTTTCAACAGTTCAGCACCCCCCCTGCCTTATCGTTTGTGGCTAGTTGGGTGGCTAATGTTAAACCTGGCGATGTCATGTTGGAGCCTCAGGCCGGTACTGGCGACCTAGCTATATGGTCAAAAATTGTCGGTGCAGAGATCGTGCTTAATGAATTATCTTCACGGCGGCAAGCCTTGCTTGCTGACCTATTTCCGCAAGCGAAGCTATTTAAGGAGAATGCGGAGCAGTTGGACAACGTATTACCGAAAGATATAGTTCCCACGGTTATTGTGACGAATCCCCCTTTTTCATCGACAGCGGGACGAGTGCAGGGACAGCGGGACACGACAAACGGTGCTAGACACATTGAGCAATCTTTAAAACGTCTACAGTATGGCGGACGACTGGTGGCTATTGTCGGCAATGGGATGGCGGCAGATCGTCCGGCATTCAGCAAATGGTGGAGCGAACTACAGAAAAAATACACGGTTCGTGCGAATGTCGGCATATCCGGTAAGGAGTATGCGAAATACGGCACAACGTTCGATAACCAAATTCTGGTTATCGATAAGAC
>JAYVGW010000039.1:0-2628 GCA_043771735.1 Methyloglobulus sp.
CTGTGCCTCCGCACATTCGCGGGTACAACCAGATACGGCAAACTTGAGCTTATGCGGCGAACGCAAGCCTTTGTAACGATTTTCCAATTCAATTGCCAAACCCACGCTGTCGTCAATCCCGTAGCGGCACCACGAACTGCCGACACAGGATTTCACGGTACGTAAGGATTTGCCGTAAGCATGCCCGGACTCGAAACCCGCATCAATCAATTCCTTCCAGATATGCGGTAATTGGTCAACCCGCGCACCAAACAAGTCCACGCGCTGACCACCAGTAATCTTGGTGTAGAGCTTATATTTCTTACCGACCTGACCGAGTGCAATCAACATGTCCGGGCTGATTTCCCCGCCCGTAATACGCGGTACGACGGAGTAGGTGCCGTCTTTTTGCATATTCGCCAGAAACGTGTCATTGGTATCCTGCAAACCCAAATGCTCTTTAGCCAATACGTATTCGTTCCAGTACGACGCCAGAATAGAACCGATGGCGGGTTTACAAATGTCGCAGCCTTTGCCTTTGCCGTGAACATCCAGCAGGTCATCAAAGGTTTTGATTTGCTCGACAACCACAAGGTTATACAAATCCTGACGGGTGTAGGGAAAGTGTTCGCAAATGTCGGTATTAACTTCTATACCGTGCTTGAGCAATTCGCAGTCCATCACCGATTTCAGCAGGGGCGCGCAGCCGCCACAGCCAGTGGATGCCTTGGTCTCTGCCTTTAACGCACCGATTGTCGTACATCCTGCCTCAATGGCTTGGCATATCCCACCTTTGGTCACGTCATAGCAGGAACAGATTTGCGCCGACATCGGCAGGGCATCAGGGCCTAAACCGACCGATTCATCCGAACGATGCGGCAGGATCAAGGAATCTGGATTCTCCGGCAGTTCGATGCCATTCAAGCAGTACTGCAACAACGTACCGTAACCGGACACTTCGCCGACCAACACGGCACCTAGCAATTGTTTTTTGTCCTGACTGACCACAAGCCGTTTATAGACTTCGCTTGCACCATTTTGGTAAGTGTAAACCAGCGCTCCTTGCGACTTGGCGTGGGCATCGCCGATACTGGCGACATCAACGCCCATCAGTTTGAGCTTGGTGCTCATGTCCGCACCGGTAAAACTGGCGGTTTCAGCCGCAAGATCGGCAACCACGGTACGTGCCATTGCATAACCTGGGGCAACTAAGCCATAGATCATGCCGTTCCACAGCGCACATTCGCCGATAGCGTAAATAGCAGGATCGGAAGTTTTGCATTGGTTATCAATGACGATGCCGCCACGCGGGCCTACATCCAAGCCACAAGCACGGGCAATGTCATCACGTGGGCGAATGCCTGCTGAAAACAGCACGATGTCGGTTTCCAACTCTTCGCCATCGGCAAAGCACATCTTGTTCACGCACTGATCGCCATCGGTAATTAAGGTAGTGTTTTTGCCAGTATGTACCTGCAAGCCCAAAGCTTCAACCTTACGCCTTAGCATTGCACCGCCAAATTCATCGAGCTGAACCGCCATCAAACGCGGTGCAAATTCCACGACATGCGTCTCCAGCCCCAAATCGGTCAATGCCTTGGCCGCTTCCAGACCCAATAAACCACCGCCTACGACAACACCGACCTTACTTGATTTTGCGGCATTCGCCATCGCCTCCAGATCTTCAATGGTGCGGTAAACCAGACAGTTAGGGCGGTCATGCCCTGGCACGGGCGGGACAAAAGGATAAGATCCCGTTGCCAGCACCAACGTATCATAGGCAATCGTAATGCCTTTTGCAGAAGTGACGGTTTTGTTGTTGCGGTCTATGTGGTCGGCCTTGTCGCCTAGATGGATGGTGATACCGTTGCTGGCAAAAAAATCTTCATCTGCCATAGCCAAATCGGCGGCTGTTTTTCCTGAGAAAAAAGACGACAAATGCACTCGGTCATACGCTGCCCGTGGCTCTTCGCAAAACGTCGTAATGTGATAGCTGTCTTTGCACTGGCTTGCCATTAGGCTGGTCAAGAAATTTTGACCAACCATGCCATTACCGATAACAACCAGTGACTTTTTTGTACTCATGCCTTACCTCGCAACTCGATTTATTCTTTTTTATGGTTTCATTGAGAAATTAATGCAACTTGTATGCCATGAATATAAGCAACTGACTTTGCAATTATTTTTTGATAAGAAGCACAAAATTTGTGCGTTCTTGCGCATTAAAACGGTGCGCACAGTTCATTTGTGGTGCATTTGTAGAGACGCAAAATCTTGCGTCTCTATGGAACGAGGTAAAACTGAGAGACGGGTATAAATGTCCATCCTCCTTTAGCTCCCATGCTGGGACTTGGAAACCAAAGGTGTCCAGAAAGTTGTGTGCGTGTGTAGAGAAGCAAGATTTTGCGTCTCTATAAGTATGGCATAACTATTGCTTAAATTTATCCAAATGAAGTGAAAAACATAATATTTGATAGGACTAAATTAAATGGCATCACCAAAAATCAAGCTGCTTTCTTTTTCTGGGAACATAAAAATTCTCCACATGACCTGGCTGGCTTTCTTTATCAGCTTTGTCGTGTGGTTTAACCATGCGCCGTTAATGCTGGCGATTGCCAAAACCTTGCACCTCAGCCAACCGGAAATAAA
>JAYVGW010000040.1:0-11195 GCA_043771735.1 Methyloglobulus sp.
GATAGCAGGGCATTGAAAACCGAAACCACCTTGCAGCAGTTGTTTGATGAATTTCTTAAGCACAGGCGTAACCGACGCGGTGCGTACCTTGCGGACAAAACCAAGCGCAGCTACCAGTATGACTTTAACCTGTACCTATCGAAGTGGGGCAACCGCAAACTATCGCAATTCAAGGACACCGACTTCGGTAAACTGCACGCACAAATAGGCAAAGACTACCCGACGACCGCAAACCGCATTATCGCCTTAGCTTCCAGCCTGTTCAGTTATGCCCAGGAACGCAAGTTGTTCAAGGGCATTAATCCGGCAATGGGCATTAAAAAGTTTCCAGAGAACAAGCGCGACAGGTTTATCCAATCCGATGAGTTACCCGCGTTCTTTAAGGCTTTGGCCGACGAACCCAACGAAACCTTACGGGACTTTTTTCTGGTTGCGCTTTTGACTGGCGCGAGGCGTTCAAACGTCATGGCGATGCAATGGAATCAGATCAACCTGGGACGTGCTGAATGGCGCATACCGACGACCAAGAACGGCGAGCCGCAGACCGTCACGCTCACAGTTGAAGCCGTAGAAATCCTGAAAGCACGGCAAGGCACTAACGACACTTGGGTATTCCCTGGCGTAGGTAAATCTGGACATCTGGAAGAACCTAAAAAGGGCTGGAAGCGGGTACTTGAACGGGCAGGAATCGAAAACCTGAGAATCCATGACCTACGCAGGACGCTAGGCAGTTGGCAAGCCAAAACTGGCGCGTCATTGGCGATAGTAGGCAAAAGCCTTAACCACAAGTCCCTCAGCACCACGGCTATCTACGCACGGCTAGATTTAGACCCGGTGCGTGATTCCGTAGACCGCGCCACAAACGCCATGCTGGTAGCGGCTGGCGTGAAGCAAGGCGGGGACGTGGTAAAGATCACCCCGAATAGAACGGATATGAGCCAAACTAACAGGAACAGATTATGAACATAGCAGACAGGATATATGAAACCGTAAAGGCACTGACCGAACCCAGCGCGTGTAAAGTGCTGGATTTGGCGGAAAGCCTAAAGGCCAAACAAAACGGGGACGACCAAGCGCGAAAACAAGCCGCGCTCGCCACATTGGACAAATATAAGGGGCTGTACGACGGAAAGCCTTTCAACCGTGCAGACCTATATGACCGCACTTGAATTTGCCGATACGAACGTAGTCGTTTATGCCGTAGGGGTTGATTCCGCAAGACAAAGCAGGGCGCGTGAGATTCTTGGTGAAGGCGTAACCGTAAGCTCACAGGTCATTAATGAAACCATCAGTGTATTGACACGAAAACAAGGTGTCAGCTTGGCAATTTCCCATGATGTGGCCGCAAGCCTGCTTGATCTTTGTGAAGTTGCACCTGTTGATGTTGCCACAATCCGCAAAGCCATAGGCTTGGTAAGTCGTTATTCCTTGTCGCATTGGGATAGCCTGATCGTTGCCGCCGCGTTATTGGCAGATTGCCAAACCTTATATTCAGAGGATTTTCAGCATGGGCAACTGTTCGACAACCAATTGACGGTACAAAACCCCTTTAACCTTAATCCTTAAACAGGCAACGTAAGGGATATAATCGTTTAGCCAGCCTAGGTTCGCTACCGACAAGGCGGAGTCATTAACCGCTTGGCTGGCTAATAATCAGTAATGAATAGCACTTTAATGGAGTGTGGATGATAGAACGTGAATATTACTCGCTGGTCGAAGCCGCAGAGAGAATTAGCGGTGACCCCAAAAACAGGGATGAAAACGTCAGGATAATTAATGATTTCATTCATCTTGCGGCTACAGGAAAAATATATCTTTTGGTGTTAGCACCCAAAATAATGGGCGTATTGTTTGATAAAGATAACAAGGTCATCCCCAATCCCCATCAGATACCTATCAGACATGACTATTACCATATAAGTAAAAGTGATGCTGCTGGATATGAAGCGTTTCTGGCAAATAACCCAAATACGTACAGGAAAGAATATTCGACAAAACTGCTTTATTTGAACGACAGCTCAGGCGGTTTTGTGTTGTTAGTGGCTCAAGATAAGCAAACAATAAATCTGAGTTCACTACATGTTTTAACTAAAGATATGGAGGCTTACAAGAACGAAAATGGATTAACTAAAAACATTAGCATTGAGGATTACCCTAAAGACTTACAACCAATAATCCCCGCCACTAAAAGCAAGGAAAAAGGCTTGTCAACTACCGAACGCGAAACCTTGTTAAAACTGATTCTAGGGATGGCGATGGATGCTTACGGCTATGACCCGACTATTCCACGGAACAATGCCAGTGGTGGAAACAAGTGCGGCATATCTAGTAAGTTGGCTTTAATAGGAATCAGCATAAGTGATGACACCATCCGAAAATACTTAACCGAAGCAAAAAAACTACTATCCCCTGAAAGCCAGTAATGGCGAGACCGTTAACCGAACGGAATAACTTCGGTTAAGTCGTAACCGAATTCGGCCTAATTTCCGTATCGTTTGCATACCCTATGCCCAACTTTAATCAAACAAGTTGAGGCTTACCGATGCAAAACAATCTTTTATCAAACCAAGAAGCGGCGGAATATATCGGCGTGTCCCCGAACACACTGGAAGTATGGCGTTGCACTAAGCGGTATGACCTGCCCTATATAAAAGTCGGGCGGATCGTCAAATACAGGCGAGAAGCGTTGGACGCTTTCCTGGAATCGCGCACCATCGGCGCGGAAACTGCTGCATAACTGCACCCGACCTAACTAGACTTAGGCCGGGCTTCCGCAATCATCCACCATAAAAACGCAGGGCTATTATAGCCTTATGGCGGCAGGGTTGCACCCCCGGCAAGGAATTTGCCATGAATAACCTAAATAACGCTGTAACCAGATTTCAAGCCGCCATGCTTGACCAAGGCATAACGCCGCCTGATACCCTTGTTGGCGATTCTGTGTTGCACCGATTCTATGTTGAAGGCGACCGAAAAGGGACACTTAACGGGGCTTACACCCTGCACCTTGACGCATGGCCTAGTGGTTGGGCAATGAATTTCAAGGCTGGCGTTAGCTTTACCTGGACGCTATCCGGCAAAAAAGAGCCATTGACCCCCGCAGTGAAAAGGCAGATCGACTATGCCAAAGAGGTTAGGCAACTAGAGCAAGCCAAAGCCCACCAAGCAGCAGCTCTCAAGGCTTATTGGATATGGCAACAAGCCGAACCCATTACAGACCCAAGCCAACACCCTTACTTAGTGAGAAAGCGCGTACAGCCACACGGCACACGGCTTTATAAGGGTTCACTGGCTATACCCTTAGTGGATGAGACAGGCCAGTTAGTTAACATCCAATTCATCCATGCTGACGGTACGAAACGGTTTTTGTCCGGTGGCAAGAAGAAAACCTGCTATCACTTGCTTGGTGGCGATGGCAGTAAGTTACTGGTTGCAGAAGGCTTTGCGACGGCTTGCAGCATTAACGAACAGACTTTGTATGCGGTTTACGTGGCGTTTGATTGCGGAAACCTAAAGGATGTTGCAGTGCTTGCGGCCAAACAAGCGGCCAAATCCAATCTAAGCACAGAGGTTATTGTGTGTGGCGACAACGACGTATCGGGCATAGGACAGAAAGCAGCCCGTGAAGCGGCTCTAGCGTGTGGCGGGAAATTCATCGTACCGCCGAACCCTGATACCGATTTCAACGACTATGTATGCAATGGGGGCGTTATTCATGGATGAAATTTACCTAAATGATGTCGAAAAACCCAAACAACAGGGCAATACCCCGCCGCCAAAAACAGATAAGCCCCTAGTCATTGCCACGCTTGGCGACCTGTTAACCCACCGATTCCCTGAGCGTGAGCCAGTGTTAAGCCCTGTTTTCTGCTTGGCAAGCCTGAACATGATTTTCTCAGCCCGTGGCGTGGGCAAGACCCATGCAGCCCTAGGCATTGCTTATGCCGCCGCGTCTGGGAGTAGTTTTTGGGCTTGGACGGCAAACAGGCCAATCAGGACGCTGTACATTGATGGTGAAATGCCTGGGCAAACCCTGCAAGAACGATTAGCCGAAATCGTAAGCGCGAATGACAAAGAGCCGCCGGATGGTTTTTTTAATATTATCCCTATCGACCTTAACGACGGTTACATGCCTGATTTATCGACCTTAAACGGGCAAATAGCGATAGAGAATCACTGCCTTGCCGCTGAGTTAATAATAGTCGATAACTTATCGTGCTTATGCCGCTCTGGACGTGAGAATGAAGCCGAATCCTGGTTGAGCATTGCAGGGTGGGCGATGAAAATGCGTAGCCTTGGGAAGTGCATCATTTTTATCCACCATGCCGGAAAGGACGGCAACCAGCGCGGCACGAGTAAGCGGGAAGATATTTTGGATGTCGTTATCGAGCTAAAGCGCCCTGGCGACTACAGGGAAGAGCAAGGCGCTCGGTTTGTCGTGCAATACACCAAGGCACGGCATTTAACGGGCGTTGATGCCAAGCCGTTTGAAGCGATGTTACAAAAAATAAGCGGGAAACAGGAATGGACGACACGAACCATCGAAGATTCGACCTACGACCAAGTAATAGAACTAAACGGGCTAGGATTATCCGTTACCGATATGGCGAATGAGCTGGGTATCAATAAGTCCAATGTTAGCCGCGCTCTAAAGAAGGCCGCCGAAGATGGCAAAATCAAGCCAAAGTCTAACGTATTTCCGATAAAAAAACAGGGTAAAACCAGCCCTAGACGGAAGGATATTGACGATGAATAAGGGCGAAAATAACGAATTTGTTGCGCGTTGCGCGGGTATAGCAACGCAACGCGCAACAAATACGGCTTTTAGTGCAACCAACGGACGCAACGACAACGCAACAAAAAGCCTTAAAGCCTTGGCGTGTATGATTTTAGACCGCAACAAGCAGGGCAACAACCACGCAACAGACACCCAAAAAACCGCGCAACAAACAGGGCAAAAAAACACCCGTTTTGTTGCGCGAAATTGCGCCGAAAGTTGCGTTGAAAACAACCTGATTTTTGCCGCTGAGTGCAACCCAGAAATCATTGCCGAGCTGCGAGCCGAAGCCCTGCCCGCCATTGATGGCGAACTGCTGACGGACTGGAAAAAACCAAAGATACAGGTATTTGAGCCGGACGGCGAAGCTCCCAGCATGGTTGTTACTCATGGTGATAAATGGAGCGTTGTTGAAGAAGCCCAATACCGTGATGAACCCGCTAAACCAGCCGTTAACCCCTACCCAAAGCCTGTAACCTGCTTTACACCAACTGGAGAACCCATGCGGGTTATGGCGAAATCCAAGGATCATGAACAGTTTCTGGCTAAGGTAAACCCAAAACTGAAACCCGTAAGTGTGGCAATCGTATCAACAAGCCATGAAGGTAATATCCAATGCGGCAATTGCCAAAACTTCAAGCCGCACCATGCCTACGCCCACGGCAAAGGCAGTGGGATTTGCAGTGCTAACGTTCAATCATCTGGGTTGTATTCGTGGAGCGAGGCACAACACCCATGCGAAAATTACGATACCAAGGGTTAATATTCGATATACAGTTACAAGGCAGTACTGTCAGTTTAAGTTAGGGCTACTACAAATCAACCGCTAACCCTTTGCTGCATAATCATTTCCAGTTCTATTTGCTTTTCGGAAATTTGCTGCATGAGTTGCCGTTCCAGATCGCCTAAAGGGTTGCCGCCCATTGCTTCGGCTTCAGTGACGGTTAGTTTTAATTCGTACAATTCATGGGCTGTTTGGGCGGCGATTTCTTGTTGTGCTTCATTAAGTCGGCGGCGTAATTGCGCTATGCGGCGTATGCTTTTAACCAACCGTGCGGAAATGTCTTCGCCTGTGATGGCTTCGGGATCATGCCCGAATTCAATAATCAGTTTTTCGATGGCGGCCTTATCGCCTTTCTCATAGGCGACATTAACTTTTGCCATGATTGCATTTCGGCGTTTGCGTTCGGCATCGGTAGTGGCACGATCAGGGTGCATCAGCTTTGCCGCTTGCCGGAAGGCTTGTTTTATTTCCGGCGTTATTTCTGGCGGCGGTGGCGGTTGTTTTTCTGACAGCCCCGCTTCTTCGGCGGATTTTTTTGCTTGTTGTTCGGCGGCTTCGGCTTGTGCCTGGGCTTCGGTATTGTCCGGTTCTAGCCCTGCGGCTGCCCTGGTGATTTTTGCCACCAAGCGATCCAGTTCCGCAAACAACCGACCAACGGTTTGATAATAATGGTACTGAAACTGGGCGGTTTCTACCTTGAGGGTTTCCAGAGTTTCTTCGGCGGAAACAACTTGGTCTTCCAGTGTTGTCAGTTCGCTTTCGAGGCGGGTGAGTTCTTGTTCTTCGGGGAGCATTAGCTGTTTTTCCAGTTGATACCAAGCTCTTCAAGCCGCTTAATAGCTTTACTATGTTTTAGGTTAGCCGCTTGCATGTATAAATTAGTTGCTCGCTCCTTATCTTTTCTAACCTCAGTGCCGTTTTCGTATAACTCTGCGAGTTCATAGGCATATTCTGATGGGTTTGGAAGTCCCTCATTTAATTTTTTGTTACATATTTCAACAACCTCACTATACCATTTGCTTGATATGTTAATATCAATTGCCCCTAACTCGCCGCTTGCATACATGGCACCAAGTGTTTTCTTTGCTTTCAGAGCAGAACTGATGAATTGAGTTGCTTTGGTAAACCATTCGACTGCTTTTCCTACATCTTTTGGGACAATCTCCCCTCGACGGTATATTTCACCCAAGCGCAACGCCGCTTTAGGTGTGGATTGGCTTGCCTCAATCAACCAATGAATTCCTGCATCCACGTTCTGCTTAAGACGCTCCCCAGTTATATATTCTTCGCCGAGCAAAAATTGTGCGCTGCGATTACCCGCTTTTGCAGCATGAAGTAGCCACTGCTCGGCCAATATAATGTTTTGTGGCAAATATTTGCCGATAAGATATAGACGGCCTAAATTGTAGGAATCCCAACTAGTGCCGTATTTGATGCCTCGTTCATAGCAAAAAACAGCGATTTGCCAGTTTGGTTTAACTATTCGTCCACTTTCACCCTTTATATTCCCTAGCAAATTCAGATCGCCTAAAGTGTTGCACGAATAAGGATCTCCTAATTTAGCACCCTGTTTAAGCCATTGAATAGCTTCTTGGATAGTATCTTCATTAACAGTGACCTTCCGCAGTAATTCTAAACCTAACCGAAGACATGCTTTCGGAAAATCTTGTTCGGCGGCCTTCCTTAGCCAATAATAGCCTTCCGATGAATTTGCGATCCAAATTTTATTTGGCCCCTTGGCATGTTCAAGATGCAATCTTGCATAGTCGAACTGCATTTCTGGATTGCCTTGCTCGGCTTGTTCCGCGTACCACGCAAAGGCCTTTTCGAACAATTCAATTCGCCATTCATCTTCAAGCTCGAACCATTCGACATAATCACATATAGCTGGGCCGTAACCATTTTCGACAGCCATTTCCAACCAAGAACCGTAACCTTCCTCATCATCCATTCCATAAAGAACTCTGGACAAATCATATTGGGCTTCCGGTAATCCTTGCAATGCGGCTTTATGCAGCCAGTATTTTGCCTGTTCAAAATCATTTTCATCCCAATACACCACACCTAATTGCCATTGCGCTTTTCGATCACCCTGTTCGGCAGCTTGTCGGTAACGGGAATAAGGATCATTCATTGCAATTCCAGTTTCCTTGTTTTGAATGGCACTTAAGCCGCGACCGATCAAGCTGGATATGGGCTTTGTCGTGGCATTGACGGCACGGCTTTCGGTAATCAGCGGTAGTTGGTCAGCCATGCTTGGGTGCGGTTTGGCTTTGCATCTGCATGATGAGTTTGCCGATTTCTTTGCGCCCCAATAGTTGCACATGGGATTGTTTGGCGAGTTCTAACGCATTGACGGTGTAATTGCCCGTAGTAATAACCCAGGCACTGTTGCAACGGTAATACGCCATGCCGGATAAGGCTTCTTGTACCGCGCCTACGCCGACACTACCTATCCAGCGTTTGGCTTGGACGGCAATCTTTTGTTTGTCTTTATGCAGGAGCAGGTCTGCACCATAGTCCCCAGTTTTAGGTGTGGTTTCTACGTGATAACCGTGGCTTTTGAACAGTCCGGCGAGGTAGTGTTCAAACTCTGTACCCGTAAGTTTTGACAACTCATTAACATGTACAGAACCATAGTGTAGTTGCCAGCGTTCATGCTCATTTTGTTTATGGCGTAAGTCTTTGTGTTGTTGTTTGGCAAAGGCTAAGGTATCGCGCACATAACGGGCTTCGCGGTTTTCTTTGGCTGGTTGCTGTGTTGGTACTGCTTGTTTAGCGGGTGCTTCGCTGCCAAATATCCAATCTGTTAGCCAGTTCATGAGATAAGGTTTTTGTTTCCTTTGTTGAGTTCGGTTAAATTGGAATGATTAAGCAAATTCGTTATATTTGTGGCAATCAAGCCTTAAACGGTAAGGACAAACAAAGTATAGCTAATTTAGTAGAAGCCAATAAAAGATACTGTGATGTAAATTCAACTTTTAAAAAAAATTAGGCTAAATGCGACCCAAGCCAGACAAAGCTAAAGGGAACGCGGAACTACCGATAGTTCTCTTGCTATGGCAAAATGCCTGATAAAAGCAGGGAATAACAGATGAGCAAATTCAAAGAAGGTGAATCAGGCAATCCAAGTGGCCGACCGCCTGGATTAACAACGGCGAATAAAATCCGGCATGAAATCCAAGAATCCTTGCCTAGCATTCTGAAAACCGTAGTAAAGGCGGCACAATCCGGCGATATGGCGGCCTGTAAGCTGATCCTGGATAGGGTTTGCCCGACGATAAAGTCAGTAGCCTTGCCTATCAATCTACCCTATAACGGCGGACTGGTTGACCAAGGCAACGCCGTCATCCAAGCAACGCTGGCAGGGCAAGTCCCGCCGGACATAGGGGCGCAACTGATAACTGCGTTATCCAACCAAGGCAAGCTGGTTGATCTGGAAGAGATGTCGGACAGGCTGGCGCGTATCGAGAAGCAATTGGCAGCGAGGAAATGATGCAACACGCACAAGTTGAAAAACTGTATAACAAATTAACCCCTGTTGAACAAGCAAACCTTGTCGTTGAAGCCATTGCGCGTAATGACGATGACGAAATGGAGGTTATCGTCAATAGCCTTGAAAAGCGCACCTACCGTATTTGGAACCCTGAGTACACATTCAGGAAGGAGGGGCTTATGACTTTGGCTCTGATTTATGGTGTTAGCTACTGGAAGCACCGAGAATTGTTTATGCGGGCGATGAGTGCTTGTGACAAGGGCAATAAGGAAGCGACTTTTATTTTCTTACAAGCCGCCGCCCAAATCAGGGGGATGGAATCCGCATTGAAGACCGTATGCAATGAAATCAAGGTCGATGTTGACGCGATCAAAACACTCGCTGACTGCAAAGGAGAGATCGATTTTGGCGATAATGCCGACCCAGAAATCGTTGCAAAATATACTGAGCTGTTTATCAACTTGGTGAGCCTATGAAAGCCGCTCAAATTGATAAGCCCTACTCAAAACTTACGCCGCACGAGCAAGCGGCACTGGCGTTTGAGGCCATTGCCAGTAACGACGATGGCGCGAGAGAAATGATTGTCGGCAGTGTCGAACACAAAGACTACCGATGTACCCATTGGGATTTTAGGTCGCGTTTATCGGGCTTGACGACCCTAGCCAGCTATTACGCACTGATCTACTGGAAATCCCGTACCTATATGGAGGTGGCAAACAGCAAGTACAACGAGCGCGGCGACGAAGCCGACCAACAAGCCGCCTTCGCGTTCCTGGGCAGGGTTTTAGCGATGGAAACAGCCCTGCAAGACGTATGTGCCAAGCTCAATATTGATGTGCTGGCGGTGAAGAAACATGCCCGATGCGACGATGAATACACCCCTGACAAGTGCGGCAACGGTGAATTGGTGGAGGAGTTTGTCGGGTTGTTTATGGGAATTGTCGGGGTTAATAACGGCTAATCCGAAAAAACCACCAGACACGGCTTGTCCGTGCCGTCCGTGCAGATGCCCAGCAACTTGGCACGGATATTCATATCGTGGGTTTCGACAAATGTTATTTGTGCCAGTGCTTCCTGCTCGTTTTCTGCAATGACAACCGCATCAAGTTCGTAGATGCCATCTAAAACACCGTCAGGATGGTCGCGTATCTGTTCCCAGTAGATGTGGTAGATGTTCATGGCCAAGCGTCCTTTAAATTTCTATTTTGTGGTCAACCCGCCTGGTTCACCTTCCCAGAGCAATTGGCACTCACTAAAATCATCTTCTTTCCAATTGGCTTGTTTTTCAAAAAACGCCAGGTTGTTGCTTGGATCATGTATTTCCATCCAGTGGATTTTGTTGTCGATTTTGGTCACAAGCAGCCACTTATCTTTGCCCATGCAAGCCCACTTGCCGCTACCGATATACACCTGGATAGGCCATATATCGCGGTCTAGGCAGTCTACAAGCTCGAAGCCAGGGCGACATTCCTTCATTGTTGCGCTATCTGGGATTGTTTCTGGGTACGGGTTCCACATGTTTTTAGCTGACATATCCGAAGTTACAAAGAGAAAGCCCGATGCCAAGGGGGAATCTAGCAACCTCCTAGGCTACGCACCTGAAGCCTTCGGTAGCCGTCAAAAGGTAGGGGCGGAACTTGATAAGAAAAAGCCCGATAGGTACTGGACTTGCCAATCCCAACGGAACAGGCGCATCCACCTCACACGGGCTTTTGTAAAACACTTTGCAAAGGCGCACACCGACGAAACTATGCCCGGTAAACCGTCCCAGATTCTGAACGCCCAAGAAACGACCGGAGGCAAGCTTCGCAAAGTTTAAAACCCAACCATTCCCGGTGATGCTACCCTAACTAAATCAGGGGCGGCGCGATGATTGGGTTGCACTAAGCGATGGTTTATATCACAACGCGATGAGCAAATTACTTCACAACATTCGCTAGCCGCCGCCAAGCTTAAAAACACCCGCCGTGTACGCGGAAGGCCATAAGGCTCTTGGATATGTGCAAAACAGCACCTCCGCCACGGTCAAGTGTTTACCCCCGCTGCGAGGCGGGAAGCCGAGTAGTCCCCAGAAGCGATAGGGCTGGGCGTTTTCACGGAGCGTTTTTTGCGGCGTGAAAATGCGAAGCATTCCGACA
>JAYVGW010000041.1:0-42769 GCA_043771735.1 Methyloglobulus sp.
ATCGTGGCGGGATTGGAATTCACCAGGATGACGCGATAACCTTCCTCCCGCAACGCCTTGCACGCCTGAGTGCCTGAATAGTCAAACTCGCACGCCTGCCCGATCACAATCGGCCCTGCGCCCAATAACAATATTGATTTTATGTCGTTTCTTTTCGGCATTTTAATTACAGATGATTAATTAGTTTTTGCTGGCTTGGTTCATCATATCGATGAATTCGTCGAACAAACCTCCGACATCGTGCGGCCCAGGGCTGGCTTCGGGATGGCCTTGAAAGCTGAACGCTGGGCAATCCGTACGGCGAATCCCCTGCAAACTGCCGTCAAATAAGGAATGGTAAGTCGCCTCGACATTCGCGGGAAGACTGCTTTCATCAACCGCAAAACCGTGGTTCTGGCTGCTTATCAGCACCCTGCCCGTCGCCTTATGCTGCACAGGATGGTTCGCGCCGTGATGACCGAATTTCATCTTCTCGGTTTTTGCACCACTTGCCAAAGCCAATAACTGATGACCTAAACAAATACCGAACACTGGAATCTGAGTGGTTAAGATGGTCTTGATCGCATCAATGGCGTAGGTGCAAGACTCAGGATCACCAGGCCCGTTCGATAAAAATACGCCATCAGGATTCATCGCCAAAACCGTATCTGCCGTGGTCGTCGCAGGTACAACCGTCACTCGGCAACCCCGGTTTACTAATAACCTCAATATATTACGTTTAATACCGAAATCGTAAGCGACCACATGCTTAGATAAAGTTTCACCTTCGGCATGGCCTTTCTGCAAATGCCAGATGTTTTCCGTCCATTCATAAGGCTTATCGGTAGTGACCACTTTAGCCAGATCCATGCCTTTCAAGCCTGGGAAACCCTCAATCGCTGTTTTGGCTTTTTCTACATCAACGGTGTCACCTGCCGCAATACAACCGCGTTGCGCCCCTTTGTCGCGCAGTAAACGGGTCAGTTTACGGGTGTCAATCTCGGCAATGGCGACCACCTGATTATCCAGCAAATACTGTTGCAGGGTCTTCTCGCTACGCCAGTTGCTCGCCAGCAAAGGCAAATCCCTGATGACCAATCCGCTGGCAAACACCTTTGCCGACTCATCGTCTTCACTGGTCGTCCCGACATTGCCGATGTGCGGATAGGTTAATGTCACAATCTGCTGGGCGTAAGAGGGGTCGCTGAGAATTTCCTGATAACCCGTCATCGCCGTATTAAACACGACTTCCCCCACAGAATAGCCATCAGCGCCGATAGCCATCCCATTGAACACCGTACCATCCTCTAATACCAATACTGCGGACTTAGCCAAACACGTCACCTTAATAATATGTGCAAAACGGGATGGAACCTGACGGCCACACCCCGTTATTAAAAAACATAAATCGGTGGGATTGTACGGGATTATAGCGTTTGGGTCATTAATAATTTGAGGAATCGCTTAATAAGCAGATTCTGTTAAAGGTTTGAACGCTCGACAAGTTAACGACACAAAACAAATATAATCAACAACATACCACAGTTCCTCAGCCTATCGAAGAACTTAACCAGAAGTCCATCAATCTTTGTCTGATTAATGCTCAAGCTCACATACCCCAAGGAAAGCGGGTTCAAGCCTTAAATAAATGCCGATGTAGACTAGAATGATAGGCTTTAGGCAAGAACTCGGAGGCATTTTGAGTCGTGCTCAACGTATCCAAAGTGTAGATATATTCAAATTGCTTGCGATTATTGCAGTCATTGCAATCCATACCACGCCATTTGAGATCGATTTACAGGGTAGCAACAATTTTTACAGCTATCTTTTTGTAATTATTAACCAATTAGCCAGATTCGCCGTACCCTTTTTCTTTGTTGTTTCTGGATATTTCTGGGGCGCAGCCATAAGAATTGACAATGAAGTCATACCGCACTCAATAAAGCTGGTTAAAAAAATAGCGACCATTTTCTTATTTTGGTGCGTTATCTATCTACCGCTTTACAATTCAACCTTCAAGGGACAAGGGCTTCTGGATTTAGTTAAAGCTGTTTTTTGGGGTGTCCACTGGCATATCAGAACTCTTATACAACATCCTGTGGTTTTGCTTATGGCAGGCACCAAGGGGCACTTATGGTTTCTGATAGGGTTGATATTTGCCGTCGGGATAAGTGCCATTTTTATATACCAAAAATGGCTTAAAAGCCTCATTATTTTCTCCATAGCGTTATACATAACGGGTGTCCTCGCGGGGGCGTATTCAAACACACCCATAGGAATTGCAAGCGAATTCAATACCCGCAACGGGCCATTTTTTAGCACTTTGCTTTTTGTGTCGGGCTATTTCATTTCAAGTTTACCCATAACCACTCGCTGGTTGAGATATGGTTTTTTGGTATTTTGCCTAGGCTGTATCGTTCATTTTTCGGAACTTTATGTTCTGTGGCGAGTTTACGGCATTTCACCCCTACAAAATTATGTCTTCGGCACTTATTTTATGGGGGTTGGCGTAGCCATGATGGCATTGTCGAATCATCAAGCTTTGCAAAGTCAATTCCTAGGCAACATAGGCCAAATGACATTAGGAATATATGCAATTCATTATATCTATGTTGATCTTTTAACTGTAATTGACCAAAAAATCCATTCGCTGATATGGGAAATCGGCTATGTACTGATCGTACTCGTATTGTCTGTACTGTCCACAGTAGCACTTTCTCAGTTTGATTTTACAAGAAGATATGCTTTGGCTGAAAGACGGACTCTCGGAGACAGACGGAAAACCCTAAGGTAAGCTAATTACCTTGTGCAAGACGGGTGTGCTTGAGCGATTGGTGGACTATGGAGAGAAAAGAGCATGGGAATGAAATGCGAAAAACCGGTACTTGGTTGCAGGGTTATCGTGCCACTGCGTCTTAACTTTTAACATTTAGCCGCGCCATCTACGTATTCAGATAGCATGGATTTTTTTCCTAAGTCTCAAACGCTAGTCCCGCCCACCGTGATGCCGTCAATCTTGATTGTCGGCTGACCTACGCCTACCGGTACACTTTGGCCTTCTTTACCGCAAGTGCCTACACCGCTATCCAGTTGGAGGTCGTTACCGACCATGGACACTTTAGTCAGTACATCAGGGCCGTTTCCGATCAGGGTTGCTCCTTTGACTGGACGGGTTATTTTGCCGTTTTCGATGAGATAGGCTTCGCTGGCGGAAAAGACGAATTTGCCAGAGGTGATATCGACCTGACCGCCAGCAAAATTCTTGGCGTAAAGGCCTTTTTTGACGGACTTGATGATGTCCTCGGGATTATCCTTTCCTGGCAACATATAAGTATTGGTCATGCGCGGCATGGGCAAATGTGCGTAAGATTCGCGCCGGCCATTTCCCGTTGGTTTAACGCCCATCAACCTGGCATTGAGCTTGTCTTGCATATAACCTTTCAGGATGCCTTTTTCAATCAATACGGTGTTTTCTGTTGGTGTACCTTCATCGTCGATGCTTAAGGATCCGCGACGACTTTGTAAAGTGCCATCATCGACGACTGTACATAAATCAGAGGCGACGCGCTCACCGACACGACCGCTAAATGCCGACGTGCCTTTGCGGTTGAAATCACCTTCCAGTCCGTGTCCGATGGCTTCGTGCAATAAAATGCCCGGCCAGCCTGGGCCTAACACGACCGTCATATTTCCGGCTGGGGCTTCTCCTGCTTCTAGGTTAACCAATGCTTGCCGGACGGCTTCGCGCCCATAAGCCATTGCCGCATCTTCATCAATAAAGAAACTGTAGTCGGTGCGGCCACCGCCGCCCATGCTCGCTTGCTCGCGCTTACCGTTTTCCACAACGATGACAGAGACATTCATCCGCACCAAAGGCCGTATATCAGCCGCCAAAGAGCCGTCCTGGCTGGCAACCAAGACACATTCATGGACACCGACGAGGCTGACGATGACTTCTTCAACACGGTTGTCCAATTTGCGGGTTTCGGCATCAACCCTGCGTAATAAGTCTATTTTTGCTTGGTCACCCAGTGATTTTAAGGGATTGACCATCTCGTAATAACGCAGCCAATTGGTTGTTTTAGGCAACCCTACTTGGGCTTCCTGACCTTGCCTGACGATTGCTTTGACATTATGTGCCGCTTCCAGCAACACAGGAAGTTCAATGCGGTCGCTGTAAGCAAAACCGGTTTTTTCACCCGCAACCGCTCTTACACCTGCACCTTGTTCAATATTGTAACTGCCTTGTTTGATGATACCGCTTTCCAGCGCCCAGGATTCTGAGTGGCTGGTCTGAAAGTAAATATCGGCGGCATCGACAGGCACACTGAGCAACTGGTTCATGATTTTTTGGATGTCACTGTCCTGCATTCCAGTAGGCGTGAGTATCGTTTGTCGCGCAAGGTTTAGTAATTCCATTAATAATTCATATTGTTAGCTAATGGGAACCTCTAATAATCCCCTCTCCCTCTGGGAGAGGGCTAGGGTGAGGGAGTAACCGCTTGATTTTAAATCCCTCATCCCAACCTTCTCGGCAATAGCTCCTGCATTGCCCTACTACCTACATCCATGTAGGCATCCCAAAGGGAGAAGGAGTTTTTTGAATTTTTAGAGGTTGTCTAATGTTGATTCGGTTTATTGGTTCGGATAATACAATCATTATTCATTTTTTATGTCATCATGCAAGGTGTCATACAGCAATTCCAAAAGTTTTACCGATTGATCCTCAGAAGAGCTGTCGGCGACACCGTCTTTAAGGCTGCCTGCATCATTTTGTTCATCCTTGCTTGCCAAGCTTACGGTCACTTGGGTTTCTTCACCCTGGGGTTCAGCTTTCAGCATATAAGTCGGCTGGTTTTTCTCCCCGCCCAATAATGATGCCGCAGAGCCGAACAGGCCGCTGCCACCATAAGCCACATAGTAAAGGCCTTTGCTGCGGTCTTGGTCCGGCACTTTAAGGTCATTATGTTCAATCGCACGACCCAAGAGACTCCATGCCTCATCAAAGCTGCGTTTGATTTTTAATTCCGAAGCCGAGCCTTCAGTCATATAGACATCGGCCTTGAGGCCTTTGCCATGCCGCCTTACTGGGTTTTCAAGTTCGTTGACTGCCACCTGTTCAGCAGTTTGCTTGTCGATAGGCAACTCAGGCGGACGCTCCAGGTTGGCATTATCCTTGTAGCGACTATTGTCCGTCGTGCCACAGGCTGACAATAACAAGGAAACCAGTAGAATTATGACGGTTGTACGCATATTATTCACAGTTAAAGCGCCGATGGTTAAGCACGGGGAAAGCATTGCGGACTTTAGCCAGCTTTTCAAGGTCAATATCCGCAGCCACGAAACCTGCGCCAGTTTTATAGCAATCCAGCACTACTCCCCAAGGGTCGATAATCATGCTATGCCCGTAAGTTTTACGGCCATTAAGGTGAAAACCGCCCTGGTTGGGGGCAATGACGTAACACAAATTTTCTATGGCGCGCGCGCGCAATAACACTTCCCAATGCGCAGAACCCGTCCTTGCAGTGAATGCGGAAGGTATCACCAAGATTTCCATCCCTTGCGCACCCAGCTTGCGGAAATACTCTGGAAAACGCAAGTCATAGCAGACTGCGATACCCAGCTTGCCAAACGGGGAATCCAGCACCAACAGTTGATCGCCCCGCTCTATGCTATCGGATTCCCGGTAAACTTCATCCGTACCCGGCACGTTGACATCGAACAGGTGCATTTTGTCATAACGGGCGACTCTTTCACCGTACTCGTTATAGATGACACAAGCGGCACGGACTTTGTTGTCGTCATCGCCCGCAATAGGAATCGTGCCGCCAACAAGCCACACCCCATATTTTTTTGCAGTCGATGACAAAAACTTTTGGATAGGCCCTGTACCATCGGTTTCTTTGATTTTGACCTTGTCTATTTCGCGGTCGCCCATCATGGCAAAGTTTTCCGGCAACGCAACCAGTTTTGCGCCAGTTTTGACCGCTTCGGCAATCAGTTTTTCGGCTTCCAACAGATTGGAACTGACGCTAGGGCCTGATGCCATTTGTATGGCTGCACACTTATTCATTCACATAGCCTTTTCATTTTTGTTGTTCTTCTTCATCCCACGGAAAATCGGTAATGCTCTTCCAGGTTTTTTGGAATAAGCCATCGTTTTCATGCAGCGAACTGACTTTGACATCCTGCCAGTCTCCTTTCACCAGATATTCTGTGCCAAGGAAAAACCCCTCTTGGTCTTTTCCGGTTAAGGTCTTGCCGACCATTGCGGCTACCTTGCCTACGATTGTACCAGCAATAGGGACGGCATCTAAACTTTTGGGGACCACTTTAATGACGTGGTCAACCGTTTGTTTGACCAGGTCGGTATCGCCGGTAATCGTAATTTTGGCAGGTACGGCATCAATAAATAAATTTTTAGTGCTTGCTTTGCCATTCAACAGGTCAAAGTGTCCCTTGATACTATTGAAAGTCAAGCCTTCTTCATAAATATCGCTGAAATCCAGTTGTAAGCGCTTGATCCACTGCGCGACTGCCAGAATCCCCAAAACACGGCCAAACCCTGGATCAATGCTCAAGATACGGCCATTTTTTAGCTTGACATCCATACCCCCCCGCAAATCGGGCAAGGACATTTGCCACGGCGCAGCATTCCAGTTGAGCTTAAAGTCAATCACACCGCTGGTGTCCGTTAAGTCTTTGGTAATATGGAGCTTATCGAAAAGCTGATCCGCCCGTTTCATGTTAAGGCGGCCTTTAAGATGGGTTGTCGAAGTCACGCCATTGTCTTTCCAGTCACCCGTCATAGCCAGCGTTTCATTTTCGCCATCCAGATCCAGGCGTTTTATAAGCATGCCCTGCGGCGTACGCACTGTTTCCAGGTTTAATTCCCCAAGATTTTCAGACTGCCATAAGGTTTTTTTACTGTGTACATTGAGCAACGGCTTAAGCCCCGAACTGGCGGCATCGCCCTGGAAGCTGAATTGTTTTAAGGCAGACAGATTTAGCATGTCCATATCCAGGCTAATGGGATTTGCACCTTGTAGATCAGTTGGTAACTGGAATTTGCCTTTTGCGACAGTGCTGTCAATCTCACCAGCCCAGAAATTTTGGCTGCGTTTTAAGGCCAAATCAAATGCGCCTAGCCGGGTTTTTTTCCACATTGCCGACGCGCTGTGTATTTTTATTTCACTAATATCGAGGCTGGCATTACTTGCCTGTTGTTGGGTGGCCGCCATGCCCAGCCATTCTTGTAAGGGCAGTTGATCCCGATTAATCTCCAGCTTTATTCCTGGGGCTATGCGCTGCCTCGCTTCGCCTATACCAATTAAAACATGCCCGGAATTAATTTTTCTCTCCCTAGCATTAAGACTTATGGCAGCTTTCAACTCATTGTTATAATTCAATTCTATGGGTAGCGCCAGCTCGTCACTTAAGCTAATCGTCAGCTCTGTGGGTCTTTTCTCGTCCTTGGTTTTGGTTAATGCACCTGGAAGTTGTAATGCCACCCCTTCCAAGGTCGATTTCACAGCTATCTGAACCGGAGTGCTTTCCGAATCAGCGCTGGGGATTTGTAATTGAAACTGGTATTCGCCCTCGCCTTCCGCCTGTTGCGATTCAGGCCACTCAAACAAATGTTCTATGTCACTAACCTTGGCCTTGCCGTCCACGCTTATCAGGGTTTGTTGGTCGGCCTGGGCAATGTTGACTTTTATAGGATGCCCAAGCGCGAAGGCTTGGATGCCATCGCCATAAATCCCCCGTTTGTTGAACTTTAAGTCGCCGTTTATCTTGTCAATTTTTAAGCCTGGCCGCTTGACAGTTAACTGGGCATTGTTCAACTGGGCACTGCCATCAACTTTGATTTCGCGGCCTGGGCGCAAAGGGATGGCCAGATCCAGCGTAGCCTTGGTCGTCCCTCGTATGGTCGTATGCGTTGTCACTGGGTTCACCTGACTTGCCAAGGGCGATTGTTGCAGGACATCCAGGATCTGGTTTATCTCCCCTTGCCCTTCACCTTTGATAGTCAATAGCTCGTCAACCCCTAAACCGGTAATCAACATTTCGGCTTTGTTGATGCCGACCTTGCCAATTTGGCCTCGATTAAAGGCCCCCTTTATGCTATTTTTTTCAATTGAAAGCACACCCTTAATACCGGAAATGGGCTGCCATTCGGGATGATAATTTAGCTCGACCTTATCCAGGTTTAGCTTGGCTTCAAACACGCCAGTGCCGTCGGCGAATGGAAAATCATCAGGCTTACCATAGAATAGCAAATCGCCTTTGGTTAGCTTACCGCCGACAAAAGCATTGCTTATCCAGCCCGTTAGCTTCTCTTTCATGATTTGCGTTGGCAGATAAGCTGTGACTTGGCTTAGGTCATCACTATTGAATGATGTTTGCAGGTCAATGAAAGGTTTTTCTTCAGTTTTAGGGATACGGATGAGGAAGCGGCTTTCGCTCTGGAATGCCGGGCAATTCAGCCCAATAGCTTGGCTAGATAAAACCCATTGATCCTCAGCTTGTTGCCAAGAAAATAAGCCTTTGACTTGGTTGAACAATACTGGTTTGCCGAATAGCTGTGGAACTTTAATATGGACATCCCGGCTGGCCAGCTCGACTTTGCCCAGCTTGTCGCTGCCCTTGACCTTGCCGGTAATATTTTCTACTCCTGGCATGATAGGCAATGGCTCAATACTTAAGGAATCAAACCAACCAGCGATGGCAAAGCTTTTTGGTTCAGGTTCAACATATAAGGAAAAGTCCTTTATTAAGCCCCTAGCCTGGGCTTGCACCAACGACTGCGATTGTTCACCGGTCAGTGGCGCAAAGAAATGCAATAGTTTGGAAAACTCTGCCAAATCCAGTTGTTTGGCGAACATCCTCAATTTCCGATACCCAGTGTCTACGGCTTTTTCCGTAGCAATGCTGACAATAGCATCCGGCCATTTTTTACTGGCTTTTTTGTTTTCCCCGCCCGATTCCAGTAAGAAACGGTTGATGCCTACAAGCCATTGCTGATCTTTTGTTTGCCCGTTAAACTGGGTGTCCAGATGGTTAATAACAAAATTGCCCTTCCCGCTCCGGGAGAACGCCGCCTGCCTTAATTGCGCGTCGCCCATCACCGAAATCAGCTCGGCATGTTGCCATCGGCCCCAAGCCTTAAAATCAGCCGAACCAGCCGTCATGCGGATATCGAAAGGCAGATAGTTGGACACAAGCCCGTGTAGCTTGACATTCTTGCCTTCAACAAACACAGTCCCTTTAATGTCACCAGGCTTATCTAGTGCGCCCTCGAAATCCATGGCCACTTTTAAACCGTCTCCGTATTTTTGCGGCAACTTCGTCAACATATTGATGCGATGGTGGTTGCCGTCGTTCATCACTGCCACATTGACCGAATCCAGCACCAAGGCCGCCCCGCCTTTTTGCTGGTCTTGCCAGGTAATTTGGCTTTGTAAAACCTCGTATCTCCGCCCTTGCAGCAACCAGAGCGGCTGCCCCTCCCCTGCCCTTACCCTTAAGCCCTCAACGGCAATTTGACCGTCTTGTTTGCGCGTCACGGAAAGCCTTGCACCCACCAAGGTAACCCAGGACGACGACAACATGTCCCTGCTAAGTAAAAATTCGCCCAAATCGATCCCTATGCGAATTTCTTTAAGCTCAATACGGGATTTTTCTGTTGGTAACGCCGAAGCGACGCTCACCTCTTTCAAAACCAGTTCGGGGCTAACGCCACGCATCTTGGTGCTTACGCTGCCCAGCTTTACCGGCACGCCTACCAATGCGCTGACGCGGGCTTCTAAGATGGCTTTATAGCTGTCAACACCGGTCAATGCCAGCCGCACACCGCTCAAGCTGATAGCGACTAGCAATAATGACCAGAAAATTAAATGCCGGGTTGCCCGTTTGACGTGATGGATCATGACGGTTAGTTATTGGCTGTGTAAGCTATTTCTAGCAAGTTTAAGCTAAAGCAGCACCACATCATACTGTTCTTGATTGTATTCAGCTTCCGCCCTGAACTTGATTTGCACACCTAGGAATGTCTCCAATTCAGCCAGCATATCCGCCTCTTCATCGAGCAACATTTCCACGACGCTGTTGGATGCCAACACCAGCAATTTCTGTACCTTATATTGCCTGACCTCGCGGATGATTTCACGAAATATCTCCAGGCACATCGACCCCGAGGTCTTTAACACACCACGTCCGCCACAAGCACTGCAAGGCTCACACAAGATATGCTCCAAGCTTTCCCGCGTCCGCTTGCGGGTCATTTCGACTAAGCCTAATATGGACACTTCGGTGATTTTGGTCTTCGCACGGTCTTTTTCCAGGCAGCGTTCCAAGGCTTGCAGCACTTGTTTTTTATGGTCATCGCTTTGCATATCGATAAAATCGATGATGATAATGCCGCCCAGGTTTCTCAGCCTAAGTTGCCGTGAAATGGTTTGCGCCGCCTCCAGGTTGGTCTTGAAGATGGTTTCCTCCAGGTTTTTGCCACCCACGTAACCGCCGGTATTGACATCGACAGTGGTCATTGATTCGGTTTGGTCAAACACCAAATGTCCACCTGATTTCAGGCTGACCTTGCGCTCCAAGGCCTTCTGGATTTCATCTTCCACGCTATAAATGTCGAACAAGGGCGAATCGCCCGTGTAATGTTCGACGACTGGTACGATTTCCGGGACGAATATTTCCGCAAATTCAACCAAGCGGTGATAAGTCTCCCTGGAATCCACCCTGACACGCTCTATGCCTTCCTTGTATAAGTCCCTTAGGGTGCGCACGCTTAACGGTAAGTCTTGATGGATGAACTCCTTGGCTTTTGCCACGACAATCTTGGCAGATATGGACTCCCAAAGCTTTAACAAAAACGTCATGTCAGCAATCAAAACCACCTCTTCGACACATTCTGCTGCCGTCCTGGCAATGAAGCCGCCGCACTTGTGTTCTTTTCTAAAAGCTTCAAGACAGGTTTTTAACCTGGCACGCTCTTCTTCACATTCTATCCGCTGCGAAACCCCGGAATTACCGGCATAAGGCATGTACACCTGAAACCGGGAAGGAATTGAAAGCTCCGTGGTAATCCTTGGCCCTTTAGTGCCTAAAGGGTCTTTGACGACTTGGACAACGATATGCTGCCCTTCATGCAAATAAGCTTCGATATTTTCGGAGCCTTTTTTTTCCAAATCCTTGGCACATAAATCAGAAAGATGCAGGAATGCCGCCCGATCCAGCCCAATATCGACAAATGCGGCCTGCATACCCGGAAGTACGCGGCACACTTGACCTTTATAAATATTGCCCACCATTCCCCGACTACGGCTACGCTCTATGATAAGTTCCTGCAAAACCCCGTTTTCAATGACGGCCACGCGGGTCTCTGGCGGTGTGACGTTAATCAAAATTTCTTCACTCATAAAACAAATGGATTCCTTGTTTTGCCAAAAGTTCTGCGGTTTCAAATAATGGCAATCCCACCACCCCGGAAAAACTGCCTTTAATCGACTCTACAAATACGCCGCCTAATCCTTGTATTGCATAACACCCTGCTTTATCCGCTGGTTCCCCAGTGCGCCAATAAGCTTCTATTTCGTGTTTTGCCAGTTTTCTGAAAGTCACCTCAGTAATACTGACCGCTTGCCAGTGCTGCTTGCCGCGTAGCGAGACAGCAGTATAAACCTGATGAGTCCGTCCCGATAATCGGGTTAGCATGGCTATCCCGTCCTCCTGGTTTTTGGGCTTGCCCATAATCCAATCGTCTATAACGACTGCGGTATCAGCCGCCAGAACCGGCAAACGTGTCTCTAGTGTAGCCGCACATAGCGCCGATTTTTCAGCCGCTAATCGTTGCACATACGCCAATGGTTTTTCATCGGGCAAAGGTGTTTCATCAAGGTCAACCGGATGAACGAATGCTGTTACCATAATTTGGGCCAGCAATTCTTCGCGCCGGGGCGAAGCAGAGGCAAGGATTATTTGGGGCGACATTAGCGATGGTAAGGGTGGTTATGAAGGATGCTCCAGGCACGGTAAAGTTGCTCGGCGACAATAATACGTACCAGCGGGTGCGGAAAAGTCAGCGCAGATAAGCTCCAAAACTCCCCTGCCCTGGACTTGACCGAGTCCGCCAAACCGTCCGGCCCACCGATCAACAAGGCGATATTTTTTCCGCTTTCTAGCCATCGGTTCAGTGCTAGCGCCAGTTCCGGTGTAGTCCACGATTTTCCTGACAAGTCCAGGGCTACGATATGCGATCCAACTGGAATCGCCATATTCACCCGTTCCCCTTCATCCCTTATTATCCTTGGTACGTCGCAGTTTTTGCCCCGTAGCCCTGGCGGAATCTCCCTAAGCGACAGCTCGCATTCGCGTGGCAGACGTTTAGCATAATCATCGTACCCCGTCTTTACCCAACCCGGCATACGATTACCTACAGAAATCAGATGTATTTGCATGAGGGGCAGGATACAGCCAACAACCTTCTGATGCAATCTGGAGGGAATACAAATGGGATTCCGTTGATTTTTATTGATGGTTGTTTCACGAGCAAATCTGAAATTCACTGGCGAAGATATACTGTAAGATACACGAGAGTATAAGCCAATCTAACCAACCCACAATGGACAGGACATATTTCCACAGTTATGTATTCCCAAGGCGTAAAAAAAACGATTGTTGTCCGGTCAGTCGATAAAATCACATGGTCACAAGGCGACATTCATCCCTTATTACAACGCATATTTTTAGCCAGGGGGATTAATTCCACAACTGATCTGGATAGGGCTTTAGATAAGCTGCCATCGCCGTGGTTGTTGTCTGGCATGGAAAATATGGTCGCACAATTAATAACCGCCATTAAAGACCAGCAAAAAATAACCATCGTCGCTGACTTTGATGCCGATGGTGCGACCAGTTGCGCCGTCGCTATTAAAGGCTTGCAATTATTGGGGGCGGGGGAAGTCACGTTTGTCGTCCCCAACCGTTTTGAATACGGCTATGGCCTGACACCGGAAATTGTTGAATTAGTCAAACTGGATAAGCCGGATGTCATCATTACTGTCGATAATGGCATATCCAGCGTTGACGGCGTTAAAGCAGCGCAGGATGCAGGCATAAAAGTCCTGGTGACCGACCATCATCTGCCAGGACTTGAACTACCTTCCGCCGATGCTATCGTCAACCCAAACCTGCTTGATGACGCTTTCCCCAGCAAGTCCTTAGCTGGCGTAGGCGTAATGTTTTATGTATTGCTGGCATTACGAAGCAGGTTGCGGGAACAAGGCTGGTTTGATCAGCAAAAAATACCGGAACCCAATTTGGCACAATTGCTGGATTATGTCGCCTTGGGTACGGTTGCTGATGTCGTGGCTTTAGACAAGGTTAATCGCATATTGGTATATCAAGGTCTGATGCGAATACGTACAGGGCGTTGCCATTCAGGGCTGCAAGCGCTAATCGAAATATCTGGCAGAAATCCACTTACACTCGTTGCCGCCGATTTGGGCTTTGCCCTTGGGCCAAGGCTGAATGCAGCGGGACGTATGGATGACATGTCTTTGGGTATCCAATGTTTGTTGACGGAAGACCCCGCACTCGCAAAAACCATCGCGCTGCAACTGGATGACCTGAATAATGACCGCAAAGACATCGAAGGGCAAATGAAGCAGGAAGCCCTGTCATTATTGGGCAGAATGAAAGCGTTGGACGGACAGCATTTGCCTGCGGGTGTGTGCCTGTTTGATGAAAACTGGCACCAGGGTGTCATCGGCATTTTGGCATCGCGCATCAAAGACCAGTTGCATCGTCCCGTTATTGCATTTGCACCCGCCGGAAAAGACTTGATTAAAGGTTCGGCACGGTCAATTCCAGGCGTACATATCCGCGATGCCTTAAGTGATATAGCCGCTATCCATCCGAAATTATTGAACAAGTTTGGTGGCCATGCGATGGCGGCGGGATTGAGCATTAACATGCACGATTATCCCGCTTTCGCGCTAGCTTTTGATGAGGTGATCAGGAAACGCTTGTCAAATGTCGATCTGGAACAGAAAATCTGGTCGGATGGCGAGTTGGAGGAACAGGATATGACGATTGAACTTGCCGAGTTATTACAAACCGCCGCCACTTGGGGGCAAGAATTTCCTGAACCTGTTTTCCACGGTACTTTTGATATTATCCAAGCCCGTATCGTCGGACAACAGCATCTAAAATTAGTCATGCGGAAACCTAATGGCAACCTTTTACTCGATGGCATCGCTTTTTTTGTCGATAAGCCCGAACAATGGCTAGGTTTGAGGGTTTGTAATGCCGCCTATAAGTTGGATGTCAATGAATTCAGGGGGCAGCGCAGCGTGCAATTGCTGGTGCAATATCTAGAAAAATTAAAATAATCTTTGTTATTGCAGGGATGCTGTTATGTTTGACCTATAGCTCCATTAAAAACCAATCACTTAAGGATGTAATCTGTGGATAAATTAACCGGCATGACCGTTTTTGTGCGGGTAGCAAAAGCGGGAAGTTTTGCAGGCGGCGCACGCGAGTTGG
The DNA here is from genome assembly GCA_043771735.1 of Methyloglobulus sp. GTDB lineage: Bacteria > Pseudomonadota > Gammaproteobacteria > Methylococcales > Methylomonadaceae > Methyloglobulus. Next base: position 14,536 of record JAYVGW010000041.1, read on the forward strand.
GTATTTCCAGGGCGATGGCGACCAAGCACATTATGCAGCTTGAAGGGACGTTGGGTTCAAGGCTTTTCAACAGGACGACGCGCAGCCTTAATTTGACTGACGTAGGCGCATCTTATCTGGAGCGCTGCCAGCAAGTGCTGCTGGATATTGAAGAGATGGAAGCCGCCGTTACGCAATTACAGACCGAACCCAGAGGCGTTTTGAAGATCAGCGCACCGCCTGTTATCGGTGCAACTCACATTACCCGTGCAGTCGTCGAATTCCTGAAAATTCATGCCGACCTCAAGATTGATATCGTTTTGCAAGGCAGCCCGGGAGATTTGATTGATGAAGGCATAGATGTTGCCATATTCCTGGGCGCTTTGGACGATACCAGTATGATCGCCAGAAAGTTGGCGACTTCGCCCTTAGTGGTGTGCGCTTCCCCTGACTATCTGGATAAATACGGAATCCCAAAAACGCCGGAGGATTTGATTGACCATAGCTGCCTCGTCAATTGGGCCATTGCACCAAGGCATAAATGGCAGTTCAGGACAGAAACGGGGTTAAAAATAATTACCGTTTCTGGGCGAGTACAGTCCAATGCTGCGCACTCAATCCGTATCGCCGCACTTAACGGTTTGGGCTTGGTGATGTTGCCAACCTACATTGTCGGGGGCGATATTGAAAAGGGAACGTTAAAAGTGGTGCTGGAGAACTACCCTTTACTGCCACTGGACATCCATGCCGTTTATCCCCACAGAAGGTATTTGTCAGCAAAAGTCAGGGCCTTCCTGGATTTTTTGCAAGTGTGGCTAGAACCCAGGGCGGGTATAGCAGGTACCGAATAAGTGAAAACTGAGCGGGTAATTGCTGCGTTTATTAGGGCTATTGCCGCCGTTAAACCAAAAACAGATGCAACAATCTGCTTATTAAAAAATATCAATTAGTTAGCACTTCTGTAGGACAGAAAAATCCGCTACACCACCCTTGACCTAAAATGGGAAAGAGACGGTATCGCGGTTTTACAACTTAAAATATACCTCGTAAAAAACCTAAATAGGATTTCAATTGACGGTATTGGGCGTTATGGTATTGCCGCCTACGAAATCCCTAATATTATCCTTTTTGTGGCCAGAAACCGTGTTGTTGGTAACCGTGTTGCCAGTGGCACCGTCCCACATCTGGATACCAAGGCTGCTGTCGGAAACGCCACTAGCGCCATTGTCGGTGACCGTATTGCCGGTGACAATATTGCTCAATGACCCAGAGATCAATGATATCCCAGCCTGGCGGTTGAGTTTGACTATATTGTTGCTTATCCGGTGGCCTGAGGTGCGGGCTATAGCGATGCCGTCGGCATTAGTGCCAATACCGTTGCCTGTCACCGTGTTGCCGTTCAAAGTCACCGTATTAATGGACGAGCCAGATGCCGGTGCCGTTAGTTTTATGCCCCAGCCTTTGTTGTTGAGTGCCTGGGAGTTCAATATTTGCACATTGCTGACAACATCATTCGCATTAGGCTCTATCTGGATGCCCGATTGCGGAAGAACGCCATTCGAGTTTTTGAAGATAGAGTCCTGCACGACCGCGCCATTGGCAGAGACGATAGAAATTCCCTGGCGGCGGTTATTGTCAGCAACAACAGAACAGACCTTGGTGTTCTTGGACGCATTCGCTATATTAAAACCATCGCCCCACATATCAGTAGCAGTTATGTCTTGAATGACCACATTAGTGGCCCCTATTACAAGGACACCATATCCATATTCACCGGTAGTCCCTTGGTGCTGTGTGCGTTCACCTTGTAGCTTGCCGCCAATGACGTTGACATTGGAAACATTTTCAATCCTGAGTACGCTGTACTTTCCGCTATCTGTCGGCATCGCCCTCAAGATGGCGGCGCTGGTCATTTTTATGGTCATATTGCTCTTGGGAAACAACCCAGTGGATGCGGCATTGATCATGTAAGTGCCGTCAGGAATCAGGACCGTCCCACCTGTGCCTGCCACTTGGTTGATAGCGGCTTGAATAGCGGCCGTGTCATTAGTGCTGCCATCTCCTTTTGCGCCTTTATCTTTTACGTTGACAACTAAAGACGAGGTTGGCGCGGGCGCACAACTGGCGACCGTTGGGTTTGAAGTGCCTTGAACCGGGGCACTTGGCGTTGTTGACGGATTGCCTTGAACCGGGGTACTCGGCGTTACCGTCGGATTGCCTTGAACCGGAGTGCTTGGCGTTACCGTCGGATTCCCTTGAACCGGTACACCTGTGGCGTTTGTCGTGTTCAAACAGTAGGTATACAGCTTTTTGTTAGTTTTAGGATTGGTGTTATTGGTTGCAGCGAAGCGGATTGACTCTTTGCTACCATTTGGTAAGCTCGAATGGCTGAATCTACCTCGACCCACCACACGGATTGCACGATACCCAGCGTGGGCAGGCCCCATTTCCACGCCATCCTCAAATAGCCGGATGGCGGATTGGGTTTTGAGGTTTTTGTTGTCTGCCTTGCCACCAAATTTGCCGTTGACCTTATAGGCATAACCCCCATCCTTTCGTAACCTGGAAATATCCAGGTTTATTGGGGTGCAGGAACTGTTAGTGCTTACCGCAGCAGTTTCCATAACCATATTGGTTTTAGCGATGCCCAACGCTTTGCTTGGCGCAGATACCACGGGACGGGAAGGGGCGATGGTGAAGCTATCAACGACACTGTCTTTGGCACAATTTAAATCATTTTTGCCGCTGCCAGCCGGGCCACAAATAAACGACCCTTCTATGCTATTGGCAGTGAAACTCAATTTCAATGCGCCATGGTGCATAGTACGGAATGCAGACCAACTTGGTTTTGCGCAGGTTAGCCATAAACAAGTGCCATCTTGCAATAAATTTGAACCGCCGATGCCGGCAGTAATATGGACTACGCCATGTTGGGGAAAGCTCCGCTCATAATTAGTGCTGTGCGAGTTGAGGTTCAATACATATTTACTGTAACGATCCCCCAACGAATTTAAAATCTCTTTCAATGGGGTGGCGCCCTTAAAATGGCCGGACGAATAAGCTGGCCTATGCACCATAGTGACAATGAATTTTATGTCCGCATTGGCCTGGGCTTTAGCCATAAGCCTATCTGCTTTGGTTTTCCAGTCCGCCCAAGCGCCCGACCAGGGTTCTGGTAAGGTGATAAACCGGACATTGCCATAATCAAACCAATACCAGTCTTCACCTCCAGCCAGGGGGCTGCCAGGAGAGGCCTGGGCATTGGGCAAAGCAAAGCGGCCTTTATAATTTTTGAAATTATCCTGAGTATTTTTGCGCCAATCTTGGTCTCCCCAGACCGGCATATAGGCCGCTTCTTTAGACCACGCCATGATGTCATTAAAATGCTGATCGACCGCATCTTTGCCATTAGCGCTACCCAGCGTAAGGTCGCCCAGCCCAACAACAAACGCGGGTTGGCCATTGGCGATAAGGTCTTGGACTACCCCTGTGTTGAAAGAATGAGATGTATCACCGATATCACCCTGTGCGTAAACGGTAAAGCCGGAGCTGCCTAAAGCAGGCGCAGTATGGAAGGTGCGCTCTGGGCTATTGCCGATAGAATAATAATAGAGGGAATTTTCTTTTAACCCTGTGAGTTTGGCACAGGGTTTGGGGTGACCGCTTTTACTTGGGTATAAGCTCCCGGTGAAAGGCCAAAACCAATTGTGTTTTCTGTAGCAGTTCCCCGCCAGTCGAATGTTACGGACGTTTGACCGGTAATAGAGTAGTGGATCTCATCGGCAGCAAATGCCATATTGGTGGCCATAAAAGCTAGGCCTAGGGTGATAAAACGAAGATTTTTCATTATTAGATTACCTGGATTATTATAATTTGGGTCGGTAAAGTAAGCCTGAAGTATTTCATAAGGGATAACATTATTCAAACTCTTATGAAATAAAACAAACAGTTAAGGCGCATACAGCGAAATATAATTTGTAGAAAAGACACCGTTCGGGCAATTTTGCACTTCATGACGCTTTTTTTATACCGTGCCTTGCAAAACAGCAAAATCCGCTATACCCCCTCATGCCTAAAAAAGAGGGTACAGCGGCCAAACAACTTAGGGTATACCTAAATAAACTACTAACTAAGGTTTCAATAGACAGTATTGGGCGTTACGGTATTGCCTCCGACGAAATCCCGAACATTTGCTTTTTTGTGGCCAGAAACCGTGTTGTTAGTAACCGTGTTCTTAGTCGCCCTGTCCCACATCTGGATACCAATACTGCTTTGGACCACACCACTAGCCCCATTAGCGGTGACCGTATTGCCGGTGACCATATTGTTCAATGACCCAGAGATCAATGATATCCCAGCCTGGCGGTTGAGTTTGACTATATTGTTGCTTATCCGGTGGCCTGAGGTACGGGCTATAGCGATGCCGTCAGCGCCAGTACCAATGCCGTTGCCCGTCACAGTGTTGCCATTTAAAGTCACCGTATTAATGGACGAGCCAGATGCGGGTGCCGTTAATTTTATTCCCCAGCCTTTGTTGTTGAGTGCCTGGGAGTTCAATATTTGCACATTGCTGACAACATCATTCGCATTAGGCTCTATCTGGACGCCCGATTGCGGAAGAACGCCATTCGAGTTTTTGAAAATGGAGTCCTTCACGACCGCCCCATTGGCAGAGACGATAGAAATCCCCTGGCGGCGGTTATTGTCCGCAACAACCGAGCATACTTTGGTGTTCTTGGAAACATTCCCTATCAAAAAACCATCGCCCCACATGTTAACAGCAGTTACCCCCTGAATGACGACATTAGTAGCCCCTAGCACAAGGGCGCCATGTCCCCACTCACCGGTAGTCCCTTGGTGTTGTGTGCGTTCACCTTGTAACTTGCCACCAATGACGTTGACATTGGAGACATTTTCAATCCGGAGTATGCTGTACTTTCCACTACTTGTCGGCATCGCTTTCAAGATCGCGGCGCTGGTCATTTTTATGGTCATGTTGCTCTTAGGGAACAGCCCAGTGGGTGCGGCATTGATCATGTAAGTGCCGTCAGGGATCAGGACCGTCCCACCTGTGCCTGCCACTTGGTTGATAGCGGCTTGAATAGCGGCCGTGTCATTCGCACTGCCGTTACCCTTTGCGCCTTTATTTTTCACATTAACGACTAAAGACGACGTTGGCGCAGGCGCACAACTGGCAGTTGCCGCAGCATCCGCAGTGCTTGCAACTGGTTCAGTAGGGGTTACTGGGGTTGAAGATGTTGCGGTAGCCGATGTTATTGCGGCACTCGCTACTGAGCTTGCAGAAACATTTCCAGCTGCGTCAAGTGATGTTACTGTGTAGGTGTAGCTGGTTTCAGGCGCAAGGCCTGAATCGCTAAAAGTTGTTGCAGTAGAGCTGCCAATTTCAGCATTGTTTCGGTAAACCTTATATCCTGACACGCCTAAGTTATCGGTGGCAGCAGACCAAGACAAGGCAATTTGGGTCGAAGAACTGGCCGTCGCTTGAAGGTTTGCGGGCACTGATGGCGCTTGTGTATCAGTAGCGGCACCATTGCCGCTGCCCACAGGAATAGCCGCAGTAGAGGTAGGGACAATTTTAAAGCTATCCACTACACTTCCTTTTGTGCAGCTCACATCATTGCTGCCCCCACCTGCAGGGCCACAAATGAACGATCCATCAATCCCTGTCGTAGTAAAGTTTAATTTCAAAGCGCCTTGGTGCATGGCACGGAAAGCAGACCATGCAGGTTGAGTGCAAGTCAACCATAAGCAAGTGCCATCCTGGGCAAGAGTTGTACCCCCGATTCCAGCGGTAACATGGACTACCCCATGTTGCGGATGGCTTCTTTCGTAATTTCGGCTTTGAGAATTGAGGTTTAACACATACTTACTATGCTTATCTCCTAAAGTATTTAGCATGCTTTTAAGCGCATAAGAGCCAGGAAAACGACCTGAAGAGTAAGCGGTGTTGTACCCGAATGTAACGATGTATTGAATTTTTGGATCAGCTTGAGCTTGCGCCATAAGGGCATCAGCTTTGGTGTTCCAATCTGACCAAGCACCTGTCCATGCACCTGGAAACGCAATAAATCGAGAGTTACCATAATCATACCAGTACCAATCCTCGCCCCCAGCTAATGGGGTGCCTGGAGAAGTCTGTGGATTCGGTAAATCAAAGCGGCCTTTATAATTAGCAAAATTATCGTTGGCATTACCTTGCCATTCCGTAACTCCCCAAGCCGGCATATAAGCGGCTTGCTTAGACCAAGCCATAACATCGTTAAAATGCTGGTCCACAGCAGCCTTGCCATTGGTGATGCCTCTGGCAAGATTTCCCAAACCAATAACAAAAGCTGGCTGGCCATTGGCGACAAGATCTTGAACTGCCCCCACATTGAAGTAAGAAGTGGTATCGCCGATATCACCCTGGGCATAAACGGTGAAGCCAGAACTACCCAAAGCAGGCGCAGTACGGAAGGTACGCTCAGGGCCATTGCCAATCGAATAATAATATAAGGTATTTTCCTTTAGGCCAGTGAGTTTGGCTTCCCAAAATGGCCCTTGTGATGAATTGGGCAAAGGGTTTGGAGCAACAGCAGTTACTTGGGTATATGCGCCTGACGAAAGGCCAAAGCCAATCGAGTTTTCTGCCGCAGTTCCGCGCCAGTCAAAGGTTACGGAATTTTGGCCTGTAACCGTGTAATGGATTTCGTCGGCCGCATACGCCATATTGGCCGTAACAATAGCCAAACCTAGAGGAATGAAATGAAGTTTTTTCATGATGGTTTCTCTGAAATTTATTAAAATGCTTATTTAAAAGCAAGATTAGTATTCTATTTAAGCTATTTATATGTCAGCTAACATTAATAGTATTAAATAGCATTTAAGCCGCGCATTCACCCCATGCGAATGGCTGTCTTAGGACAGTATTTTTTTCATTTTTTGGGGGGATTTGACTATTATCTATAACTGAAAAGTTAATAGTTTCTTGCAAAGGCACTTCAGAGGAATCATTACAATTTTTTAGGTTAATTTCAAAACCTTTACTATCTATATTTCTAATGCCTGTTATATAGGTATTATTGTCGGCATTAACGTCGGGCTCAATAACCACAACAGGATCGACATACATCTTACTGAACTCAATCCGAGTCCAATGATCGTCGGCAACCGCACTACCCAGCTCTGCCGCGTTAGATCGAGACATTTCTATTATATTCAATAAATTAGCGTCTTTTTTTGATTCAGCATGTAAAAGAATTGGGCTAACTGACAAAACTGCTATTATGGTTTTTATAGCAACAAGCTTGTTTACACTAGAAAATTTATGGTCGGATGATTTGATAAAATTAAACACTTTTATTAACTCCTGAATTATTATTTATACAATTACTTAAAGGTTAAAATCAGCCTATTTTTAAGCTGCCTAGAAAACATCAATAAAATATTAAGCAATCCTTAAGAATTAACCCATTTTTCTAATATTGATGTTCTACTAGAACCAAAAGTAGTAAACAAAACAGAAGATTTTTGTGATGGAATTCACATTAACCGTTACGCGCAAATAAAACAGTAATTTTTTGTGATGTAGCTCACATTTTTACTAATAATTGACGAGACTTTTACAAAATTAAAGTCAATTAATCTAAATCCACTGCTCTATTGACAGCAGAATGTCTTCGAAGCAGTTAATACTTCAAAATGATCGGCTCTATAGGATTAATATGAATTGACTCTAAAAAATCTTCTTATAATCTGGCGACTACAAAAACCTATTTGGCTGCCACCAGAGAATTGAGGTTAACAAGTAACTATTAAGGGCAGCTTAATAGCATGGCATAAATTTATAATTAAAATCAACACATTAGATCTGTTAGAGTTAAAGGCTTTGCTCCTTTTCTGACTTGAATAAACGTTATTTCTCGAGGGAATGTTGAGTTACTATCACTAGTAAATTGACTAATTTAATCTAGTATATTGATGGGGTTATAGCATTTACTTTATAAATTAGATTATGTTTATATTGGGTCGTTATTACTTCGCCAGTAAGCGGCAGGAAGGAAGCAAAAAGTGTGGACAGCTACAATCAAGCAGGGACACGGAACTTTCACGGCAGCACCACCCTTACCTAGCTAATGCCTTTCCTTACGCTTTGATTAAAAAGCGCTTTTAGGTCAACGCATCTCACGGGGACTGGATATTATCTTGATTAATTAAATTTAAGGTGTTTTCTGGCAGCTTTTCGCCCAAGGCACCCGCTCGGTGAAGGCGGGTTTCTTCATGCACTGTCATCATTAATTGGATCAGTTGTGCTTCATATTTAATTTTTTGTTCAAAATCTTCTGCCTCCCACATGCTGTTCAGCAATGTTTTTGCATGATGGTGGATGGTATGTGCGACCGCTTCGGGTAAGTGGGAATAACTGGCTTGTATTGCGAGCTTAAGCTGCTGTAATGATTCAAGGTATTGTCGGTAGTCTTTTATATCTTCTTTACAGCGTGTTTTTAACATGGCAAGTTCCGACTGCTGCCGCGTTTTCAACAAATCAATTTCATGCGCCAACTGCACGCTTTTTTTGGCTAATTCTGCCGCTAATTTTTTGTCAGCAAGGATAAGTGCTTGGGAGAGCTTTATTTGCCGGCCTTGATTTTCAGCTCGCCAGTCGAGGTCTTTATCCTTGATCGAATGGATAAGGCCAACAAGGTTATGAATCTGATATTTCAATGCTTTCATAATGTTGCGGATCTTTTATCATCCTTTTTTAAAAGCTGTTTTCTTCTTTGTTGGGTGACATACAACAACCGCACTTTTTTAAAGTAAAAAAGCCGATTGAGGTGGTTGGTTTGGCTGGCATAAAACAACAATTTTCTTTCGATACGTTGTCTGGCGGAAAAATAACCGTAGCAGGATGCAAGGATTAATCTGAATATTGCCCATGAACCCTTCGCCAATAACAGGAAGAACCCGCATAACAAGGTTATTGAGCCTAGTTGTGACAAGCACTCAGCAAAGCCCGTTATCGTTAACTGATATAGAACGATTGCCAGCAAGAAATTAGCGATTGCGGCAAGAATAAACAGTAAAGAAAATTTAATCATCAAAAAACCAGCCGGTTAAGGTCGCTACATCAAATCATGAAGTGAAACCTGAGCTAACCTCTCGGTAATTGTCAAAGTAGCCCAGGAATACCCTGCCATCGTATATTGATGGCATTATTGCCCACTTCGTGGGCCACGAGTGTAACCTGTTTTTGTCAAAGTCGAAATATCGAATGTTCACAGGGCAATAACTGCAAATTAAAATAACACCCATTGCAGATGTCGGAATCACTCGCTGTGAATTTTTAAATTGCAGCTAATGGCTTAATAGTTGCTCAATGGCCTGCTTCATAGCAGGGGAATTAGGCGTTACCTGACTGTCGAAATATTGCACCACCTTACCTTCGGCATTCACCAAATATTTGTTGAAATTCCACCCGGGTTCTTTTGTTTGTGTGGCCAAGGCTTTAAATAGGGGATGTGCCGATTCCCCTGTCACTTTGATGGGCGCAAACATATCAAATGTAACACCATAATTAATAAAGCAAACTTTGGATATTTCCTGCTCATCCTTAGCTTCTTGGTTGAAATCATTGCTGGCAAAACCCAGCACCACCAGCCCCTTGTCTTTATATTGCTTGTATAACTTTTCAAGGCCGCTAAATTGCGGCGTGAAACCGCAGTGACTGGCTGTGTTGACGATCAGCAACGGTTTCCCTGCATACGCTTCGCAAATATTGAGGGTTTTTGCGGAATTCAATTTCTGGATGTTTTGGTTTAAATACTCGGGACATTGCTCGGCATTTAAGCGCGCAGACATAGTTAACATTAAAACCAACGTAAGTGTAGAAATTAACTGATAGGACATGACAACTCCTTAATTATTTAGGTGCTTAAAAAACCAGTTTATCCGCCAATCCAGGAAACACAACCCGTGCCATGTAACCCGAAAGTGCAGATACTATGTCCAAAACCAACTCGAGAGCTTTAAGTTTGATAAAATCCTGTTTTCTATAAAGTCGATTTGGAATAATAATGAAAAAAATCCTGGCGTTATCCTTTTTCCTGTTGTTTTCGTCTGGCATTCGCGCCAGTGATGACTGGGGCACGTGGATCAGCAATACTTACCAAACAGACTTTGGCGGCAGCGATTATCTAGCTTTCCTAGAATTAGCCCCTAGAACCAAAAACGACAATGGCGATTTCAGCCAGATAATCGTCAGACCCTTAGTCGGTTACAAGCTAACCAAAGAGCTGTCATTATGGCTGGGATACACTTGGCAAGGTGAATACACCAAAGGCCATGAGGATGAATTCGATAATGCCACCAACGACATCGTAGAGCAGTTGCAATGGGTACACGACCTTACGCCCGACTTGAATTTCCAATACCGTTTCCGGGTGGAGCAACGGTTCTTCGCCGATGCCGACGTGGCGTACCGTTTACGCCAACGCTTCCGGTTCCAGTACTCCATCCCAGACACGAAAGCCTACCTGATTGCGTTCGACGAGTTGTTTATCTATTTCAATGACTTGAATTACAGCCCACGCGAGGGTTCTGTGCAACAAGGCATTAACCAAAACCGGTCTTACGTGGGTGTTGGCTATAAAATAACGCCGCATATTAACGTGGATACGGGCTATCAACTGCAATATGTGAATAACTATGGCAAACAAGATTTGTTCAACCATGTTTGGTTGACGAACATTAATGTTAAATTTTAAGAAAGCCTTGGGCTTATTGGTTGCGCTCATGGTTCGACCGTTCGACAAACTCACGACTTACCACGAACGGAATCGACACAAGCCGTTAGCCCTAATATTTGAAGGACTTATCGAAGATTTTCATTGGAAACTGGATTTCCTGCCTTCACTACATTTTTGTAATTTTTGAAAAAATACCTAGTCCCGATTTTCTGCTTGTTGCATATGTCCGCCATTTTCTGGTGGACGTTGCCGCACAGCTTTGGGTCAATGATACTGGCAAGCAGTGGGAAAACCACGGTCGAAACTAAGTTGCTAAACGGGTTGATGCTGGAAGATTACCCACATGTTATCGCACTGTTGAATGGCTATATTGATGTGACGGGAAGCCAGCAATACTGGGATTTTTTTGCGCCGCACAGCCCCAGATTTCATCAATACTTGTCTGTGTGCAATGCCATCATTGCTTATCCTGAGCAGGAAAAAATAAGTTGTAAAGGCAAGCCTTTGTTCAGCAACCTGGACGAAAACAGCCTATTATTCAATCGCTTTGGCAGTAATCGCAGCCGTTTGTACCGCCTGACCGAAAATCTGGTTATGCTGGGTGAACCCCTGCTGTTAAAACAGTTTACCCAATATCATCAAAGCCATCATCGTGTAAAACATGCCGGCAACCGCTCCGCCCAGTTAGTGCTACATCAGTTTGAATTACATCCAGAATTGAAAGACTTGCCCAAAGCCGGTTACCGCATGGATAAGGTCTTGCTTTCCATGCCATGACCATGCAAACGGCGTGGGACAATTTTTGGTTTAAGCCGATAGATGCAAGGCAATATGCGGCACTGCGGATTGCGTTGGGTGGGTTGTCACTGGCTTATTTAACCCAGTTGTTGCCTTATGTGGAAACGCAGTTTAGCGGCGCAGGTTGGTTGGGTGATGTTCGGCAAATCGCGATACAAAACGGCGGTAGTTGGTCGCTTTTTTTCTTACAGACCGGCAATCATGCCACAACATTAGCTTATGCAATCGTTATCTTAGGATAATATCGGCTTTCTTGTTAATGATAGGCTGGCAGAGCCGTATGGCAGCTTGTATCACTTGGCTGGTGTGGGTTTCCTTGTGGAATCGTAACCCGCTGCTGTTAGATGGCGACGATGCCGTGCTTAAACTCATGTGCTTTTATTTAATGTTGTCGCCGTGCGGAAACTGCTGGTCAGTTGATGCCTATTTCCACAAAACACCTCAACACGTTGCCGTTTGGTCACTACGTTTGATGCAATTTCAGATAGCATTGATCTATTTCGTCTCCGGTTGGGTTAAATTCCACAGCCCAGAATGGCTGGATGGCACGATTATGCAATACGTGATGACCCATCCGCAGTATTCGCGTTGGGATGGCTGGGCGGTTATCGACAAACCGCTAATGTCGGGGTTATTGGCGGGACTTGCCGCATTTATAAGGTGGTGGGAACTGTTATTCCCGTTCTTGCTAATCAATGTGCATACCCGTAAGGCAAGTATCGTGATAGGCGTTTTATTTCATGTCGGCCTACTGCTCACCATGAACCTACGATGGTTTGCGGTTATCATGTTGGCGCTTTATCTGGCGCTGGTGTCAAATAGCCGCTTTCTTGCTTTAGAGGAGGCGCGGCTTAAATACTTCAGAGTATCGGATAAGGCGCAATAGCCGTCTAGCGTATTGCGCCAAAATTTGCACTAATTGTCCAAATCCGGGTTTTACAAAAGCTTTTGAAAATTATTCAGCAACTTTTACCAACCAACCGCCTGCTCCCTTACAATTGCTTTGTGCGTCGGCGGCGATTGCAATCCTGGCAAAACCGCCTTTTGCCGATGCAGGCAGCTTGCCGTTGACCGCAAAGGTGCCGTCACTTTTTTTATCGACTTTTGTATCGGCAGCTTGGCCTTTTACGGTGACTTTAATGGTCGTTGGATAGGTATTTTTAGATGCGGTGAAAGAAAACTCTGAACCCGCTGCAACTTGGGCATTTTCTGCCGGAACAAAATTGGTGAATTTGGGCTTGTCACAGGCTTTTGAGCTGCTGCTTCCGCCGCCGTAAGCCCAGCAGGTGCTGGTAAAAATCATTAGAGCAAAAACCCATAAGCAATTCGCTTGTTTCATTATTATGCCTCATCGTGTTGTTATAGTGGTTTTGTGTGTACGCTATACACATTAACTGATTTCGGTCAATTGTCAAACAGGTGGCCCATCAGTACCTACCAATCCCTGTAATTCAGGCCGTTGGGAATAAGCTGCAATAATGTTTCTAAAACTCAACATGCCAGGTCATGCCGATAGTTACTGTCGGGTGCAAAGCAGGGTTGAGTAGCGGCGTATCTATGGGAGGGAATGCGGAGCAAGTGAGTTTTTAGGGGTTACAAACCCTAAATAATAAAAAACCCAGCACTTGGGCCGGGTTTTTACTTTTTTAAAAAAGGCCTGACGTATACGTGTTACATACACAGCTTTTTTTAAGCACTAAAGTCAGTCGCCTACAGTAGAGCCACCTTAGAATGGTGACTCACAATGGCTACTCAGTACCAAATATTGTTTCGCGTCCACCGCCTGCTGTAGTGCCGCCGAATGTGGGTGCTACGTCGGGTTTTTTCATTTCCACTTTAGCTTCATCAACCAACGATGTCGCTAACATAAAATCCCCAGCTTTTGCAGCCTTCTTCGCTTGTTTTATTTTAGTGCTGATACGCTGCAGGCGTGGAGAATTACCTTTGTTACCCTGATCTTTTGCAACATCAGATGCCTCAGACGCAGCAGTGGCAAAAGCCGCCGCATCATTGGCTTTTGCCGCTTCTAACATCTTATCCGAAATACCTATAAGAGCCGTGTAATCTTCATGGAGAGGGGAGCCTGCCGCTTGTGCCACACCCAGTGAAACCAGAGACAGCATCATAGCTGCCAATATGTGTCTAAAATTCATTAATTTTCCTCATGTACCTATTTGCCGAATAGCAAATACAAAAAAAGCAGATGAATGGTTCAAGGTTAATCAAAAACATTCCTGCATCATCATTATCAAAACAAAAAAGCTTTGTGTCCCTAAGGCAATACCAAAATCTTAGGCGAACATAGATTAACCTTTTTTCAACTAATAGTCCATTATTTAGCTATCACAAGAAAGCATAAGCCAGTTTGATTTAAATCAAAACTATTAGAAATTTTGACTAAAAATGGGCAAGTACAAGTGGCGGGCATACTCCACAAAGATAACCTGTTGTATACATTAAAACAATAAATGTCGGTAAGCGTTGCCTTAAAGGCGGCAGCCCTTGCTATTGCTGATGTGTTCTACTTGCGTAAGACGATATTTAAGCCAATAGGGGGCTAGAAAACCCGGGACGAATTGGAGGAAGATTATACGGAAGGAAAGCAACCACCTGCCAGGGAAGGCCAATGACCGGTATTCAAAAAAAGGAGAAGTAGGGCAGTTATACCAATCCCAATAAGTTCTCATTGTTACCTTCTCCAAAGGGAGAAGGCTAGGATGGGGATACATATAACAACTTTTTGGGATTGGTATTATTATAAAAAAAACCCAGCACTTAGTCTGGGTTTTTTACTTCGTAACAATAAATGTATGGTTAAGTGGCTTCCGGCCACTCGATTCAACCAAAAGCGCCTATCGTCTATTCACCACCGGGAGTAGTGCCTCCCCATTGGGGTGGGGCGTTGGTTTTTTTCATTTCCACCATAGCTTCTTCAGTTAGCGTATTAGCTAAAAGAAAATCTCCTGCCTTTACCGCCTTCTTGGCCAGTTTGATTTTTTGGCTGATCCGTTGCAAGCGGGGAGAATTCCCCTTGTTACCTTGGTCTTTTGCCACGTCAGACGCTTCAGTAGCGGCAGCCGTAAAAGCGGCTGCGTCAGAGGCTTTACCGGCCGCCAACATCTTTTCGCCAAGTGCTATTAGGGCAGTGTAGTCTTCATTGATAGGCGAACCGGCCGCATAGACCACGCCCGATGAACACAAAGACAACAACAAGACCACCAAGATATTTTTAAAATTCATTCATTTTCCTCGACTATATTTGCTATTCGGCAAGCATCACAAACAGGTTGCGAGTTTCAGGTTCAAAAAACGCATTGTTATCGACCACTCACCCTAAAAGCGCCATCTACCCGAAAGGGTCAAAAAACGCTCATTATGTAGAATATCCCTATTTGCTAACGCTCCTGTAGGGTGAATATAGCGCATTTGGATCAAAGGCAGTTTGATCCAAATCAAGAACCACAAATAAAAATCAAGAATTTAAAACTGCTGCATCAATTTGCCTGACAACACCACTGGATGCAAGCTCCAGCCCTTGCTTGTAACACTTGTTAGACTTATGTTCCTCGCCTTGGGCAGTGAATAAGTCACCCAATAAGCGGTACGCCTGTACGTTGGGGTCAACGGCAATGCTTTTCGTGAGGTAATTTTCGGCTTTCGCGTAATCCTGGCAGATAAAACTTAACTTGCCGAGAATAGTCAGCAGCACACCGTCACCCTTATGGTGAGGAAGCCAAGTCTCGGCAATTTCTAACTGTTTGAAAGCATCTTTCGAATGTAGGCTACCGAATAAGAGCAGTAGCGTTTCATCCCAATTGATGGTCAAGGTATCGACCAGTTCATTTTCTATCTCAGCCCCTAAGCCAGCGTTTATCATGGCAGCGAAATAAACGGCGGCGACATCAGGGTTCTTTTTTATATGCACAGGGATTTCAGTCCACAACAACCTCATTTCATCAATGCTGCCCTTTTTAATGGTTTGCTTCAACAAGCCGCCAAAAGCGTCAATTTCAAGCTTTTTTATTTCCGTCTCCATCAGCACCTTATTTTTGTTTAAGGTGGGCAGCAATTTACGCAGGCCTTGCCAGTCACCTAAATGCTGGTAGGTTTGGTGCAAAAGCTTGAGGACACTGGCATGGGTAGCGTCGATTGAATGCAGTTTGGTCAGTGTTTCCAAGGCTTGTTCAAACTGATTTGCCGAAAAATGCAATTCTGCTTGGGTCAGCCCGATTGCCACGCCAGAATCCGGGGCTTGGGCGGCCGCTTTCTTGAGATATTCATCCCGTTTGTCGTAAGCGCCACGCGATTGTGCAGCCTTAGCGGCGGTCAGATAATGGATTAAAGGCGCGCCGCTATGCGATGCGTGTTTAATCAGGACTTTTTCGGCCTGCTCCCAATTGCCTTCAGCCGACCCTACCAAGCCAGCGATTAACGCTTCTTGCGAACGGTTAAATTTGATGCTCCGGCTGCGATTTTTTACTTGCCATGGCAGCCTAAACAGCCATCCCAAAACCCTGAAAAACAAGTAGAGCACATAAAAAGTGACGATCAGGCCCACCAAAAAAGCGATAAGCGACGTTTCCATTTGCCAAGTACCAATTCCGATCAGGACATAACCGGGGTTTTCAAACGTCCCCAGCCATTTACTGACAAGAAACACCGTCGCTAAGGTAATGAGCAGTGAGCCAAACAAAAAAAGCCAGTTTTTCATTATTTGCTCACTTTTTCCGCTTAGGCTGGACAGCCTGGGTTGGCGGGTTTTTATCAACAGGGGTAGTTGATTCAGTTGGTTTTATGTCCGGTGCGGCAGTATCAGATGGAATTTTGGTGTTACCTTCTTGGCTCGGGGGTGTCCCTTCATCAGTTGTTTGCATGCCTTTATCCGTTTCGATTCTCAGCTTAGTCACGTCACGGAGCATTTTTAACGACAAGCTGATATCAGGGTACTGGCTGCGTAGCTTAATGGACTGTAATTTCGACAACTGACTGGTGAACCGGATGGCATCCTCATTTTTAGTAAAATGTTCGTCAATCGAGGTTTTTATGTCCGACAAGCTGGTTTGGTACAAGCCATCATTTTGCTGGACCAGGGCTATTTTCACGACTTCCAACCTGACTTTAAGTTGTTCGCGGATGAAGTCAGCCTGTTCCTGGGTAAGGATTTCCTTAACCGGTTTATCAGAGCGTTTGATGGTGACTATGCCTTCCAACCCCTGGATTGCTCTATTGAGCAAGTCATTTGAATCCTCGGTAACTGCACTGGGATCAGCGGCCTTTCCTGGTTCCGTTAGTGGTTTGCCGGAATAAGGCAGCAGTAAAGTTAGTTTGGCAACATCGCTTTCCAAGCTCTGTATAGAACCGTATAGACCGACCACATCCGGCACTTTAACCCCTTGAAGCAAGGAGATTTCGTTAGCTATCTGTTCACGTATTTTGATAGTGCCGGTATCGCCGCTTTCCCGCAAGCGCTGGTCAGCCGACTCAAGGGCTTCGCGTGAGGTATTGACATCACCGACTAAATGCAGCCTTTCGTTGGCGACGCTAAGTAAATACTCCGCATCGGCAATTAGCCAGTCCCCCCTGGTTTTACCCAGTTGCCGCTGCACTTGGAGGACCTTATCACTTAATTCCTTCCGCGTGGCTTCCATTTTTTGGCTATGCAGGTCGGAAAAATCGGCAAGAGTCTTGTTAAAGTGGCCCTCTTTTCCGGCAATTTCGGATTGAAGGGCTGCCACTTGAGATTGTATGGCGGTCAGCTGTTTTTGATAATCGTTGATTTGGCGGGTCAATTCGCTTTTGACTTCGCCGCCCAAGCCCTCTTGTTTATCGCGCAGTTGGGTAAAAAAATAAAACCCTGCGCCGGCAAGCCCTAGAACAAGGGATAAAATGATGATAACAAACAAAAGTCCGCTACTTGACCGAGGCGCTGGCCTCGGTTTGCCATCATTTGGACCAATGACGGGTTCTTGTTCTGGTTGTTTACTCAATTCTGCCACTCTATTCCCCGTTTTTTACCGCACTGTTTATTAACGCACATACCGTGTCAAGAATTGCCTGGCCTGAAGGACTTTCAGCCACAGCTATTTGCGTAAATCCTATCTCGACAGCCAATCGCCTCATTCTATCGCTAATGACCACCAGTGGAATCATTGTCAGTTTGTTTTTATAATTTGAACCCAGCATGGTAAGCAAATTCTGCAAAGCCTCGCAGCTAGTGACAATAATTGCATCCAGCTTGCACTGTTCAATCAAATCAACCACTTCGGTAGTATCAATAGAAGGCATTATCCGCTGATAGACCTCCCAATAGCTGACGTTTACACCCCTACTACGAAGGACGTTCGCCAGCTCCTCACGTCCGCCTTGTCCACGAATGATTAAAATATCCTGGCCATCGACCTGCTGCATATCGGGCATGGCTAGCAATGCTTCGCTGTCAAAACCCGCATTGGGTATCAAATCGACCTGCAAACCGGATAGTTGCAATTCCCTGGCGGTTGCCTGACCAATTGCCGCTATGCGCGTTGCCTTAAAGTCGGCTATTTTGCCACCATTCGCTTTCAGCGCAAAATTTACTGCATTGGCGCTTATAAATATCAACCAACAGCAATTGGACAATTTGGATAAGGGATTGGTTGCGATGGCTGGATTATCGGGCGGATTATCCAGCGGGGTATCCATGCCAACAATTTCTAACGTTGGAAAGCGGATTGCAATACCGCCTTGTTGCTCGATGAGTCGGCATAGATTTTCTGCCTGATGCGCCGGGCGCGTGACCAACACATGCGACCCTTTTAAGGCATTGTTCACAGATGCAGTGCCTGCAAGACTTTATCCGCGCCTTGTGACAACAAATCTTCGGCGATAGTTTTACCGATAATTTCAGCATGTTCCAGTTTGCCGCTGCTTTCGCTGCGATAAATCACGGACCCATCAGGACTGCCGACCAAGCCGCGCATGAATAGCATGTTATCCTGGATTTCGGCAAAACCCGCGATTGGCACTTGGCAGCCACCGCTTAAGCGTGCATTCATTGCCCTTTCTGCGGCAACGCAGATGCCGGTTTCGTGGTCATGCAGCTTGCTTAACATGCCGTTCAATTCCATATCATCGCTCCGGCACTCTATACCGATAGCGCCCTGCCCTATTGCTGGTAAGCTAACCTTTGTATCAAGACATTGGGCTATCCGTTCCGCTAACCCCAGCCGCTTCAACCCAGCGGAGGCCAAAATAATGGCATCGTATTCACCCGCATCCAGT
The DNA here is from genome assembly GCA_043771735.1 of Methyloglobulus sp. Lineage (GTDB taxonomy): Bacteria > Pseudomonadota > Gammaproteobacteria > Methylococcales > Methylomonadaceae > Methyloglobulus. Next base: position 33,318 of record JAYVGW010000041.1, read on the forward strand.
TTAGCCAATCGCGTATTGACGTTTCCCCGTAGCGTCAAAATTTCAGCATGGGGGTATAACGCCTTGATTTGGCATTGCCTACGCAAACTGGACGTGCCTATCCTGGCGTTGGGCGGCAAATCCGTCAATGAAGCATAATGGTTAGAAACAAAGGCATCGGTGGGGTCTTCCCTACTTAATATCGCCCCTAAGTGCAGACCTTCTGGGAATTCGACGGGGACATCCTTCATGGAGTGTACGGCAATATCTGCCGTCCCTTCCAACATGCCGACCTCAAGTTCTTTGACAAACAAGCCCTTGCCGCCGATTTTGGCCAGCGGCGCATCCAGGATTTTGTCGCCTTGGGTGGACATTTTGACCAGTTCGGTTTTTATACCAGGGAAAGTTGTTTCCAGTAATCTCGCTACGTGTTCGGCTTGCCATAAGGCGAGCGGGCTTTTGCGGGTGGCGATGCGGATGAGTATTTTTTTGTACAACTTATTGTCCTTTTTTCTGTTATTTAAGCGCTCTAATAATCAATATCATATTGATAATATTAAATTATCGTATTATTCCGAATAGAATATTAAAAATAACATCAAAAAAACATATTGTATCAAAAAGTGATGCTTCTGATTCCGGTGTCGCCAAAGGCTTAGTTGCTTTCGTAAGACGATCATTAACCCCCTGCCACTCCTCAGTTTGCGGCGGTTGTTCCACTAAGATTAAATCCAAACCGGCATGATCGAGATCGCGTAGCTTACTATAAAGCAACTGGCCGTAATTATTTACGTAAGCAGGCATTACAATAACTTGCTCGAACAAATCCAAATCGATTGCCCTGGCATAAGTCAAAATGCCCGTCTTATGCTGATGCTGAAACGCATCGCCCCTCAGAACTATCTCAACTTGTCTTGGACTGCATAACAAAGTCTCTGTAATCGGTGCATAATGAACCTCCATCATTCCTGGTGCGCGAATTTGTTCGTTATTTTCAGGTAATTCCAGCTTCATTTGCAGCAACTCTTCAATTTCACTCTTACTGATTTGCCCTGGACGTAACAATCTGGGTTGCGCCCCACTTAAATCAACAATCGTTGATTCCAACCCGACTTCGCAAGCACCGCCGTCCAAGATCATATCGACCTTATCGCCGAGTTCTTCTGCAACATGGCTGGCTTGGGTAGGGCTAATACGGCAATAACGGTTAGCAGACGGCGCGGCAATGCCGCCGCCAAATGCCTGTAATACGCTTAAAGCTACCGGATGATTAGGGACTCGTAAGGCAACCGTATTTTGTCCGCCCGTGACTTCCATCGGCACGTCAGGATGTTTTTTTAACACGATGGTCAACGGCCCAGGCCAAAAGCGTTCCGCCAGTTTCCACGCGCTTTCAGGGATTTCAATTGCCCAATCTTCAAGCGCAGTCTTATCGGGGATATGGACAATCAAAGGATGATCGGCTGGACGACCTTTGGCGGAAAAAATCCGCTTTACAGCTTCTGGGTTTTTGGCATCCGCGCCTAAGCCGTAGACGGTTTCGGTGGGAATGGCGACCAGCTTGCCTTGGCGCAATAATTTGGCGGCACGTTGAATTGAATCTTGGCTGGCGGGTTGTAAGTTAGATTTCATTTTATTAACAATCGGTAAGTTGCATTCCGTAGATACCGCCTTAAACGTCAACAGGTAGCTCATAGGATGTGCCGAGGAACAAGGCGCATCATTCGCGATTGATGCGTTTCACTTCGTTCCGCACGTCCACATTTTAAGTCCTATACTCCGCATTAATCTTCACATAATCGTAAGAGAAATCGCAGGTTAGCACTTCTTGAACCGCTTGCCCCCGTCCCAGTTTGACGGTGATGGTAATTTCTTCTTGCTTCATTACCCTCTGTCCGGCGGCTTCTGTGTAATCCTCGGCACAGCCGCCATTTTTGACGATGCAGACATCATCCAGAAAGAGTTGCACGTCTTCCAGCACCATATTTTCGACCCCGGCACGGCCTACCGCTGCCAGTATCCGTCCCCAATTAGGATCGCTGGCAAAAAAAGCGGTTTTGACTAAGGGTGAATGGGCGATAGTTTTACCGACGCGAACGGCTTCTCCATCTGTAAGCGCTTGTTCGACGACTATCCGCATTAACTTGGTCGCGCCTTCGCCGTCCCGTATTATTAATTCCGCCAATCGCTTACAAACCACCATGATGGCATCGGCAAAAACAGGATAATGCGGACTATTAGCAGTAATTTCCGGCGCGGATGAACAACCGCTTGCCATTAACACACAGGCATCGTTGGTGGAGGTATCGCCATCGACGGTAATCCGGTTGAAGGATTGCTCAACAGCCACCGCTAAACAACTTTGCAATAATGGCTGGGCGATGTTGGCATCGGTGGCGATAAACGCCAGCATCGTCGCCATGTCCGGCTGGATCATCCCCGCGCCTTTGGCTATGCCATTGATGGTAATAGCATGACCGTCCAGTGTTATCGTTTTAGTTACGCCTTTGGGAAAGGTGTCGGTGGTCATGATGGCGCGGGCGGCTTTGTTCCAGTCGCCAGCACTTAGCTGGTCAAAAGCTTTGGGCAAAGCGGCGGTAATCTTAGCAACAGGCAATGGTTGGCCGATTACGCCGGTAGAAAACGGCAACACCTGATTGGCCTGACCCCCGACCACCTTGGCAACTTCGGCGCAGGATGTGAGCGCATCCGCCATGCCCTGCTTGCCCGTCCCCGCATTCGCATTGCCGGAATTTATCAGCAACCATCTTGGATTATTTTCCAGATTAGCTTTGGCGACATGCACGGGCGCAGCGCAAAAGGCGTTGCGGGTGAACACGGCGGCGCAAGTAGCGCCTTCTGCCAAAGCGATCAGCAACAAATCATCCCTGGCGGTTTGTTTGATGCCCGCATTGGTCGTGCCTAGTTTAATGCCTGGGATTTCCGGCATGTTGGGAAAGATGTTTTGTCCGACTGGCATGTAGTGTTTTCTCGTTGGAAAAATGTAAGTGTACGTTTTGCTCCCTCTCCTTGCAGGAAAGGGTTGGGGTGAGGGGAAAAGGCTTTTCAATTTCCCCTCATCCTAGCCTTCTCCCTCAAGGGAGAAGGGACTAAACTGCTTAGCCTGAGGTCATTGACTAACCTCCCACCTCCAAAACAATAACATACTCATGCTCACCTGAACTGCTTTCCAGCACCTTATGCCCATTAATACGACACCACACCGGAATATCCTGCATCACGCCGGGGTCGGTGCAGATGACTTCCAGTTGGTCGCCGGATTGTAGTTGTTTGACCTTATCCTGGGTGCGGATCACGGGCAAAGGGCATAGTAAACGCCGCGCATTTAGCACTTCGCGGTTCATATCACCCATTCCTCCGGCAGTTTTTCGCCTACCAATGGTTTAACTTGAATTGTATGTTCAGAGCCATCTTGTTGCTTGATGGTTATGGCAACCTGCTCGGCATCCCGGCCTTGGCCATAACGTGCGGTAATACTGGCTGCCAGATACAAATCTTCTGCAGAAGGCGAGCCGTCGAGTAACACAAACGGCCCCATATGGCTGCTGCTTACCATACTGATGAAATCACGTTGATAGCCTTCCATAAAGCGGCCTTCGCTTTGCTCGCGGGCAATAATCAGTTTGAAATGCGGTTTGGGACGAATATGACGGCCTACTTTCAATAGCATGACATCATCCAGCTCATAATCCTTGCTGTCCCGCGCTTTCCAAAGATCGACCAGTTTTGCCGAATAACTTTTATCGGTGAGGAAACAGCAGCCGCCAGCAGGCTGGGCGTAATCGTCAATGCCAAACTTTTCCGCCATAGAGATCTGTGGCTTGCGTGAGCGTCCGATAATGTCGTGCAACTTTTCCCTGTCTACCCAGCCTTCGCGTTCGGGCAATGTCGGCGATAGATTTTTAGCGCACAATGGCCTTAGCAATAAATCATCAGCGCCCGATTGCTCGGCAATAATCGGCATAGTCCACTTACGTTGCGACATCGGCCTTTGTCCGATGACTTCGCCGGTAATGATGAAATCGAAATTATTTTCTATGAGCCATTGCTTGGCTTTATTGACCATAAAGATTTTGCAATCCAGGCACGGGTTCATGTTTGCGCCATAGCCGTGCTTGGGGTTGATTAGCACGTTTTTGTATTCTTCAATGACATCGACGATATGCAGCTTGATGCCTAACTGCTCGGCAACCCACAGGGAATTGTTGCGTTTGGGTTTGGGTTTGGCTTTATCTTTAGAACGAATGGCGTGGGTATGGCCTTCCACGCAAAATCCGGTGAAAAAATTGATGCCTTCGACATGGATGCCCTGCTCCATCACGGTCTTCGCCGCCAGCATGGAATCAAGGCCGCCGGAGATAAGGGCGATGGCTTTGCGTTGTTGTTTCATTAATAAATTTCTATTTCGTAGGGTGCGTTGTACGCACCTTTCAACGGTAAATGGTGCGTAAAACGCACCCTACACGACTCTGATATTGTTTGTTAGCTTTGGTTGTGATGTACGATAAATTTTGCACGTTCATAAAGTTCATCAAAGGTTATTATTTCGGGGTTTACTGTATTCTTCCTCAGCAACTCAAATGATCTTAACTTATCCTTGTTGACCCCATTTTCTGTTGTAAACTCAGCCATACTACCTATTACAAGATATGACTTTGGTTGGTAATTAAATACTTCTTCCCCAGTTGGATTGCCATACTTATCGTCTAGGTTAATTTTACTAGATAAGCTGTCAATGGCTGATGCAACCGTACCTTGAACTTGCGAAATTGCTCCGGCCAACTCCTTTGAAGGCGCCCAGCAACCTGACCTATAAGGCTTTGAATCAAGTAACTCTGTTGAATGCGTTTTTATTTCGACAAAACAAAGATTAGAAATAATCCCTTTTGTCTTCATTAATGCATCTACGCGCTTGCCGTTGGAGCTAATGCTATATCCTTGCACAACCTGTTCTAGCTTTTTATCGTCAAGAGCTGATAGAAATATATAACCAAGACCATAACCAAAGATCCAATGATTCTTCTCAAAATATCTTTGCCATAATCCTTCGTTAGTACATTTCTTTCTATCTTTTAACTTTTCGAAATAACTTTGGTCATTTAGCAGGCTTTCAAAAACCTCAATTTGCTTTTTTCGGTAGCCTACTGCAACTAAATCTTCAGTTGTTACTTCTGACCTCAAAACCTCGGCAAATAGTGCTTGGTTATCTTCGAATAAATGTTTAGCCTGGTGCGTCGTAAGTGCAATTTTCCGTAACTCTTCGTCCGAAATATTAATAGCGCCGTTACTCTTAAAATTAACCGATTGGATATTGGCTAAAAATTCACAGAATTTGCCAATTTCTTCGTCAACAAAAGAAAAACCTGTTCCATAAGGCATTCCAGATTCCGTTATGAACTTTTGCACTGTAAGAACGAAAACTTGACGCGTATCTTCCAAAAACTTGGCTGTAATGTAAGTTGCGGCATCGGGCTTCCTTCTAAGGAAAACCTCATCGCGCTCCTTTACATATTCATAGCCGTCAACAGATGGAAGAATTTTTGAAGCAATACGTACTTTTCTTTCTTTGTCTCCAAAAGATGGAAGTGACGGACTTATATATGTTTTTCCAGGCTTAGGATTTTGATAATTGTCCACTATCATCGTCTCAGTATTAAAAGCCAATTATGAATTATCAAATTGTTCGGCAAGCTGTGCTAATTGCCTGAGCGACTGCTCAAATTGCCCAGCTTGCTCTGCCCGCACCGTCACATGCGCCACCTTCCGTCCCTTACGCGGGCTTTTTCCATAAAGATGCAGATGCGCGTTATCAATCGCCAATACATCTTTAGTTTCGGGCAAACCGCCAATAAAATTCACCATTGCCGCCTTACCTACTGCCGCCGTCGAACCCAAGGGCAAATCCAATATCGCCCGCAGGTGGTTTTCAAACTGGCTGGTTTCCGCGCCTTCTATCGTCCAGTGACCGGAATTATGCACACGCGGGGCGAATTCGTTGGCAATTAATTGGCCTTCGACCTCAAACAGTTCCAATGCCAGTACGCCCACATAATCCAACGCGTTGAGCAAACGTGCTATGTAATCCTCAGCCTGTACTTGCATGGGATCATTGGCGCGGCTTTCGGCAATCCGCAAGATGCCGCCTTTGTGCAGGTTTTCAGACAAGGGGTAAAAGACGACCGCACCCGACACGCTACGGGCTGCAATGATTGACACTTCGCGGATAAACGGCACGAACGCCTCGACGATAGCTGGAAGACCTTGCACCAAATCCCATGCCGGTTGTAAGTCTGCTGCTGATTTGAGTACGGACTGCCCCTTGCCGTCATAGCCTTGGGTGCGGGTCTTTAATATTGCTGGATAACCCAGCGTTGTCATGGCTTTTTCCAAATCATCAAAGCAATCGACCACGGCAAATTTTGCCGTCGGTATGCCGAGCCCCTGAAAAAAATTTTTCTCCACCCAACGGTCCTGAGCCACTTCCAAGGCTTTGGCAGGCGGGTAAACTTTCGTATGGTCTGCCAAAAAGTTGGCTACTTGCGCTGGCACATTCTCAAATTCATACGTCACCACATCGGCGCGTTCGGCCAATTCTGCGAGCAATACCGGATCGCTATAGTCGCCATGCAGATGCTCGCCCAATCTGTTGGCACAGGAATCAATAGCAGGATCGAGAAAAATAAATTCCAAACCCAACGGAAACCCCGCCAATGCAATCATCCGCGCAAGTTGCCCTGCGCCTAATATGCCAATTTTCATAAAGCCGCCACTCTTGGATCAGCGTTTTCTAACACAGAACTGGTTTGTTCTTGGCGGTATTGCTGCAAGGCAGCACGGTATTTTTCATGTTTGTTGCCGATGATTGCAGCCGCCAGTAATGCCGCATTGACCGCACCTGCCCTGCCGATTGCAAGCGTACCTACCGGAATTCCGGCAGGCATCTGGGCAATGGAAAGCAAGGAGTCCATGCCGTTTAACGCTTTTGATTGTATCGGCACACCCAATACCGGGATTAGCGTTTTTGCCGCCGTCATACCCGGCAAATGCGCGGCGCCGCCTGCCCCTGCAATGATGACTTCCAGACCTTTAGATTCGGCAGCTTCGGCATACACGAATAATTTATCCGGGGTGCGGTGTGCGGAGACGATCTCGATTTCATGCGGAATACCCAGTCTTTCCAAGGTTTCCGCCGCAAAGCGCATGGTCTCCCAATCTGACGACGAACCCATGATAACGCCAACCAATGCTGTCATTTATTGCTCCTGGCAGTGAACGGTCTAAGAAATAAGCGGGATATTATCGCATAATTATTGGCTAAAGTTGTCCAACTTAAGCTCGGCCAACAGGCGGTAAAGCTGCCATCAAATGGTTTTTTCATTGAATTTATTGAAGGTTTGGCGGATTTTTAGTGTTTGAACTGGGTAAACCTGCCTGTTACAATCGGGCTGACGGGCATAATCCCGCCTCGCGATTTTTGTTAACTAACTGAATAGGGAAAAAACCATGGGTCTTTTTGATAGTTTAGTACAAACCGCCCTGCAAAGCGCCTTGGGCGGCAATGCAGAAAGTCAGACACAGAATTTGGTCAAAGGTGTGGTCGGCATGTTAACCAGCAATGCGGGTGGCATATCCGGCCTGGTCGATAAATTTAAACAATCGGGCCTGGGCGATGTCGCCGCCTCATGGGTTGGCACGGGTGAAAACAAACCGGTTAGCCCACAGCAACTGGAAGAAGCGCTGGGGGCAGATAAAGTGGCCGAACTTGCCAAAGAAGCCGGCATTCCTGCGGACAAAGGCGCGGAAGTGCTTTCACAAGTATTGCCGAGCGTCGTCGATAAAATGACACCAGACGGCGAAGTGCCAGAGGAACACAAATTAGGCACGCTTTCTAAAATCATATTAGGCGGCCTTGGCGTTGCTGGGGCGACCCTGGCGGCAAAAGCTGTCGCTTCAAAGTTTGGGAACAAAGATGAAGCAGACGAGGCAGTCGAAACCGACGAATCCGCTGGCAACGTTGCACCAGAAGCAGCACCTAGCTCCGCACCCGCATCAGGAGCGCAAGCTAGAACCTATACCGTGGTATCTGGCGACACTTTATCAAAAATCGCCAAGCAGTATTACGGCAATGCCAATGACTGGCCTAAGATTTTCGATGCCAACAAGGATAAATTGAGCAATCCTGATAAGATTAATATTGGGCAAGTTTTGCGGATTCCTTAGGGGCCAAGATAGATTTTTGCCCTCGGCAGTCAGCTACAAGTTACGACATCTTGGCATGGATTGCATTCAAAGAGACGCAAGATTTTGCGTCTCTACATGAGCCATCCCGCCAACCTGAATTAAATTGCCTTTTGGGCTAAGGGTTTTCCATATTATGGGAATCTCTAATAATTCAAAAATCTCCTTCTCCCTTCGGGAGAAGGTTGGGATGAGGGGATTAAAATCAATCAGTTATATCCCTCACCCTAACCCTCTCCCAATGGGAGAGGGTATTATTAGAGATTCCCTTATGGCGAGCTTCATTTCCAATTCCAGCCTTCCAATGAATGCCTTTGGTAAGCAAAAAATCTTCATCTACACTGCCTTAGCCTGTGAAGCAAAGCCAATAATTGACTATTTTCAACTGAAAAAAGACATAACTATTCAATGCGTTACCGTATATGGTAACAATAACATTTGCCTGACCGTCACCGGAGTCGGCAAAACTGCCATGGCAGCCGGAATCGCCTATACACTAGCCTTGTTCTCATCTGCCCCAAACCCGATTTTACTAAACATAGGTATTGCCGGGCATAAGGAACATCCCATTGGCAGCGTGTTTTTGATCGACAAAATTACTGATGCCGATAGTGGCCGACGTTATTATCCGCCTTTGGTTTTTACACCGCCCTGCCCTACCCATAGCTTGCAAACAGCCGCAAAACCGCAGCTTACCTACCATCCATTACACCTTTGCGATATGGAAGCCTCGGCCTTTTATGAGACAGCGGCACGCTTTTCTTCGGGTGAGTTGATCCAGTGCCTGAAAATTGTGTCGGACAACGAATTATTTCCTGCCCAGGACATCCAATCCAAACAAGTCTCGGCACTTATAAGCGAACAGCTTCCGACAATTACAGCCATTTTGAAAGAATTAACCAAGCTGGCCGTTCTATTACAGCCACGAGAATTGATTGAATTCAACCAACTACTAAACCAATATCACTTTACCGTTAACGAACAAATCCAATTAAAAAAACTGCTGTCCCGCTGGCGTTTGGTAAAAGGCGAAAACAGGATTGAATTTGCAGATGACTTAACTAAAAGTGGCAAGGAATTCTTGCAGTTGTTAAACCAACAAATGAATGAAGCGAAATTTTATTTGTAACAAACCATTAACGTATGCCCTCAATGGAGTTCAATAAAATGGAGGAATATCAATATACTGGAAGCTATATGACCCAACCAGCCGC
>JAYVGW010000042.1:0-4958 GCA_043771735.1 Methyloglobulus sp.
TGGCAAAGGTTAAGGTTGATTATCTTGGTGGTGTTGATTGATAAAAGGGATGCCTAACAAACACCTTCTCCTTCTGGAAGGAAGCCGAGGAGGGTTTTATAAGCAATTGATTTTAAAAATTTAATACTAGCCTGCTCCCGAAGGATTATCGAAGACCACTGTCTTTTCTGGCAGTTAGATTATATTCAGAGAGCCCCTAATAATCCCATTGTCTGTTTAACAGCGATATTAAAACCGAGTTTTATTAGAATAGGAGCTCTAATAAAAATGATGTGGTAGACCGTTAAGGTCTTTGAAGCTTAAAACTCTTTGGCAGTTTATAGAAAATGCTTACCATGAAACACCAAGTTTGTTTTGTCAAAATCCACACCAGTTTATTGTGGGACTAAACACCTTACCAATTATTTTTCCTAAAAATTCTTTTTATCGAGTTTTATCCCATTGACCTTCCAAGAACATTCATTTGATAGCAAAGGGTTTTTGAAAACCCTCACCAAGCGGCCAGGCATTTACAAAATGCTCGATGAACGCGGCGAGATTCTTTACATTGGCAAGGCAAAAAACCTCAAAAACCGCGTTTCCAGCTATTTCAACAAGCAATCGGCATCGCCCAAGCAGCAAACGATGGTTGCCAAGATTGCGGGTATCGAGGTCACGGCAACACATACGGAAGGCGAGGCGTTGCTGCTGGAATGCCAGCTCATCAAACGGCACAAGCCCCGGTACAATATTTGTCTGCGGGACGACAAATCGTTTCCTTATATCTACCTTTCCAGCAATCAAGATTTCCCCCAAATCACCTTTCACCGTGGCGCAAAGAATAAAAGCGGGCAATATTTTGGCCCGTATCCCAGCGCAGGTGCGGTGAAAGAAAGCCTAAAGCTGCTGCAAAAAATATTTCCGGTCAGGCAATGCGATGATACCGTTTACAACAACCGTACCCGGCCTTGCTTACAATACCAGATAGAACGCTGTACCGCGCCGTGCGTGGGTTATATCGACAAACCCGATTATGCCCAGGATGTCGCCAGCACCGTCATGTTTCTGGAAGGCAAGGGCAGTTTGCTGATCGAAGAGCTGATTGCAAAAATGGAACAGGCCGCCGCAGCTCTTAATTACGAAGAGGCGGCAGGGTATCGGGATAAAATCGGAAAACTACGCGCCGTGTTGGAGAAAAATTTCGTCCACGGCGAGCGCGGCGATGTCGATATTATTGCTTGCGTCACCAAGGCGAATGTCGCCTGTATCCAAGTGTTTTTTATACGTAACGGGCAACACCTGGGCAATAAGGTCTTTTTTCCGAAAATGACGGAGGAAAACGAAACCAGCGCAGTCATTCAAGCATTTATTCCCCAGTATTACCTCGATAAACCCGTCCCTCATGAGCTGATTGTCAGCCATGAATTGGAAGAAACCGCGCTGTTGACAGACGTATTGGGCGGACTAGCCAAGCATTCCGTTGCGATTTCCTGCAATGTGCGGTCTGAGCGGTCCAAATGGCTACAAATGGCATTGATGAATGCGGAAAATTCATTATTGAGCAAGTTAGCCGATAAACAAGGGCTTTATGGCCGGTTTCTTAGCCTTCAGGAAGAATTGGGGTGCAAAGAAACACCTAAACGTCTGGAATGTTTTGATATTAGCCATACCCAAGGCGACCAAACCGTCGCGTCTTGTGTCGTATTTGATCGGGATGGGCCAGTCAAATCGGCATACCGTCGCTTCAATATTGAAGGCATAACGGGTGGAGATGACTATGCTGCGATCTACCAAGCGGTTTCCAGGCGTTATAAGCGCCTGAAGCAGGGCGAGCATGAAGCGCCGGACATTCTTTTCATCGACGGTGGCAAAGGCCAAGTGCGCGAGGCGCAAAAGGCACTAGCCGAACTGGAGATAAATGATGTTATGATAGTCGGCGTTTCTAAGGGGCCTGACAGGAAGCCGGGCATGGAGAAATTGATCTTGGTTGAGCAAGAACAACCAGTCGATGTCACCCCTGGCGCAAGCGGTTTGCTGCTCATTCAACATATACGTGATGAGGCGCATCGGTTTGCCATAACTGGACACAGGCAGCGGCGTGGAAAGGTCGCCAAACAGTCAGTGTTGGAAGGCATTGCAGGGCTGGGAGCTAAGCGCAGGCAACTGTTATTAAAGCAATTTGGTGGGCTGCAAGGCATAGAGCAAGCTGGGGTAGACGCTCTTTGCAGTGTAGATGGCATAAGCAAACAACTGGCGCAACGAATTTACGACAACTTCCATCACGCAGATGACCATTGAATATAACATACCGACTTGTCTTACTTTATTAAGGTTAGCGTTAATTCCTTTGCTGGCGGTCGTGTTTTATTTGCCTTGGGTTTATTCCAATGTTGCGTGCACGTTTATTTTTTTCATCGCGGGTGTCAGCGATTGGCTGGATGGATATTTGGCCAGAAAAATGCAACTGGAAACCCCTTTCGGTGCGTTTCTTGATCCCGTCGCTGATAAAGTAATGGTCGCCTTTGTGCTTGTGTTGCTTGTGCAGCAGCAAGCCAACCCTTATTTGGCAGTACCCGCCGCCATTATCATCGGAAGGGAAATTACCATAGCATCGCTTAGGGAATGGATGGCTGAAATCGGCCAACGCGCAAAAGTTAAAGTGTCAGATTTAGGGAAATGGAAAACCACCGCGCAAATGCTGGCAATCGGCCTATTGCTTTACCGTGAAGATTTGCTTGGTGTTCCCATCAATACAATCGGTTATGTATTGTTATATATCGCCGCCGCATTAACCTTGTGGTCGATGGTGCAATATTTGAGTGCCGCCCTGAAATCTATGGCGGCTAAGTAAGGTTAGTGTCCCAAGGATTGAATCGATCCGTATGGATTTTTCAATAATACAAACAGCGCAATGACAAGCTGTGAATAAAAACATGGAACAAGAAACAATAGAAATAGAAGCGCAAGCTGAAACTCAGGATAAAACCGAGGTTCAAGAACAAGCCGCAACCCAAGAACAAACTGAGGCCCAAGAACAACAGAAAGCTCAGGAAAATGGCGAAACGCAAGAAAAGGGCGAAACTCAGGATCAAATATTGCTTGCAGCATTGAAACTGTTTGCTGAAAAAGGCTTTTTTAACACGTCGCTCACGGAAATTGCCGAAGCTGCCGGTGTAAAAAATACTAACGTTGTTTATCAGCACTTCAAAAACAAACAAGCGATAGCAGCCCAGTTGTATGCCAATATTCTCGACAGCCTGAACATCTCGATCGATGATATTCGGCGCAAAAACCAGAAATCCTCGGAACAATTACGCGGCATTGTCGATTTGCTGTTCAAGCTGACTGATGATGCGCCAGATGTCATGCGTTTCCTGCTTATATTAAAGTTAGATGAGTTCTTGCCCGGCGAAAAGCCGATGCTGGAATCTCCCGCTTATGTAAAGATCCAAAAAATCATCCAGTCAGGCATCAAAGCGGGAGAGATTCGCAATATTGATCCTTGGCTTGCCCATGCCTATTTTTTTGGCATTATCAATAACACCCTGCGCATGGTCTTGGCCGGTGCGCTCAACAAAAACGCCGATGCCTATCAAGCACAAGTATGGCTTGCGGCATGGAATGTGATTGCTAAAAAATAGGGCTGTGCGGCACGAGGCGAGGGTGTATTGCGCCGTAGAAGCCCCTTGCCTAAGTGCGCTTTCATCCCTATTAAGCAATTCCACTCGAAAAATTTAACGCTCCGCAAAAAATCGAAAATATTCGGTTACTTACAAAACCAGATAAATTACACTTCAGTTTGTTCCGCCATTTCCAAGGCATCATCGACCTCAATTCCCAGGTAGCGAACTGTGCTTTCCAGCGTGGTATGGTCTAACAAAAGTTGAATTGCCCGAAGGTTCTTAGTCCTCCTGTAAATTAACGTGGCCTTGGTGCGACGCATGGAATGCGTGCCGTAGTCGGCAGGGTCAAGCCCAATGCTGGCGACCCATTGTTCAACAATCCTTCCATATTGCCGCGTGCTAAGATGGGGTGAAACATGAATCCGGCTGGGAAACAGAAAATCCTCGCTCCTCAGCTTGGCTCTCTTTATCCAGTCCGAAATGGAGGTACGAGTTTGTTCAGTGATTTCAAATTGTACTGGCTGGTTGGTCTTTTGCTGCATGACCATTGCGCGTTTCGATACATGTTCGCCATGGACGACATCACGGACTTTGAGTTTTACCAAGTCGCAGCTTCGCAGTTTACTGTCTATGTCCAGGTTAAAAAGGGCAAGCTCGCGTATCCGCTTAGCCAGTTGTAACCGGATTCGGATTTCCCAGACTTCTTTCAGTTTCAAGGACGGTTTTTGCCCCATCAGCTTGCCTTTGTTCCAGGATAGTTTGGCAGGTTTCCTTTGAATTCCAAGTTGGGCAATGGGATAGTTTTCAATTGTAGTATCGGTATTCATGGTACTTACTCCACGTTCAGTTGATGGGATAAGTTAGACCGAATTGCCTATTGAAATATCTCCACAGTTCGTTGCTTGGTTTCATAGCGTTTCATTGGCTTATACCGATGTTATTTTGTCCCTTTCGTCAGGCGGCCCGAAGGTCTGCCTTGGCGTCAAAGCCGTCACCCGAATTGTAAATGTAGATGTCATTACCAGCACCACCTTCAAGGGTGTCGTTGCCTTTGCCGCCTGAAAGTATGTCGTTATCTAAGCCCCCAAGAAGCCTATCTCCATGATTTCCTCCAGTTATGTTGTCGTTGCCTTTACCACCGATAAGAGTGACACCATTATCCTTGTTAAGATAAAGTAATGGCGCACTTAACAGCGTAATTTGGGCTTCAGCCAGCGAATCACCGCCGTCTGTACCATAAAGGATTGGCCGATTTCCATCGCTGCGAGGCGGGAAGCCGAGTAGTCCCCAGAAGCGATAGCGCTGGGCGTTTTCACGGAGCGTTTTTTGCGGCGTGAAAATGCAAAGCATTCCGAC
>JAYVGW010000043.1:0-13373 GCA_043771735.1 Methyloglobulus sp.
GACACCGGTGCTGGTCAATGTTGCACCAGCCAAACCATCCACTTGGTATTGCGACCCCGGCCTTTCGTTGTCCACAACCCCTTTAATCAAGGCAAGGGCTGGCTCACCTACATCTGCGTCCTCAATTGAACCCTTGACTTGGGAAGGTTGGTCGGTTTCAGCATACACCTTTTTGCCTTTCCAAAGTGCGCGCCACTTGGGGTTGACAACCTCGCCACCCAAACCTGGAGTTTCCTTCTGGTCATAGAAATTGATGCTTTGTACCGTTTGTCCGTCAGCGTCTACAGACAAGAACCCATACAGCGTTGACCACAAACCATAACCGCTAACCGGCATAATAATCGACTTGATAGTGCCGCCCTCTTTAACCAGGAAAACCTTGGCTAACTTGGCTTTTATCCTGATGTGGGCAATATCTTTGTCCTTAGGGATAGCAACACTTTGGTCGGGATCTTTAGCCGCTTTACGCTGGTCGTACTCATCGGCATTAACGGATTCATCATATTCGCCCGTCTCCAGATTGACTATTTTAGGTTCAATTTGTTCCGCGAAGGCTGCGTCGATGTTCGTGTCTTCTTTCATCAAACCCGCGACTTCAAGAATATTTTTCTTCATGTCCAGGTTTTTGTTGTACACCTGTAATGGCTTCAAGGCAACCGCGCCAAAGGACACCAGCACCGCACACACCAAGCAAAGGGCTACCGCAATCGCTATGGTTTTTTCCAAGCTATCATTGCCCATAGCCAGGACTTTTTCCTTATAAACCAGGAATTTTTGGTAATGTTTGCAATTGTCCAGCGCAGCACAGAATTTTACGTAATGCTCGCTTTTCTTGATGACGTTAAGCATGACGTTTCATCCTTCTTCTGATATTGGCTTGAATGACAAAGTAGTCAATGGTGGGCGCGAACATATTGGAAAAGAGAATCGCCAGCATAATCCCTTCTGGGAACGCTGGATTGACCACTCGGATAAGCACCGTCATAATCCCGACCAATGCACCATAAACCCAACGCCCAGTATTGGTCATCGCCGCGCTGACGGGATCGGTCGCCATGTAAACCATACCAAACGCGAAGCCGCCCATCGTCAAATGCCAATACCAGGGTATCGTAAACATGGGATCGGTATCGCTGCCGATCACGTTAAATAACAGCGATGTCGCCACCATCCCAAGGAAAACACCGCCCATGATGCGGTAAGAGGCAATGCGGGTATACAGCAAGAATGCCGCACCTATCAAGCAGGCAAGTGTTGAAGTTTCGCCCAGGCAGCCTGGCTCAAAGCCAAGGAATGTCTGTACCCAATTATAATTTGCCGCATACACCGCTTCAAGTCCGCCGTTTGCGGCCAATGCCAAGGGTGTGGCAGCCGTATAGCCATCGACAGCGACCCAAACAGAATCGCCAGTGATGGACGCAGGATAAGCAAAATACAAAAATGCCCGTCCGGTTAAAGCGGGGTTAAGGAAGTTTTTGCCAGTCCCGCCAAACACTTCCTTGCCGATGACGATACCGAATGAAATACCTAAGGCCACCTGCCACAAAGGCATATCGGGCGGCATAATCAAGGTATACAGCATGGACGAGACCAGGAAGCCTTCGTTGACCTCATGTCCGCGTACTGTCGCAAACAATACTTCCCAAACACCGCCTACCGCCAGGGTGACGATGTAAATCGGGAAAAAATACAACGCGCCGTGCACCAAATTAGAAAAAGGATTCGCGGCACTGTAACCGAGCAGTGACATGAACATGCCACGCCAGTTCGGCATCTCTTTCATGCCCATGGCTTCCATGGCATGGTTGGCTTGATAACCCGTGTTGTACATCGCCATCAAGACACAGAAAAAAGTCGCTATGACCACAAAAGTCATCGTCCTTTTTAAGTCAATACCATCACGTACATGGGTAGTTCCGCGCGTTACATCTGCTGGCGTGTAGATAAAGGTGTCCACCATCTCGTATAACCCGAAATATTTTTCGAGTTTTCCGCCTTTTGTAAAATGCGGCTCAAGCCTGTCCAAAAAATCTCTAGCCGACATTACCCTTCCTTCTCAATTTTAGTTAAATTCGCCCTTAATACCGGGCCAAAATCATGCTTGCCAGGATCGACGAAGGTAAACAAGGATACATCTTCCTCGTCCAACTCTAGGCATCCCAACAACTGTGCCTGATCGGTATCGCCGACTATCATAGATTTGAGCAGTGGTGTCGGCAAAATATCCATGGGCATGACCGCCTCATAAACGCCAACTGGGACAATAGCCCTGTCGCTGCCATTCTTATCCGTTGTTAACGGATATTTGCGGCCTGCTTTACGATCCTGGCGGCCAGTGATATAAACGTCCAGTGCGGAATATTTATTCTTACCTGGCACGATCCAGCCAAAAAGCTCGCGTGCGCGGCCTTCCTGCAAAGCGGAGACCTGGAGATGGTAGCAACCTAGATAAGCAGCCCAATCCTTAGCTTGATGGCCATGCAATACAGATCCTGAAATGACCCGATTTTCTACCTCAGCCAGTTCACCAGCAACCAAATCATCGGTATTGGCACCAACCCGCGTACGGACCAGCCTAGGTTTGTTGACCGTAGGCCCTGCCAGTGAAATGACCCGTTCAACATTCAACTTGCCAGTTGTAAACAAAGCACCGATTGCCATGACGGCTTGATAGTCAACGTACCAAACAAACTTATCAACATTGACCGGATCAATAAAATGAATATGCGTGCTAGGCAATCCGGCAGGATGCGGGCCGGCAAATTCATGCACAACAACAGATGCATTATCCCCAACGGCAATATCAGCGCCACTTGCTTTGCAGACATGAGTTTTGCCTTCACATAACCTGGCGATTACGGCCAAGCCATTGGTAAAATCGGCACTGCGTTCTTTGATGACAACGGCAGGATCAGCGGCCAACGGGCGGGTATCGATTGCCGTCACAAAAATGGATTTTGGCTGGCTGTCTACCGTCGGTATTTTGCCGTAAGGCCTTGTACGCAAAGTTGTCCATAGGCCGGATTTCAAAAGATTCGCCCTAATCTTTTCCGCATCCAGCTTTGAAAGCTCCGCATCCTTGTATTTATCGAAGGACTCCTGCTCCGACCCCTTCAACTCGATAACAACGGACTGCAAAACGCGTTTCTCGCCACGATGGATACCTTTGACAACGCCAGCCCCAGGGGATGTGAATACTACCCCAGGATTTTTCTTGTCCTCAAAAAGGATTTGCCCTAATCTGACCGCATCGCCTTCGTTGACCAGCATCGTAGGTTTCATCCCTACGTAATCCATTCCCAATATAGCAACAGATTTAACCTTGTTACCACTCTCGATAACTTGTTGAGGCTCACCCGTTATAGGGATGTTCAAACCTTTTTTAATAAGAAATTGCATTTTGATAAGCCTGCGCTCCATACGCGTTGCAACGAAACCATTCCTAGGCTACTTTGACCTAGCTAGGCACTTTAATTACCAAGAAATAAATCGATTATATTACACCACAAAAGTTCCCCTTTCTCAACCAGAGGCAAGGCAAAAACACTCAACTTGAACGTGCTGTAGTATCTTAGATTACCTTCACTAATCACTTGTTGAACATAATGTTCGGACATAAAAAACCAGCATGTAAGCTGGTTTTTTATTTTTTCTTGTATTTGGTACCGATGGCCGGATTTGAACCGGCACGACTTGCGTCACCACCCCCTCAAGATGGCGTGTCTACCAATTTCACCACATCGGCTTTTTCAGCTTGCTCAATTATTTCTTTTTTGTTGGTGCTTTGCTTTGCTTATCCGATTTTAGCTCTGTGACCGGCTCCTCAACAATATCCTCAGCCTTGGGAGCGGTTTGCTCTATAACTGGACTGGGTGCAGCAGCCGGATTGGCGATAACTGGCTGTTCAGTGGCAGGCGGTAAAGCCACATCTGCCTTGCTTTCCGGCACCTCAGCAGAGGAGCTTGGTTTAATGTTTGCGCCTTCCACATTCGGCAAGCCCAGATCTGGGGCTTCTTTTTCTAACGCAGGGACACCCGCCCCAGACCCCATAAAATCAATGGCAGCACCTTTGTTTCCGTTCATCCAGGCAAGCCCCAGGCTGGTGCTAAAGAATAAGGCTGCTAAAATTGCTGTCGTGCGGGACAGAAATGATGCTGCACCTTGGGCACCAAATACGGAACCTGAACCGCCGCCGCCAAAAGTTGCACCGGCATCAGCGCCCTTGCCCTGTTGCATTAAAATCAAACCGACGATGCTTAAGCCCAAAAGCACGTGAATTACAATAATTACCTGATACATATGTTATTGAACTACTTAACAGAATGATAAATCTTCAAAAAGGACTCTGCATCCAGAGAAGCCCCGCCAATTAAACCGCCATCAATATCCGGCATGGCAAACAAACCTTTTGCATTGTCCGGTTTGGCGCTACCGCCATATAAAATTTGTATGTTTTCAGCCACCGCCTGATCTTTGGCGGAAAGGTACTGCCTGATGAAATGATGCGCTTCTTGCGCTTGCTCGTCGGTGGCGGTGAGCCCCGTACCTATGGCCCAGACCGGTTCATACGCAATCACTGCATTACTGAATGCAGCAATGCCCGCCGTATCAAGCACTGCGTCAAGCTGTGTGGTTATGACCTCAAAAGTTTGTTCTAGTTTTCTTTGCTCCAGGGTTTCACCGATACATAAAACGGGAATAACGCCCTGTTCTTGAGCTTGGCAAAAACGGGCGGCAACTGATTGGTCGGTATCGCCGTAATAAGTACGTCGTTCAGAATGGCCTACGAGCGCGTATTTACAGGCAAATTCTTTGAGCATGGCGGCAGAAACCTCGCCGGTATAAGCCCCTGATGGCTTGTCTGCGACATTCTGGGCACCTAATCCCAATCGGGTATTTTTGACAATTTGGCCTATATCAGACAGAAAAACATAGGGGACACAAACAGCAATATCGGCAATATCTGAACCTAGGCCAGCTATGATGCCCTTCGCCAAAGACTCTACGCTGCTGCGTGAACCGTTCATTTTCCAATTTCCTAAAACTAGCGACCGACGCATCATTATCCCCCGAAACAATCAAACCGTTTATGGTATAGTTTAATGGCTAACAATTCAAGCATCCATTGCTTTGGACACTTGATCTGCTATTTGATTGGCATATTCAGTCACCTTGTCTTCATTTTCGCCTTCGACCATGACCCGGATCAACGGCTCGGTACCAGATGCCCTCAGCAACACACGGCCATTGTCACCCAGCTTTTTTTCAACTTCTTTTACAGCTTTCTGAATGGTTTCATCACCATCAAGGTCTATTTTTGATTCCGTCTTGATATTCAGCAAAACCTGGGGATATTTAGTCATTCCAGATTTAAGTTCATGCAAATTCTTTCCGGTATCCTGCATTTCAGCCATGATCTGCAAGGCGGAAATAACCCCATCACCTGTCGTTGTCCTATCCAGGCAAATAATATGGCCTGAGTTTTCCCCGCCTAATATGCCTTTGTTCTCAACCAGCAGTTCCATGACATACCGGTCACCCACTTTTGCCCTAAGCAGGTCTACACCCAGTTGTTTTAGGGCAATCTCCATGCCCAAGTTGGTCATAAGCGTGCCAATAACAGGCCCAGTCAGCGCATTGGCCCTTAGCCTGGACTTGGCAATAATATAGATCAGCTCATCCCCATCAACGATTTCACCCTTATGGTCAACCATAATCAAGCGGTCACCATCACCATCCAAGGCAATACCCAAGTCGGCCCCTTGTGCCAATACGGTTTCAGCCAAATTTTGTGGTTTGGTTGCACCACAATTGTCGTTGATATTGAGGCCATTGGGTTCTGCACCAATGGCAATGACTTCAGCGCCAACCTCGCTGAACACATGCGGGGCGACGTGATAAGTGGCACCGTGGGCGCAATCGACTACAATCTTCAGCCCATGAAAATCTAGGCGAGTTGGCACACTGGCTTTGCAAAATTCAACGTATCGTCCGGCCGCATCAACAATGCGCTTGGCTTTACCCAGCCTTGAAGATGGCACGGTCGTCATCGGAGTGTCAATGTAACGCTCGATTTCTCGCTCTATTTCATCGGGCAACTTAGCGCCATGGACTGAGAAAAATTTAACGCCGTTGTCGTAATAAGGGTTATGGGAAGCGCTGATGACAATGCCTGCTTGCGCCCTTAAAGTGCGCGTCAGGTAAGCAATCCCCGGTGTAGGCATAGGCCCCAGCAAATGCGTATCTACCCCCGCTGCGGTTAATCCGGCTTCGAGGGCCGATTCAAACATATAACCGGAAATGCGTGTATCTTTACCAACTAGAACAAAATCGTGCCTCTCATTAGCAAAAACCTGCCCAACCGCCCAGCCCAGCTTTAAGAAAAAATCGGCTGTTATAGGATGTTCTCCAACCTTTCCCCTAATACCATCCGTGCCGAAATATTTTTTTGCCATATTATTCCAGTTTTTATCAAGTTACTGTAATTACACACAAAAAAGGAGAGACCCTTAGCCTCTCCTTGTTGATTATCCCTAAACGCTTATTATTCAGTTTTGTTCAGCGGCTTCACCAATGGGTTTTTCGGGCTTAATTTCATCCTTTTTTTCAGTGCCGACTTCCACTTCAGCGCCACCGCGAGGCGGTAAATCTTCCCATCCCGCTGGCGCTTTTACCGGTCTCCGCTGCATCAAGTCTTCGATTTGAAATTTGTCGATAGTCTCATATTTCATCAACGCCGCGGACATGGCATGAAGAATATCGGTATTTTCTTTCAGGATATTTGCCGCCCGCTCATAATTCCTGTCGATGATGCAACGAATTTCTTCATCAATGGTATGGGAGGTTTCTTCTGCAACCGTCTTGTGTTGCGTTACCGAACGCCCAAGAAACACCTCGCCTTCTTCTTCGCTATAAGCTAATGGCCCCAGACGTTGCGACAAGCCCCACTTGGTTACCATGTTTCTGGCTAATTCGGTCGCACGCTCGATATCATTTGAAGCACCAGTACTGACTTGTTCCCAGCCGAAAATCAATTCTTCGGCGATACGGCCACCATATAAGCTCGAAATCATACTGTCCAATTTTTGCTTGCTCGCGCTGTATTGGTCGCGTTCAGGCAGGAACATCGTCACACCCAAAGCACGACCCCGAGGCATAATGCTGACCTTATAGACAGGGTCATGTTCAGGGACAAGTTTACCCACTATCGCATGGCCTGCTTCGTGATAGGCGGTCATCTTTTTTTCTTTTTCATCCATCACCATGGAATGCCTTTCAGTTCCCATGATCAATTTATCTTTGGCTTTTTCGAGGTCGGACATATTGACCATTCGTTTGTTAAAACGAGCGGCGAACAATGCCGCTTCGTTAATCAAATTTGCCAAGTCAGCGCCAGAAAATCCTGGCGTACCTTGGGCAATATACTTAACCTCAACATCTGGCGCAGCGGGCACTTTCTTCATGTGTACATTGAGAATCTGCTCCCTGCCCTTGACATCGGGCAAGCCAACGGTGACCTGGCGATCAAATCGCCCCGGACGCAATAATGCCTTGTCCAATATATCCGGACGGTTAGTTGCGGCAATCACAATAATCCCTTCATTGCCGTCAAAACCATCCATCTCGACCAGCAATTGGTTCAAGGTTTGCTCACGCTCATCATTGCCGCCGCCCAAACCAGCGCCACGTTGACGGCCTACGGCATCTATTTCATCAATAAAGATAATACATGGCGCATGTTTTTTTGCCTGCTCGAACATATCTCTGACACGGGAAGCGCCGACACCCACAAACATTTCCACAAAATCCGAACCCGAAATGGTAAAGAATGGGACTTTTGCCTCCCCTGCAATCGCCCTGGCCAACAGGGTTTTACCCGTACCTGGAGGGCCTATCATCAACGCACCACGGGGGATTTTCCCTCCCAATTTCTGATATTTGGCCGGATCTCTAAGGAAATCGACCATTTCGACGACTTCTTCTTTCGCTTCATCGCAACCTGCGACATCGGCAAAAGTGACTTTAATCTGGTCTTCTCCCAGCATCCGCGCCTTACTTTTGCCAAAGCTCATCGCACCGCGGCCACCTGCGCCGCCGCCCTGCATTTGCCGCATAAAGAAAACCCAGACGGCTATTAGCAGCAACATGGGGCCGAAGGAGACCAATAACTGCATTAGCATAGAAGGCTGTTCCGGCGGAACGGCCTTGATATCGACGCCATTCGCAAGCAGGTCATCAACCATGTGCGCATCTGATGGCGCATAAGTCTTAAACAATTGTCCGGCCTGCATTTTACCTTTGACGATATGCTCATCAATCGTGACTTGCTGGACTTGACCTGCTTTTACTGCATCTATGAACTGGGAATAGGAGAGCGCTGTTGAATCACCCTTCTCGCCCTGTGTCCCGAAATTGTTAAAAACGGACATCAAAACAACGGCTATAACAACCCACAGGACTATATTTTTCATCATGTCATTCAATTTATACACCCCAGACCTGAACGGTTCGGTTAAAAACAGCTTTAATTATATCAGGATACGGGCATCCTGACTGTCCTGCATTACTCACTTTACATATTTCCACTAAGGTTTACGAATATTATGGGGTCGATTAGGGGTTATTTAAAGCCTCTCGCCAAAATATAAACTTCATTGCTCCTTGGCCTGGAGGCCTTGGGTTTTCTGATGACGACTTTTTCAAAATGTTGTTGCACATCCCGATGAAATGCCTCAAAGCCCTCACCCTGAAACACTTTAACCAAAAAAGCGCCGCCTTTTACCAGCACGTTTTTTGCCGTATCCAACGCCAATTCAGCAAGATACATGGCATTGGGCTGGTCAATCTCTTTACTGCCGCTCATATTGGGAGCCATATCAGACAGTACAATATCGACGGGAGCAGCAGCAAGAATAGTCGTCAACTCATCCAAAACAGCCGTTTCACGAAAATCACCCTGAATGAAGACAACTCCATCAATAGGCTCCATAGGCAATATGTCCAAGGCAATGAGTTTGCTCTTTTTGCCTAATAGAGGAAGAGCAAACTGCGACCACCCGCCCGGTGCCGCACCCAAATCAACAACATTCATGCCAGGTTTGATGAACTTATCCTTCTCCTGGATTTCCTTAAGCTTGAAAACTGCCCGTGACCGATAGCCCTGCGCCTGAGCCATTTTGACATACTCGTCATCGAAATGTTCCTGCATCCAGCGGCTACTGCTTTTACTTCGGCTCATGCGTTACTTTTAAGGTAAAATTGGCACTTTGAATTTGGAATGACATGATGGAAGCGGCACAAAAGAAAAAACTAAAAGCTCAAGCCCACGGCTTAAAACCGGTGATTATTGTTGGACAAGCTGGTTTGACAGATGCCGTGCTGGCAGAAACAGAAATCGCCCTCAATACCCATGAACTCATTAAAGTTAAAATCCGCGCCGAACGGGATGAGCGAATTAAAATTAGCGACAAAATGTGCGCTTCAACAGGCGCAACACTCATCCAAAGTATCGGCCAAGTAACCGTTATCTACCGATTAAACCCAAAGAAGTAAATGCTGTTTTGAACCTTGTACCCTGCACTCTGCACCTAACTCAAACATACTCTATCGAAATAATCTCATAATCCACATTGCCGCCCGGTGCCTTCACGGTAACGACATCCTCAACCTGTTTTCCGATTAACGCCCTGGCAATGGGCGAACCAATCGAAATACGTCCTTCTTTAATACTGGCCTCATCCTCGCCAACAATTTGATAGATAACCCGTTTTTCAGACTCGACATCTTCTATTTCGACCGTTGCCCCGAACACAACCTTACCATTGGTATCCACCTTAGTCACATCAATAATTTGCGCGTTGGAAAGCTTACTTTCTATTTCGTTGATGCGCCCTTCAGCAAAACTTTGCTGCTCTTTCGCGGCATGGTATTCGGCATTTTCTTTCAAGTCGCCGTGCGCCCTTGCCGTGGCAATCGCATTAATAATGCGCGGACGGACGACAGACTTTAATTCTTCCAATTCTACCCGAAGTTTTTCCGCGCCTTTGACTGTCAAGGGTACTTTATTCATTACAAATACTGCTCCAATTGTGGAATTTCTTTATTAAGGAAACTCTGATTAAGTCCTTTGACAAGCTCAGGACGAACGGTAAGGTGTTCATTCCGTTCGTGGTGAGCTTATCGAACCATCAATGGAATCAACTTGTTCAGAGACTCCTTAAGTCAGGCTGTTATGCAAATCCTGCAAACAATTGACATCACCTGCATCCAGTTCACCCAAGGCATAGCAAGCCGCCTTTGCCCCAGCCATTGTGGTGTAGTAAGTCACCCGATGCTGTAAGGCTTCCCGTCGCATGGTGAACGAGTCCGATATGGCTTTTTTACCTTCGGTGGTGTTGATGATTAATTGGATCTGGTCATTTTTAATCATATCGACGGTATTCGGGCGGCCTTCGTTGACCTTATAAACCACCTCACAGGGAATACCCGCTTGCTGGAGGAATCGTGCCGTGCCGCCTGTTGCCACGATCTGGTAATTCTTGCTGACCAGCATTCCGGCAATCTCCGGCACTTTGGCTTTGTCTTTATCCCTTATACTAATCAAAACCTTACCGCTGGCATTCAAATTCACCCCGCAGGCGCGTTGCGATTTGGCAAACGCTTCACCAAAGGTTTTGCCTATGCCCATCACTTCGCCAGTCGATTTCATTTCCGGCCCTAACAAAGGATCGACACCCGGGAATTTAACGAAAGGAAATACCGCTTCTTTGACAGAAAAATAGTTGGGAATCCGCTCTTCTGTGATACCTTGCTGCGCCAAAGTCTTACCCACCATACAACGGGCAGCGATTTTTGCCAATGGGTAGCCGGTCGCTTTCGACACGAACGGCGCTGTCCGCGATGCCCTGGGATTGACTTCCAGCACAAAAATATCCTGACCTTGGATGGCAAACTGGACATTCATCAAACCCCTTACACCCAAGGCTTCCGCCATACGACCGACTTGCTCACGCAACTGATCTTGCAGATCCTGTGCCAGCTCATAAGGCGGCAAGGAACACGCCGAATCGCCGGAATGCACACCCGCTTGCTCGATATGTTCCATCAGGCCGCCTATCAACACCCGTTCGCCATCATAAATCGCATCAACATCCATCTCGACCGCATCATCAAGGAAGCGATCCAGCAACACGGGTGAATCGTTCGACACGCTCACCGCTTCTTTCATGTATCGCTGCAAGCCTTCTTCGTTGACGACGATTTCCATTGCACGACCGCCGAGAACATACGACGGGCGAACTACCAAGGGATAACCCAGTTCTTTAGCGGCATTAATCGCCTGTTCAACCGAACGTGCAGTGGCATTAGGTGGCTGTTTCAAACCCAGCCGCTCCAGCAGTTTCTGGAAACGTTCACGGTCTTCCGCCAAATCTATCGAATCGGGCGACGTGCCGATAATAGGCACACCTGCCGCTTCCAAAGCACGAGCCAATTTTAAAGGCGTTTGACCGCCGTATTGGACGATTACACCTTTAGGTTTTTCAAGATGCACAATTTCCAAGACATCTTCCAGCGTCAATGATTCAAAATACAAACGGTCAGAGGTATCAAAATCGGTGGACACGGTTTCGGGATTGCAGTTAATCATGATGGTTTCATAGCCATCTTCCCGCAAAGCCAAGGCCGCATGGACACAGCAATAATCGAACTCTATGCCCTGCCCTATCCGGTTAGGGCCGCCACCCAGGATGATAATTTTTTCCTTATCAGTAACCCGCGCCTCGCATTCTTCTTCATAAGTCGAATACAGATAGGCTGTGTCGGAAGAAAACTCCGCCGCACAAGAATCAATGCGCTTATAAACCGGACGGATATTTTGCTTATGCCGCACATTACGGACTTCAGATTCCGACGTATCCAGCAATTTTGCCAGGCGTATATCGGAAAACCCTTTGCGTTTTAACCCATATAACTCACCTTCTTTCAAGGTCGATAAGGTTTTTGTAGCCAAGGATTGCTCGGTAATCACTAAATCCTGCACTTGCGCCAGAAACCAAGGATCAATTTTACTGGAGTTATGGACTTCATCTAAAGTCATGCCGCTGCGAAAACCATCCGCCACATAGCGCAATCGATCCGGCCCAGGATGACGTAGTTCCCGCTGGATTTTGTCGTGGGTATCTTCGGCTTGTAAGTCAATAATCTCATCCAGACCGCTAATACCAATCTCTAAGCCGCGTAACGCTTTTTGTAGAGATTCTTGGAAAGTACGGCCTATTGCCATCACTTCACCGACGGATTTCATTTGCGTCGTTAGGCGATCATCCGCTTGCGGGAATTTCTCAAAGGTAAAGCGCGGTATTTTTGTCACCACATAATCAATAGACGGCTCAAAAGAAGCCGGTGTAGCACCGCCGGTAATCTCGTTTTTCAGCTCATCCAAGGTATAGCCCACCGCCAGTTTTGCCGCCACTTTAGCGATAGGGAACCCCGTCGCCTTGGATGCCAATGCAGACGAACGCGATACCCTCGGATTCATTTCGATCACTATCATGCGCCCGTCTACCGGATTGATCGCCACCTGCACATTGGAACCGCCGGTATCCACGCCTATCTCGCGCAATACTGCAATAGAGACGTTACGTAGGATTTGGTATTCCTTGTCGGTCAATGTCTGTGTGGGTGCGACGGTAATGGAATCGCCCGTATGCACACCCATCGGGTCGAAGTTTTCAATCGCGCAAACAATGATGCAGTTATCCTTGGAATCACGCACCACTTCCATTTCATATTCTTTCCAGCCCAATAATGATTCTTCAACCAATATTTCATTGGTGGGCGACAAATACAAGCCGCGTTCACATATCTCGATAAATTCTTCTTTGTTGTAAGCAATACCGCCGCCGCTGCCGCCCATCGTAAAAGACGGACGAATAACCGTCGGATAACCCACTTCCTTCTGTGCAGCCAGTGCTTCTTCCAGCGAGTGCGCGGTTTTTGATTTTGCCACTTCAAAACCGATTTTCCGCATCGCCTGGTTAAACAACGCACGGTCTTCGGCTTTATGAATCGCCTCTTTGGTCGCGCCGATCATCTCAACGTTATATTTCGCCAGCACGCCATGCGCATCAAGATCCAGCGCACAGTTCAACGCCGTTTGACCACCCATGGTTGGCAAAACAGCATCGGGGCGTTCTTTGGCGATGATTTTTTCGACTGTTTGCCAATCGATAGGCTCGATATAAATAGCATCCGCCATATCGGGATCGGTCATAATCGTGGCGGGATTGGAATTCACCAGGATGACGCGATAACCTTCCTCCCGCAACGCCTTGCACGCCTGAGTGCCTGAATAGTCAAACTCGCACGCCTGC
>JAYVGW010000044.1:0-4910 GCA_043771735.1 Methyloglobulus sp.
TATCAAGTTAAGTCGTCATAAAATAGCGAAAATTCGCGGACAACTGTTTTTAACAAAGAGCGACATTATTTTAAATTATGACTTGCTGGATACACCTGATTTCTTCTGGGAATACCCCGAATATGAAGCCTTTTACAGTATCACTGCAAAATATCTGGAAATAGCCCCGCGCACAGAGGTATTGTCAAAGAAGCTGGAAACCATCCATGAGTTATTTGAAATGTTAGCGGATGAACAAAAACACAGGCATTCATCGATACTGGAATGGATTATTATCTGGTTAATCGCTTTTGAAATCGGCATGACTATATTCGACAAAGTGTTCTGAAAACATCAATAGCCAACTTGCCCTTCCTTTCTTAATGCTCAGTTATCGACACTCATTTCACGCGGGCAATTTTGCCGATGTGTTAAAACACATCATTTTAATAAAAATTCTTGAGCACCTGGGCAAGAAAGATAAGCCTTTCTGCTGCATCGATACTCACGCAGGCCCTGGAGACTATATACTGAATGAGGGTTACGCTTTAAAAAACAGAGAATTTGACAGTGGCGTTGCCAAGTTATGGCAACGGGATGATCTGCCTGACAGTATTGCCGGTTATGTCACACTCATCAAAAAATTTAACAGCACTGATCAATTACTCCGCTATCCCGGCTCACCTTTAATTATCAAACAATTTTTACGTAACCAGGATCGCTTGTTTTTGTATGAACTGCATTCCACGGAAATACAGTTATTAAGCACTGCCGTCAGCCGAGATCGGCGTATCAAAGTATTTCATGCGGACGGTTTAAAAAACGCCATCGGTTTATTACCGCCTAACGAACATCGTGGGCTGGTACTCATCGACCCTTCTTATGAAATAAAAAGCGATTACACACTGGTTACCGAGACCTTGATACAAATGCACAACCGTTTTGCTACCGGCACTTACGCACTCTGGTATCCCGTAATTGAGCGCTCCCGCAATCAGCAACTTGAAAAAGCCATAAAAACCAGTGGCGTAAAAAACGTGCAGTTATTCGAGTTGGGCATAAAGACCGATACTCACGAACACGGCATGACCGCCAGCGGTATGATTGTAGTCAACCCGCCGTGGACTTTAGCCGCCGAAATGCACCAGACTTTACCTTGGTTAGCCGATGTATTGGGTATTGAGGGGGCGGGCTTGTATCGAATAGAAGCGTTGGCTGAAGAATAATGGGCATTCCCAATAAATAATATCAAGGGATAAGGTGTGTACCTGCATTTTCCTGAAGGGGTAAACAGGTAACGAACAAGTCTACCCTGTCTGTTAGAGGTCGTCGGACACAGTTCTGTTTTTGCTTGCATTCATTCGTCTGGGCCAGCGAGTCCGGCCTTTTCCAAGGTAATGGACGGCATTTCAAGAGTAGCGGAAAGGGTTTTGTGAGGTTTGCTGGCGGTAGCCGAAGAAAAGGTGACTAATTTGGGACTATGTACCCCTGATTTTGGCGTGGGCTTTGGTCGTTTTCCACTACTTGCTACTTGAGTTTTCGGTTTGTCGTCTTGTTTAAACTTTTCAGCCAAGGCTTTTTTGGCGCCTTCATCACCCTGTTTTGCGGCTTCGGTGTACAAGGCAAAAGCTTTGTCGTAGTCTTGATTGAGACCACCTATGCCAGCAAAATACATATCAGCAAGGTTGGATTGAGCAATCGCTTGCCCTTGTTCGGCGGCTTTTTGATACCATTCCACACCCTTGGCATCGCTTCGAGGTAACCCTCCCTTTCCCCGTACATACATTACGCCGAGGTTGGTTTGTGCAACAGCATCGCCTTGAAGGGCGGCTTTTTGATACCATTCAACGGCTTTATCATCACTTTGGGGTACGCCCTTACCGTAATAATACAGTAACCCAAGAACAGTTTGAGCGCATGCATCGTCTTGAGCGGGAGCTTTTTGCGCCCACTCCAAGGCCTTGCTATAGTCTTCGGCATCGTAATATATGCCTGCTAATTGACCTTGCGCGTAGGCATCTCCATATTCAGCCGCTTCTTTATACCAGCTAATTGCCTGGGTTAGGTCTTTTGAGACATAGATACCTTTTCGATATATCTCCCCCATTAATCGTAAAGCATAGAGATTCCCTTGCTTTGCGGCTGCCTGAATTAGCATGAAACCTTTCGATTGATCCTTAACCACTGAACCTTCGCCTTTTATTATCATTCGTCCCAACAAAACTTGACCCACATCATCACCACGGTCGGCTGCTTTTTGCAACCATTTCTGTGCTTCATTGAGATCCTGGAGCACAGGAGAACCAAAGTAGTACATCAGTCCAAGCCGCCCCTGGGCTGCGGCATGGCCTTGCAGGGCAGCTTTTTGGAACCAGGCAAAAGCGAGCTGCGGGTCTTTAGGAAGACCTAGAGAGCCTTCAGAATAATTCTTACCCAGAGCGTATTGGGCAAGATCATTACCATGCTTGGCGGCTTTTTGCAGCCACTCCAAGCTTTTGACAAGGTCTTTATCAGTGCCAATGCCGTCAATATAAAAGCCTGCCATATTGTTTTCCCCGAGCGCATTACCTTGTGCCGCTGCTTCGCTGGCTAAGCTAAAAGCTTTGTCATTATCTTGCGGAACGCCTTCTCCTTTAAAATAAAAATATCCAAGACTAGCTTGAGCGAAGGCATAACCTTGATCTGCGGATTGTTGGTACAAATGGATGGCCTTGCTGATATCTTTCGTTACACCAACACCAGCATAGTAATTTCCGGCAAGTTCGAATTGGCCTTCGGCATCACCCTGTCTGGCTGCTTGGGCATACAAGTCAATGGCTTTAGCCACATCCTTGGGATAGCCGTTGCTACCATTTTCGTAGTTTTTACCCTGTTCGACCAGTTTTTTTGTTAAGGCCGTTAAGCCCTGCTGCTGGTATTTCTCAAGGGTGAAGCCACTACTTACAGCGGATGGCGTTTGCTTGTTTGCGGTACAGCCCGTTAGCAAAAGCAGCGGCAGTAAGACAATTAGTGATGTGTTTGAATTTGGCATCGTTGGCAACCTTGGTTGTTTGAGTTTTGTCATTCGGGTTATTTGGATAATGGTTAATCTATGGGTGGGCAACGCTTTTTTGCCCACCTTTTATCGCTTATTTCGGTGGGCAAAAAGCCTGCCCACCCTACTTAACTTCGGCCTTAGTTGCCTGTTGTTCCAGTGTACGGGCTTTTTGAATATCTTTGCCGACAAGGCCGGGGATGCCCGTCCGGTAGTAATCGGCAAGGCCATGTAAAGCTTTTGGTAAGTTTTGATCCGCCGCTTTTTGCAACCAATGCAACGCTGCTTTATGTGTTTTAAGCGTACTGCATTTGGGATTACAGAGCATTACGGCAAGGCTATATTGCGCCCTGGCGTAGCCTTGTTTGGCGGCTTGTTCATACCAATCCCCGGCTTTTTGGGTGTCTTTATCGCCACCGAGACCTGCTTCTGCCATAAAGCCAGCGTTGTACTGAGCTTTGGCTAACCCCTGGTTGGCGGCTTGTTCAAACCAATAGCGGGCTTGTTTTGGATCTTCCGCTTCTATTTTGCCTGCTAAGTAAAGGTGACCCAAATCATATTGGTTTTCGGGGTTGCCTTCTTTGGCGGCTGCTTCTACCCACTGTTGTGCTTCTTCGTTATTTTGCGGCGTAATTTTGCCTTCCAAATAGATTTTCCCCAGCAATATTTGCGCTTCATAGTGGTTTTGTCTGGCAGCTTTACTGAGAAAAATGATGCCCTGGTCAACATCTTTGGCTGTGTCGATACTTTGGGTTAACATTAGGCCAGTATGGTATTCACCCTCTACATGTTCTTTGGTTGCGGCTGCTTGATACCATTTGAACGCTAGATTGTCGTCTTTTGCCACGCCTTTACCCGCGGTGTACATAGTGGCAAGGTAAAACTGGACATCGGCGTTGCCTGCTGTTGCTGCGTTTTTTAAAGTAACCAAATCTTCTGCCGGTAACTGTTGCGGTAAGGTATCTAGTGGCTGCTTAATGATTTCTTGCCAGGTTTTTGAAGGTTTGGGCGGTGCTGCTGGAATAGCGGGCTTGGGTGGTGCGGTTACCACAACTGTTTCACCGGGGCTTGTTGGACTCGATCGATTTTCATTTTTTTCCGTGCCATTATCGGCTTTATTCCCTTGGTCAGATTGTGTTCCGCTGTATAGAGCGAAATAGCCAGCACCTACTGCAACAAAGAGTGTACTTAGCAAAACAACAAGGGGATAACTCCGACGTGTGTTGGCGGCTTTTTGGTTAGATGCTGTATCGGGTGAGTTGACTATAGGCTCAGGTTCATCACCACTAAATCGTGTCGGATTTCCTCCTGGATCGGGCTTTGCTTCCGGGTTTTCGGGTAGGCTAGGCTGACTATTTTCTTGATTGAAGAAAAACCGGCTTTTGAGAAAAGAGGATTTTGCTATTGGTTTGTCGTGTGCTTCAATCTGGGTGCGACAATCCGTCAAGGCCTGAATGAATTCCTGAGCGCTAGCAAAGCGCTTTTCCGGATTTTTTTCTAATGCCTTTAGCACCAATTTTTCCAAGGGTTTGGCGATGTTTGAATCAAGGGTACGTAAGGGGGCCGGTTTTTGCTCAACGATTGCTTTAGTTAACGTATATTGTTTTCCTGTAAAGGGAACTTGCCCCGTTAAAACCTCATAAAGTATTGTCCCAATCGCATAAAAATCAGAGCGGGCATCGCCTTCATTACCTAGATGTTGCTCCGGGGACATGTATTCCGGGGTGCCAATCGTTTGCCCCTCGGCTGTCAGGCGTTCTGTTTGTAAAATACGGGAGATGCCAAAATCTAGCAGTACCAGGGTATCGTCATTTTTCACTACCATATTGGATGGTTTTAAATCCCGGTGGATGACATCATTCTGGTGGGCATGCGCCAAACCTTGTAAGGCGCCAAT
>JAYVGW010000045.1:0-2955 GCA_043771735.1 Methyloglobulus sp.
ACGCTTTTGCTTACCCAAAATATTGAAACGCTAGGGCAAATGAGTTGCAACCCTGCTGTGGGCGGAATCGGCAAAGGCCATTTGGTCAAGGAAATTGATGCCTTAGGCGGAATCATGGCAAAAGCCACGGATTTGGCAGGCATCCAGTTCCGCACCTTGAATGCCAGCAAAGGCCCAGCGGTACGGGCAACCCGCGCCCAGGCTGATCGTGGTTTATACAGGCAGGCTATAAGAAGCGTATTGGAAAACCA
This sequence comes from Methyloglobulus sp., assembly GCA_043771735.1. Lineage (GTDB taxonomy): Bacteria > Pseudomonadota > Gammaproteobacteria > Methylococcales > Methylomonadaceae > Methyloglobulus. The sequence goes on from JAYVGW010000045.1 coordinate 252, forward strand.
AGCTAATCTGTCTTTATTTCAACAAACCGTGGCAGATTTAATCGTCGAAGGGGACAAGGTCGTCGGCGTTAAAACCCAAATGGGTTTGGATTTTATGGCTAGGGCGGTGGTATTGACCACAGGCACATTCCTGGGAGGCAAGATCCATATCGGTTTGGAAAATTACAGCGGCGGTCGTGCGGGCGATCCGGCTTCGATTGCCTTGGCGGATCGTTTGCGCGAATTGCCGTTTCGGATTGACCGGCTAAAAACCGGTACACCGCCACGTATTGATGGCCGTACGATCAATTTCAGCAAACTGGAAAAGCAACTTGGCGACAATCCCGTACCCGTATTTTCGTTTCTGGGCAAACGCGAGCAACACCCTAAGCAAATCCCCTGCCACATCACTCGTACGAATCCAAAAACGCATGACATTATCCGTGCTGGCTTAGACCGTTCGCCCTTGTATTCTGGTGTGATTGAAGGTATCGGGCCGCGTTATTGTCCGTCGATTGAGGACAAGATCGTACGCTTTGCCGACCGCGACACGCACCAGATTTTTGTCGAGCCAGAAGGTTTGGATACGCATGAAATCTATCCGAACGGCATTTCCACCAGCTTGCCGTTCGATGTGCAATACGAATTTGTCCGCTCAATGGAAGGTTTTGAAAATGCCGAAATCGTGCGCCCTGGTTATGCCATAGAATATGATTTTTTCGATCCCCGTGATTTAAAAATGTCATTGGAAACCAAACACATGCAAGGCTTATTCTTTGCTGGCCAAATCAACGGTACGACCGGTTATGAAGAAGCTGCCGCCCAAGGTTTGATTGCAGGACTCAATGCGGCACGATTGGTGCTTGGGCAAGACAGTTGGTGTCCGAAGCGTAATGAAGCTTACATGGGCGTTATGATCGACGACCTGATTACCCGTGGTACGCAGGAACCATACCGCATGTTCACCAGCCGCGCGGAATACCGTCTGTTGCTGCGAGAAGACAATGCCGATTTGCGTTTGACTGAAAAAGGGCGCGAATTAGGTCTGGTTGATGATGTCCGTTGGCAAGCGTTTGAAACCAAAAGGGAAGCGATAAGCAATCTCCAAGACGACCTGAAAAAGAAATGGATTCGTACAGAAAGCCCAGAAGCGGAGCTTGCCGAACAGTTTTGGGGCAAACCTTTGTTAAAGGAAGCCAGTTTAGCGGAATTGTTGCGCCGTCCAGAGGTTGATGTAAAGCGTTTGTTGACCTTTTATGAAGGTGGCGAAGAAATTCATGAACAAGTTGGCGAACAGGTCGAAATCCAGGCTAAATATGCCGGTTACATTGTCCGTCAGCAAACCGACATCGACAAAACTTTACGTTATGACCACTTACATCTTCCTGATAGCCTGGACTACACCGGTGTTCCTGGCTTGTCTAACGAAGTCAGCCAAAAACTCAAGGCGCAACGGCCAGAAACCTTGGGGCAAGCATCAAGAATTCCGGGTATGACACCTGCTGCGATTTCCTTATTATTGATCTATCTCAAGAAGAAAAGTGCTTGATGGATGATTGCCGCAAAATCCTGGTTGACGGCATTGCGGCACTGAACCTGTCGGTCGATGAGCAAAAAATTGATCAATTGTTAGCTTTTGTTAAGCTCATTGAAAAATGGAACAAAGCGTACAACCTCACGGCAATAAAAAACCAGCAGGATATGGTCAGGCTGCATTTGCTGGACAGTTTGACCGTTATTCCTTATCTTAAAGGCCAGCAGATTATAGACATAGGCACAGGCGCAGGTTTGCCCGGCATTCCATTAGCCATTTGTTTGCCGCACCTAGCATTTACCTTGCTGGACAGTAACGCCAAAAAGACCCGTTTTGTGCAGCAGGCCGTATTAGAATTAAAGCTTACCAATGTGCAAATCATCCATAGCCGGACGGAAGATTATCAACCTGAACAGCCTTGTAACACCGTATTGACACGGGCGTTTGCAGAACTTGCCGATATAATTGCAATAACTCGGCATTTGTCGGCAAAGGACGGCCTGTTATTGGCTATGAAAGGTCATTGTCCAGAACAGGAATTGGCAAAAGTCAAATCACCGATCTCCGTGATTCCGGTGCGAATTCCGGGCGTTGAAGTGGAGCGGAATCTGGTTCTGATAAAGCCTTAATGCCGCAGATGCCTGTCGCTTTTCTATGCACATAGAGGAGAATCCGGCAGCAATATTTTAATTTGAAGGAGGGGGAAACATGAACGATACCGATCGCATCAAATACCTGCGTATTGCTTTGATTGTTGTAGGGCTTATCTTCATCTTCGGTTTATGGACACTTACCGTAATCTGGCCTTCGGGCTGGTCTTGGCACACAGAAGGGCGTTCTGAATATCTTGAAATGATCTTGGGCATTTATGCCACACTTGGTGTGTTCTTGATATTGGCATCGCGCAATCCAATGATGCATCTAAGCCTGATCTGGTTTACAGTCTGGTCGAGCGTAGTACATGCAGGCATTATGGCAGTTGAGTCCGTAGTCAATACTCAGCATATTGGGCATTTATGGGGTGATGTGGCGGCGCTACTCATTGTAGCTGCGGTTTTGGCGACATTAACCCCACGTCAGCATCAATGCCTTACAGAACCTAACCGATAAAAAGACCAATAATCAAGGTAAAAGAGTGGGAAAAGTAATTGCCCTGACCAACCAAAAAGGCGGAGTCGGTAAGACCACAAC
>JAYVGW010000046.1:0-42139 GCA_043771735.1 Methyloglobulus sp.
TTGTCACTTACCGGCCAACTTTCTACCGCATGTCGAATCATTGTTCTGACTGGCGCAGGAAGCCGCGCATAATACCCAGCAAGGCCTGCGCCAAAATAAGTCGGATAGCCGCCGAAAAGCTCATCTGCGCCTTCGCCAACCAGGGCCACACGCACATCTTGCGCGGCCCGCCTGGCCAACAGGGCGCTAGGCACCCAGGCTGGGTCGGCGAGCGGTTCGCCAACCTGCCGCACCAGTTGGGCGATGGTCGGCGGAAAATCTTCGGGGCGTACCCAGACTGGGACAAACTCGACACCTAAAGTACTGGCGACTTGCTCGGCATAATGGCCTTCGTCATAGGAGGCTTCGCTGAAACGAAGGCTGTAGGCTTTCAGTGTTTTTTCCGGACGGATGGATCGGGTTACAGCGGTAACTAAAGAAGAATCGAGGCCGCCGCTTAAAAACAAGCCAAAATCGACATCCACCTCGCTTTGCCTGCGCACTGACTCCCTGAACAGTTCGTCGAATGCATCCAAAGAGCCAGCCTGTTTGGGGGTTTGAGCTGCGTTCCAACGCCAATAGCGTCTGCGCTGAACGCCAACGGCGTCTATTGTCACCAATTCCCCGGGCAGCACTTTCTGAATGTCGCTGAAAGGGGTTTCGGGTGCGACAAAATAACCAGATTGCAGGTATTTGTGAACCGCACTCGTGCTGATATTAAAGCCGCGTGGGTTTGCTGATGCCAATGCCGCTATCAGCGAGGCAAAAGCAACAAGGCCATCATTTACCGAGAAGAAAAGTGGCCGTTCGCCGACCCTATCGCGGGCAAGCAACAGCTTTTTCAGGCGCGGATCCCAGATAGCAATGGCAAAGGCACCTTTGAGCCTTTCCACAAAAGCCTCTCCCAGCTCCAGGTACAACGCGGGAATGACGGCAACATCGGTACTCTGCTCAACCGTCCTGCCGCGCTCACGTAACCACGCACGCAGCTCGTGGTGGTTATCAATCTCGCCATTGCAGGCCATCATGACACCGCTAGCATCGTCAACAATCGGTTGCTTACCGTCGATTAATCCTCGAATGGCCAGGCGCGTCACCCCAAAAATAGCCGCTTGATCGCCATCAATTCCGGTATCGTCGGGGCCTCGGTGCATTAACGCATCAACCATCTGGTCAACCTGCTTCAGCATCGGATTAGCTTTCGGCATTCCCCCAAGCACAACCAGGCCACAAATGCCGCACATATCAATCCTTTTTTGGAGCGGGCAATAAGGCGGCCCAGTATTTGGAACCGACATCCATTACGTCAACACCCCGCTCCAGCGCGATCTTCTTGAGCAGCACCAACCGATCTTTCTTGGCAAGCAGGTAGACCGGATGAGTGCGGGTAGCAAGCCAGTGATGCCATTGCGCCAGTGGCACGACACCCTCTGGCCAGGGCTTACCTGAATTCAGTGTAAATACGACATAGTTGCTGGTCAGTTCTTTACCGTCACGGCTCAACACAGTCACCAGCCGCTTGAGATAAAACGGCAGGCCATGGGGCAGGCATTCCAGGCAAGCCAGCTCGGTAGTCGGGGTTAACGATGCCTGGATTTGTTCTGCCAAGCCACGTGTGGAGCGGGTTTGTGCATAAAGGGCCAAGAGGTTAAAATTGACCGTTAGTAACAGTAGCGGAAGGCTCATGAAGGCAACAAATACCCATCGTGTATTTCGAGTCCAGAGTGCCAGTATCGAAAGGCATGCAACGATACCAAAGGTTATCGCCATTGGCAGGAACGTGGGTATAAAAAGATCAAAAATTTCAGGCTTAAACGCCAGCCTGCTTTTGAGCAGTTCAGGGTTAAAAGCAATAATGCCCAGCAATAAAGCCGCTATTGAACTCAATGCCAGGAGCGGTGTTGTGCCACGGCAGACAATCTGGGCAGCCCGTCCATTACTGTTCTCCAGCGACTTAGCGAAGACACGCGCGGTCAAGATACCAAGGGCTAGCACCGCAGTAAGGATGTAGCCTGGCAATTTCGACTGTGAAGCCGAAAAAAACAATACAACGACAACAGCCCAGACAACAAACAGGCGGTCTGCGCGAGACCAGCGCTTCCTTTCCTGCCAGGCTGCGACCATGGCTTCCGGCAGCAGCAGGCTCCAGGCAAAAAAAGCACCCGCAATGACGGGCGCATAGAAATAAAACGGCGCTGTGCGACGGAACTCATCGGTCGTAAAGCGGGCAACCGATTCCTTCATAATGCCATAATAGGGAAAGTCTGGGCGAAGCAGCGACAGCCCGACAAACCACGGCAACACAATAGCCAGAAAAACCATCCACTGACGCAGGCCGAAGGCACGCTTCATCGCCCCCAGTCGCCCTTCAACCCCATTAAAGGCAGCGATCACCAGCGTGGGCAGGATAAACCCCACGGGGCCTTTAATCAATGTTGCGATTCCCGCTGATAAAGCGCCAACCAGATACCAACGGTCCCGCTGTTTTTCTTCGCCTTCCTCCGCCAGATAGCACGAAAAAATGCTGGCGCTTACAAAAAAAGCCAGGGACATGTCAAAAATGACATGCCGGGATAGCACTATGTAAAGCGGTGTCGTGGCCACGATGAGCAGGGCAAGAATGGCCGTGCGCCGGTCATACACTCTTTGGCAAAACAGGAACATCACCACGAGCAGTAAAAAGCCAAAAACGGCGGAAGACAGTCGGGCGGTGCCTTCCGATTCCCCGAACAATGAGAAAGACAATGCGATGGTCTTGAAGTAAAAAGCCGGCTTGTCGAGGTAAACTAGCCCGTTATAAGTCGGCACCAACCAGGAATGGGATTGGCTCATTTCCCTTGCCACTTCGGCATTGCGCCCCTCATCCGGCGAGATTAATGGCAACCCTCCCAAGCGGCCAAATAGCATATATGCACTGAGAATAAAGGAAAAAACCAGAACCCAATGCCTGGACTTGAGATCCGGGATTCTGTCGGTATCAGCAGCGCGGTGCACTTTTGAAGGAAAAGCCATCGTTTATTATAGGGAGATGATGGATAAGGCAACGGTCAGGAAGCTGCTTTCAAGACCCGCATGAGGGGATCGCGAGTAGCCGCAGTTCAAACCGTATCGTATCACAGCTTTAAGAAGCCAACTGCGGCTCCGGCAAATTTATAGGCCTACGCCTTGAATACGGTTAGCTTCTTTATCCACGTTGTAATTCCTTTGCTATTGGCAGTTTTGCCCGTTTCTTTAACCAGATAACGCCCACCAAATCGGTAATGCCCGCCCAAAGCCGGTCTAAGGTGCCATATTTTGAACACCCATTTGATCTGGCCCTGTGATTGACGGGTTCAGAAATAACCTGCCCCCCTGCCCTGATAATCAATGCCGGTAAAAAGCGGTGCATGTGGTCGAAATATGGCAGCTCCAGGAATTTATCCCGAAAAAATACCTTCAGGCCGCAACCCGTATCCGGCGTATTGTCGCCCAACAAACCCGAACGCACCGTATTGGCAAATTTGGATGAAAACAGCTTCCAGGCAGAATCGTGGCGTTTTTTCCGCCACCCCGCCACCATCCATAAATTAGCGTTTGTTTTTCTTTGTTGCATAAAAGTGTTGTACAGCCGTGGAATATCTGCCGGATCGTTTTGCCCGTCCCCGTCCAGCATAGCAATGCAGGGATAACTGGCGGCTTTCACCCCAGTGCGAATAGCCGTGCTTTGGCCGCAGCTTTGCTCGTGTTGGATAACCCTCAACGGTTTAATACGTTGGAGCGCCTGGTTTAAAATCAAGGCGGTTTGGTCATTGCTGCCATCATCAACAACAATAATTTCATAGGCTTCCGCCGCGCTCATGGCATCAACAATTTCTTCGATCAAGGGAACGATACTGCCAGCTTCATTGCGGACAGGAATAATAATAGAAATTTGCACATTCCCTCACTAAATAATGGCATCACTTAACAATTCTAACCGTCGATGAAAAGTATAACAATGCAATATTACATCTAAGCCATGCCATATGCTGTAAAATAGTAGGTGTACAACCCCAAAAGCTAAAGCCTAAAATCTTGTTCGCTTTTCATCCTATCCCTACCCTTTCGGAACAATACTTTGATATCCACCGCAAACATTACTATGCAGTTTGGGGCCAAGCCCCTGTTTGAAAACGTCTCTGTCAAATTTGGCGACGGCAACCGATACGGCCTGATCGGCGCTAACGGCTGCGGCAAATCGACTTTCATGAAAATCTTGAGCGGCGACCTGGAGCCTTCCGCGGGTAACGTCAGCATCAGCCCTGGTGAACGCCTGGGGATTTTGCGCCAGGATCAGTTCGCTTATGAAGAATTCAGCGTCGTAGACACCGTGATTATGGGGCATAAAGAGCTCTGGCAAATCAAACAGGAACGCGACCGCATCTACTCGCTGCCAGAAATGACCGAAGCGGAGGGTATGCAGGTAGCCGATCTGGAAGTGGAGTTTGCGGAAATGAACGGCTACACCGCCGAAGCACGGGCAGGTGAATTGCTGCTTGGCCTGGACATACCCCAAGAACAGCATTACGGCTTGATGAGTGCTGTCGCACCAGGTTGGAAACTGCGGGTATTGCTGGCGCAAGCGTTGTTTGCCAATCCCGACATCATGTTGCTGGACGAGCCAACCAACAATCTCGACATCAACACCATCCGCTGGCTTGAAGACGTGCTAAACCAGCGCAACAGCACCATGATTATCATCTCGCATGATCGGCATTTTTTAAACAGCGTTTGCACCCACATGGCGGATATGGATTTTGGCGAACTGCGCGTTTATCCAGGCAATTATGACGATTACATGACCGCATCAACCTTAGTCCGTGATCAGTTGCTGGCGGGAAATGCCAAGAAAAAAACTCAGATAGCCGAGCTGCAAACTTTCGTCAGCCGCTTTTCGGCGAATGCTTCCAAAGCCAAACAAGCGACTTCACGCGCCCGGCAGTTGGAAAAAATCAAGCTCGACGAAGTCAAGCCCTCCAGCCGTGTCAATCCCTTCATCCGCTTTGACCAAGGCAAAAAATTGTTCCGATTGGCGCTGGAAGTTGAGAATCTGAGCAAGGGTTATGGCGAGCCGCTATTCAAAAGCTTGAAAATGATGGTTGCCGTGGGTGAACGAGTGGCTATTATTGGCCCTAATGGCATCGGCAAATCGACTTTATTACGCACACTGGTCGGCGATTTAAAACCGGATACCGGTAAAGTTAAATGGTCTGAAAACTCGGAAGTGGGCTACTACGCACAAGACCACGCCGAAGACTTTGCTGAAAATATCACGCTTATCGAATGGATGGGGCAATGGCGCAAGGAAAGCGATGACGATCAAGCGATACGTGGCACGTTAGGCCGGTTATTGTTCACCTCGGATGACATCAACAAACCGGTGAAAGTGCTGTCCGGCGGCGAACAAGGTCGCATGTTGTTCGGTAAGTTGATCCTGCAAAAAAACAACATCATGGTGTTGGACGAACCCACCAACCATCTTGATATGGAATCTATCGAATCGCTGAATACGGCGTTGGAAAACTATCCAGGCACATTGCTTTTTGTCAGCCATGACCGCGAATTTGTGTCATCCCTTGCCACTCGGATTATCGAACTGACCCCTACCGGCATTGTCGATTTTAACGGTAACTATGAAGATTATTTAGCTAGTCAAAACTTGGGTTGAAAGGTTACTTTACTATGAGGCTTTTACTGATACTGCTGTTAAGCTGCTCCGTTTCGGCGTGCGCCGACGTATACCAATGGCAAGACGTAAAGGGCAACAAGCACTTTTCTGATCGAACACACGACAACAGTAAGAAAATTGCAATAAAGCCGGGCTATTCCTATCACAAAGTAGATAGGGTTTATGATGGCGATACGGTAAAGCTGGAAGATGGACGTAAAATCAGGTTATTGGGCATTAATACGCCGGAAGTACAGCACAGAAACCAGGCTACTCAAGCCGGTGGCGAAACGGCCAAGCGTTGGTTGACCGATAAGCTGAAAAACCAGAAAGTACGGTTAGTTATGGACGTTGAACAGACCGATAAATATAAACGGACGCTCGCCTATTTAATCACCGAAAACAAAGAAAATATCAATGTACAGTTGGTGGAGCTGGGCTTGGCCGCAGTGAATATTTATCCACCCAACTTATTGTACGTAAATGAGTTGGTCGAAGCAGGAAAGCTTGCCGAGCAGGCCAAACGGGGCATTTGGCAAAAGGCTGAATATGGGGCAATACCAGTTGAACACCTGGGCAATGACGGACATTCGGGCTGGACGAGATTGATTGGGAAAGTGTCAGTGATCCGCAACAGCCGAAAATACGTCTACCTGGAGTTTTCCGACTTATTTCAAGCGCGTATCGAAAAAAAGTGGCTGACCTTATTCCCTGATATCAATAGTTATCGTGGTCGAATGATCGAAGTTCGTGGATGGCTCAATAAAAATCGGGGTGGATGGTCAATGCTGATACGCCATCCTAGTGCAATAAAGGTGATACCGGGTTAATTCGTAAAAGTATGGCTTTGATCCGGCACAAATATGGCTAGTCAGCAGGTAGCTTATAACAATCACAAAAAGTTGCTCTATGAGCCCCCTCATCCCTAGCCTCCTCCCTTTGGAAGGGGTATCAATGGTAAATTATTGATATTGCTATTATTATGCGCTTTATCACCGAAAAATGCTGCTAGTGCCAAATGCAGTAGGATCGGTGAACTACCAGATATCCCTGCTGTCGATAAAGGTAAATCTATGAGTGACAACACCAACAAAATTAACCAACAGTTGCAGACAAGTGCCGAGAAGCAACTCGTTCAAGTTGAGCAGGCAAAAGCGCAACCCCCTATGGTCGATGAACTCCCGCATAATCTGCGCACATATCAAATAGAATTGGAGATGCAGAACGAAGAATTACGTCTGGCGCAAGTTGCCCTGGAAGCATCGCGCACCCATTATCATGAATTGTACGATTTTGCCCCGACCGGCTACCTCACCCTTACTTTAGAAGGCGTGATCGCAGAAATCAACCTCACCGCCACCAAACTGCTCGGCGAGGAACGCCAAAAAATCATTAATCAGCGTTTTGAGCGATTTATTGACGATGACTACACTGATTACTGGTATCGACATTTCTTACTAGCAAAGCAGCAAGGTGGTAAACAAACCTGTGACCTGCCTCTTCGCCGCGCCGATGGTACCAGCCTTTATGTCCAGATCAATAGCCTATACACGAAAGTAGGGAATGCTGATCCGGAACTACGCCTCGTGCTTACCGACATCACCGAGCACAAACAGGCAGAAGTAAAGCTGCGGGTGAGCCATCTCGCCCTGAAAACAATCTCACAAGGTATGCTAATCGCCGATTCCGATGGCTATATCCTCTCTGCGAATGATGCCTTTACGATGATAACAGGCTACAGCAAGGCAGAAATACTAGGCGGCACATGCAGCTTTCTGCAGGGACCCCTGACTGATACTCGGACGAAACAAGCGATACGCCTGGCCCTGAAAAATAGCACGGAATTTTCTGGGGAGATCCTTAACTATCGCAAAGACGGCATACCTTTCTGGAACGACCTGGTGATATCGCCAGTGCATGATGAGGATGGGCATTTGACGCACTACATTGGCATCACCCGTGACATCACTGAGCGTAAAAATGCCGAGAACGAACTGCGTATCGCCGCCGCAGCCTTTGAAACCCAAGAAGGCATGGTCGTGGCTGATGCAGACAAAGTCATCTTGCGCGTAAATAAATCATTCAGCAATATCACTGGGTATAGCGCCGAAGATGTAGTTGGAAAGCCACTTAGTATTCTCCGTTCTGGGCGGCATGGCGAGGACGTCTATGAGCATATATGGGCCTCGGTAGCTCGTGATCGTTACTGGCAAGGTGAAATATGGAACAAAGACAAGAACGGTGAGGCATACCCAGTATGGCAAATCATTACTGCGGTCACCGATGCGAATGGAATCATCACGCATAATGTGAGCGCGTTTAGGGACATCACACTGCAAAAACAGGCTGAAAAGGTGTTGCTTGATGCCCGCCAGCGCCTGGAAAACCAGGTTTCAACCACACAAGCGGAATTAGAAAAAATCCAGGAAGAGACCACGGAGATTAACTCGGTGCTTAATGTTTTGATCAAGCACCGGGAAGCAGATATTGCCGAAACCCAAGTCACGCTCTCACACGAGGTAGAGAACACCATTATGCCTTTCTTAAAAAAGTTGAAAGGGGCGAGTGCCGGTCGCGTTCAAACCATACGCCTGCTCGACATCCTTGAGACTAATCTCCGGCAGCTGGTGCAATCCTATGGTCGCCCCGACAATCTACCTGCCGCCTACCAACAGTTGACTCCGGCCGAGTCACAGGTGGCATCAATGGTCAGGCAAGGACTATCCACTAAGACTATCGCCATGACCTTAAATAGCTCGCCCGAAACTGTCAGCATTCACCGTAAGCACATCCGCAAGAAATTAGGTTTGGGCGATAAGGCCAGCAATCTGCGTAGCTATTTGTCGTCATTGGCTGAATAACACCAAAATAGATAGAAAACCCATCACAAAATGGTTATTTTCTGTAACCATTTCATAACCATAAATACCCTATTATTGAACATTGTTAGTTTGCGGCTAAGAGATAAACTAAGTCGCGGTGAGATCTATCGACTAAGCACATGAAAAAAGACTGTTGGTCGATTTTTCATTGCTTGGCTGGTGGAAGTAGGAAAGTTAACTTTTGGATTTTTTACTTCAGTACGGATGCTCAACTTAAATTGACATTAAAGGGTAAATGAAATCTCGGATAAAGGACACTTAACGTAAAACTATTAAATTTTGTGGAGCTAAACGTGGTTGCCAATCCCGTGGAAGGAATGACAACCACATCGTTAGTAAAATACCAACTAAGCCTAAAACTTGGCAGTCCTTAAGCTTATAGACATTTTACGACAATATCATTAAGAAAACATTAAGCAGTTAAACGATTATAGTTTAATAACTTTTTATTTTCTTAGGATATGCCCCAAGACAAAACGATTCATTAATAGCAACGAAATCTGTATTTTTGATGACAATTTTATTGCCCTATTAAGTCAGGACTTTGATTTAACGAGGTATTAAAATGAAACTAAAACACACAATATTGGCGACTGAGAGTTGTCAATCATGGAATCATAAAACCGTTTTACAGATAGCAAAAACGTGGCTTAACTTCACCCTTACCGTAACAGTTTTTCTGGCTTTGGCGTGGCATTCCAGCGCCCATGCGATTCGCCCCAACTGCTCCTTTAACACGGGTAAACCTGCCACCATCAACTTTACCAATCTGACTGCGAACATCGTGGACATTATTTGGGTTGATCCGGACTGTGTTGAACATGTCGTCACTCAACTCGCCCCTGGTAGTAAATACTCAGAAACCACGTATAAAAATGATGTGTGGCTCACACGGAAGGTTGCCGACCGAAAACTGGTCACACGTACCCGCCCCATAACCAGCTTGGCAAATGTTACGATTAAGGAACCCACGCCTCCACCGGCAGTACCAGGAGGAACAGGCACAACTTTAACGCTAGCGTCAGCTAGGGTAAATACCGTAACTAGTCCACTCAACACACCATTTGTTGATCCTTTACCTGTGCCGGCCACATTAACCCCGGTCACCACACCCAATCCCGTGCCCACCAATGACCCTAACCCTGCTTCAGTTCCTGCTGGTCGCCTGGTAACGGCTAAATTAAACGATGCTACTGTTGCCACCGCCACCATCGGCGACTTTACCGAAGCATTTCGCCCTAGCCACCAAAAATGGACACAGTTTGGCGACACCTCTGAAACCACACCTGGTTTCACGGGAAAATTTTACGAATCGGTAGAAATGGAAGTGCCCTGGAATTTTTACCCAGCGGTTGACAATGTGCCTGCATCCAAGATATGGACTTTCGTGGAAGCCAGCACCGGTGCCATTGGCCCGATCCGCATCAAGGCACAATACGGAGAGCCTGTGATTCACCGCGTCCATAACGCCCTCCCTACGGACAACGGTGGCTTCGGCATCAACCAAACATCTACTCATCTACATAATGGCCACACGCCATCGGAGTCTGATGGTGGGCCGACTCATTTTTATGATGTCGGCAAATTTAAGGATTATCACTACCCAAACGTGCGTGCTGGATTCGCCAGCAACGTACCCACTAGCACATTGAATGGCAAAACAGTGATCGGTGATATCAAGGAAACCATGGGTACGTTGTGGTTTCATGACCATCGTTTCGATTTCACTGCACAAAACGTCTATAAGGGCCTGGTAAGCCATTATAGCTTGTTCAGCAACGATGTTTTGCTGGATACCGATAATGAAACCACTGGCCTCAGGCTACCGAGCGGCCAGTATGATGTGCCGCTGCTGTTCGGCGATAAAAGCTTTGACCCTGGCACTGGCCAGTTAAGTTTTGACATCGGCAATATAGATGGGGTCTTGGGTGATAAATACACCGTCAACGGCAAGATTCAACCGTACATGAACGTGCAAAAGCGTAAGTATCGTTTTCGGCTCATGAACGTTGGGCCTTCACGTTACTACGAGTTTTTCCTGAGCAATAATGCAACGTTTAAGCAACTCTCCACCAACGGAAATTTGTTGCCTTCTGTTATTACGCCTTTAAGTATTCGTCTAGGTGTGGCCGAACGCGCCGATGTGATTGTGGACTTCACCAATGAAATGGCAGGGTCTAAGGTCTATCTGGAAAACCGCCTGGAACAGCTTGATGGCAGGGGCCCACTGGCAAAATCATCACACCCACTAACTTGGTGGAATTTCGTGTACAAGCTGGCAGCGTAGTAGACAACAGTGTAGTGCCAACCGCCATGTTGGCACTACCCAATAAGAAGGCTCCCGTCGCATTAACCCGAAGTTTTGACTTTGGTTCCAGTAACGGCGCATGGACGATCAACGGTGAACTTTTTGACCCCAATACCATCACTGATTTCCCTAAACAAAATACTGCGGAAAAATGGGCGTTCAGTAGTGGCGGCGGTTGGGCGCATCCTGTGCATATACATTTTGAAGAAGGCCAAATTCTCAGCCGCAATGGTAAAACTGCGCTTGTTAAAGACGACATTGGCCGCAAAGATGTTTACCGCATAGGTACCGCAGCCATTGGCACTGACAATACAGGTAAATTGGAAGCTTTCTATCAATGGCGCGACTTCCTGGGCGATTACCCCATTCACTGTCATAACGTGGTGCATGAAGATCACGCCATGATGTCCCGTTACGAAATCGTGCCATAAGGAGAGACCTCATGACAATTCAAACTAGACGACAATTTTTGGCTTTGGGCGGCGGACTGCTGGGCACCGCCGCTCTTGCGGGTTGTGCGGGCTTGGGCTCTTCTTCTTTTGGGCAGGCCAATTCCTTACATTCCATTAGCCCGGAAGAACGCCGTCGGCAACGTTTCGTCAACAACCCGCTGCTGACACACGACGGCCAGGAAGTGCGTTTTTACGATGATCTTCTGAAAGACAAAACGGTACTGATTAACTTTATGTACGTAATGTGCAAAAACGAAGGTTTTTGCCCCATGATGAGCTTCAACCTCAGTAAAGTCCAAGCCATGTTGGGTGACCGCCTGGGTAAGGACGTGTTCATGTACTCCATAACGCTAGACCCTGAAAATGATACTCCTGAAATATTGGCCTCATACGCGTCGCTGTTTAAGGCCAAACCGGGCGGTTGGCGTTTTATTACTGGCAGCAAAGAGAATATCAATGCAGTCAGGGGCAGTTTGGGGTTTCGTTGGGCCAACCCCAAGCAGGACAGCAACAAACAAGAGCATATCGGCATTCTTAAATACGGGATTGAACCATTAGAACGTTGGGGTACATGCCCCGCTTTATCTGCACCAGAAGCCATCACGGCCTATCTGGATTGGATGCGGCCACATGGGGAGAGGCCTTTGGGTTAATAAGTTAAAAGCACCCAACTTAAAGTTGGGTGCTTTTTGCCACAAATCTAAAGCCCATGAATCGCACAAACCCAACGCTTTGTTTATTTCCCCGCTTTAGGGGGCATCTTGAGTTGAAAATAAAAACCCTGATCATGAACCGAAAAATAAGGAAACTTACCATGCCAATTTTTAAAAAAACCATTGCGCTCAGTGGCAGTTTGATCACGTTAGCATTATTGGCCGATGTCAATGCAGCCGTACCCAACTCCAATCCATTGGGATCACTCAAGACCATACCCATCCCCGAACCCAGTAACCTGGCTGATTTTGTTGCCAATAAGCCGGCGGCGATTGCCCTCGGCAAAGCCCTGTTCTGGGACATGCAAGTGGGGAGCGACGGCATACAATCCTGTGCCAGTTGTCACTTTCACGCCGGCACCGACAACCGGTCCAAAAACCAGTTGCATCCTGGGTCGGACGGCCTGTTCGCCAAAGGTGTCAACTATCAGCTGACTTCGTCAGGTTTCCCTTTCCATATACTGAGCAACGTAGATAACCGCGATTCGATTGTGATGTCTGACATTGACGACATTGCCGGTTCTCAAGGTGTTTTTCTCACCCAATTTAATAGCGTAACATTGGGAAAGGCCGTGGATAACACCACTCTCTTAGCAGATCCCATTTTCAATATTAATGGGATTAATGTTCGCCAGGTTACTGGGCGTAATACCCCCAGTGTAATTAATGCGGCGTTCAACTTCCGTAATTTTTGGGATGGCCGCGCTCAGAATATTTTTAACGGTGTTAATCCTTTCGGTTTACGGGATCCCAATGCCAAGGTGTTTCAAGCCGTGGACAGGAAGACCGTGCAAGCGGTAAACATCCAGCTTGACAATGCCTCACTGGCATCACAGGCGGTAGGCCCGCCGCTTAGCTCTGTCGAAGAATCAGCCACGGGTCGTGCCTTCCCAGATATCGGCGAAAAACTCACGGGTGGCGCAAGAAATAAGTTCCCACGAGAAATCGGAAAAAAATTGCGCTCGTTAGCTCCGCTTGGCAAACAGTTAGTGGCCTATGATGACAATGTATTGGCCCCTTACGTATTTTCCAGCACAAAAACCCTAAAGCCAGGCCTTAAAATTAGCTACGAAAAATTAATCAAGCGGGCGTTTCAACCCAAATGGTGGAATTCTGTCAAAATTGTCAATATCAATTCGAATGGCCTTGTTAGCCTAAGCGATAGCAGCCCTGTCCAAACGGATCCAACCGATCCCTATCCCATTTTGCAACCCACTCAGTTGGCCAAAAATCAATTTACCCAGATGGACCAAAACTTTGCGCTGTTCATGGGGTTGGCGGTACAACTTTATGAAGCGACGCTGGTATCTGATAATGCGCCTATCGATCAGTATTTCGAAGGCAATACAGCAGCTCTGACCACGGCCCAACTAAATGACAAAGCCGTTTTCGAAGGCAAAGGGCAATGCGTCAATTGTCATGGGGGCGCGGAATTCACTAATGCTTCGGTGCGGAATGTGAAAAATCAGCGCCTGGAACGTATGGTTATGGGTGATGGTGGTGAAGCGGTTTACGACAATGGTTTCTACAATATTGGCGTACGACTACAACGGAAGATCTAGGCTTGGGCAATAAAGATCCTTTTGGCCATCCGCTGTCTGAATCACGGCTGGCTAAATTAGGGCTATTCGAACAGCTTTTAGGTGCCTCACTCAATATACCGGTCAGCCCCACTGACCGAATTGTTGCAGAATGGCGCTTTCAAAGTCCCCACGTTACGTAACATTGCCTTAACTGCGCCGTATTTTCATAATGGCG
Organism: Methyloglobulus sp.; assembly: GCA_043771735.1. GTDB lineage: Bacteria > Pseudomonadota > Gammaproteobacteria > Methylococcales > Methylomonadaceae > Methyloglobulus. Next base: position 13,779 of record JAYVGW010000046.1, read on the forward strand.
GTGAATCAACCTTGCAGCAGGTTGTGGAATTTTATAACCGTGGTGGGGATTTCCATGACCAAAATATCGACAATCTTGATCCAGATATTCAAAACTTAGGTCTTACTGACACGGAGAAGACGAACCTGGTAGCTTTCTTATCAACTTTAACCGATGAGCGTGTCCGTTTTGACAAGGCACCCTTCGATCACCCGCAATTGTTTATTCCCAATGGACACTTCGGCAATACCACTGCCGTGACCAACAATGGTATCGGCAAGGCAACGGATTCCCTGTTGGAAATCAAAGCAGTCGGTAAAAACGGCAATGGCGGTACGCCAAATTTTCTAGGTCTTCCCTAACCGTACATAAACCCCCTTTTTTATCTACAAAAGGGGGTAAGCGAAGCCAAACCAGCGCAATACGCAAGGTTATTACGCGTTGTTTTGACCTCAATATTATTTAGTGATCTGAAAATCAGTCAGCAGATTACCGTTTTTTCGCTAGCACCATAGACAAATTATCTGCATATCCATCGTTAAATTTCCCAACCACCCGTATCATTGTTAAAACTAATCTAATCGAGCGTGTTCCAGCGGGAATAACGCCCCTCAATTTACGAGGCAACAGCCTTGATATGTTTGCTCGATCTGCGGCAAGCACACTACCAATAGAAACCTGGCTTATGGGTTGCTTAGAAACATTTAGAAATTCGGCAGTTAAGACCGCGTTGTCATCCTGTTCCTTCCAGCCTCCAAAGAAACCTGACAATTTAAAGGAAACTTTATTTGTATCGATAATTTTGGCAATTGAAGAGAGTTTTACAGTTTTTATAGCCCTAGATAGCTGGCTTCCATCACCACCTGAAAAGTAATTTTTCCCCCGTATTTTTTTAGCTGGGCCTGGGCTTGTCAGCGTCAAGAAATTGTCATTTTTTCCATATTTTATAACTGTAAAGGTTCCATCTGTTGTTTGCCATTTTTTAACCTTAACCAAGCGTCCATCAGTAAAACCACGGCTATCTTCTGCCCCGCCGTTAGTGATTATATTGTCGCCGAAAGTTAAAGCATGAGAGATATTGGTACTTATTAAAAAAATGCTGGCAATAAAAAGCGCATTCCAGGATGCGAATTTGAATATGTTTTTTTTCATTTTGAACTCCAAAAAAATTAAAGAAACCTCTGAACAACCGCAGCCGTTTGGATTGATGTTAAAAAAATGGCAACTAACACAAAACCTCCTGAATAACGCCCTTACTCAGCCTCAAACCCAGCTAGTTATGTAAAGTTTGAAGCAACGCAAATCACAGTTCTCTTGCGCTGACCGCTTGGCGCAGTAGGATACCACAATTGGCAGATTACGCTGAACCAAAAAAATGAACAAAGATAGATAATTCGCACGTTTGCGGGGTTAATGCTTTAATTAATTCACCTAAAGAGCAACCTTTGACAGAGCCTGCAAACTTTACTCCCGCCCTATTAGCCCCCTACCTGATGCCTGGGCTCTGCATACTCAATGTCAGAAGCAGCGGTCTACGGGCTTATAATTTTTTTGTCTCCGCTATAATCCAGCGCTTCACCTGTCCGCTTAAACATGGGTTCTGAGCCAAAATAACCAAAAGGCCTTCCATAATTAAAGTACCCCAATCTTTTTACAGGCTCAATCAGGGAATCGCCATAGTGGCTTTGATAATCATTTTTTTCATAACCCAAGTAATATAATAGCGTCGAAAAAACATTAAAGTGCGATGTTTTATTGTGATTTATCTGACTGAATGAGCTTAATTTTTCATCCTGCCTGTTGTCAATTACCAGCATGGGGACCATCCCTTCACCTTGATAAGGATCGCCCGTCGTCGTGCAATGTGTCGGCCCTGATGTATCGTTTAAATTCTGTCCGTGGTCTGATGTATAGACCATCAAAGTTGATGGTGTTAAAGATTCTCCGAGTAATTCTGCGAAAAAACCACCTGTTTGATACATTATTGCCCTAGCATATTCAATTCTATTTTGTTTTTCATTGATGTAGGCCGAATTAAAGTTGGGGCCAAACGTTGTCGGATATCTTTCAACATATGGAAAGTGGGCACCTTTTTTTACTATTATCACGAAGTTATTGCCATTTTTTAGTAACTTTTTCAGCTCAACAGCAATATCTTTATCCGATTGGTACTTTTCAGTATTGACATTGTTGTCAATCATTTTGAGTTCAACTAAATCAAAATAATCATGCCCTTGGCCACTATGTTGTGCATCAATCAGGGTCGTCCTGAAACCCGCTTCTTTTGCATAAGCCCAAATCAATGGATTTTCCTGGATTTCTGCCCTTAAATGATCGGGTTTTGGGCCTTTTCTTAGGATAATGCTGGTATAGTGGCTACAGTTATTGCCTGATGTGGCACTGCCATAATCATAGACATTCCACAATGAATTTGATTTTATATTAAGGCCTGAAATGGCTTCCGCTCCGTTGAAAAAATCTGATCGGACACTTTCATCGATTATCAGTAATATATTTTCCCTTCTGGGTTGCGTTCTAGGTTTAAAAAAAATATTGCCATAGTTATAAGCAGGGTTTTTTTCGTCTAATAACATGGCAATTTCAAAACCATAAATTGATAAAAAGCCGGGTATTTTATCGGTTCCCGTTCCTTTTTTCGTGACGCAGATGCCCACAAAAATAGCTAGGCAGAGAATTATCAATAGTGAAGATTTAACTTCTGCTTTTTTTATCAGATCGGGAGTTGATATAAAAAAAGCCAGGAAAAGCAAAAACATCCGAAAAAATGGGGCTATCAGTAAGTTTCCGTATTCGGCCAGCACGTCATTAAGGTTTGCGGCTGATTGCCTAATTGTTATGTAATCTCCATAAAGTAAAGTTGCATATCCATTGTGGGAAGTAGCGGTAAAGACATCAAAAATAAATAGGGATATCGTTGCTAATAAAAAAAACCCCCATTTAAATACCGGCCTACTCCGTGCCGCAAAAAAAATTGCCGCCAAGGCAGTTAGCCATATAAATGCTACGAACGCGACAATAAAGAGTTTTTTTGAATCGGTGGTTTCAATTATTGAGAACCTATAGAAAATGCTCGGTTTCTCTAAAAGCAAAAAGGTCGCTATCAAGCCTATTGAAAGTGTCTCTTTGATTTTAATAAGACGAAAAATATTTTGCATACCCATATGAACAAACTTTACTTCTAAAAAATCTTCGCGTTATATTTATGGGTTGTCTGGGAAACAAAAATATTTTATGGAACGTAGCGTTTTTCGAACTACCCTACCTATGCTCTGTTGACATTTGGTAAAAATACTTTCCATATCAAATAGTTATGATTTACCTAGAGATTGTAAGCAGTTGTTTTAAAACGCCTATCTTTGAAATGTCAACAGAACCTAGCAAATATTTAACTCATTTTTTAGTGGTAAATAATGTTATAGCATTCAAAATGTTAAGCAAACTTTTTCACTGATAGCATAAAAGCCGCCACGTAGTTTGAAAATAAATCAGTTAAATTTATATAAATAAACCTTGTTTTGTAACTAAATGCAAAAATTATCTCCCGAAAATAACCCTCCCCTAAGTAATGACTTGTCGAGTGACAGCAAATATAATTTAAGTGAAATTTTAGCCATACTGGTCGATAACAAATGGCTTATTGCTTTAACTACTGGGGTATTATTGGCGCTTGGGGTCGTTAAAGCTTTAACTGATACTCCGATCTATAAAGCAGATGCTATGTTGCAAGTTCAAGCAACTTCATCCACTTTGTCTTCTTTTGAGCCGGGAGAGGCCGTAGTAAAAAATGAAATACCGGTGACGGCTGAAATTGAACTCATTAATTCAAGAACGGTATTAGGGAAGGCAATAAAAAGCCTTAATTTAGATTTAATCGTCAAACCGAAATATTTTCCTGTGATAGGGGAAACCATCGCAAGAAATTATGATAAAGAAAACCAAGACAACACGGTTTCAAGCCCACTGTTTGGACTAAGCCAATATGCCTGGGGTGGGGAATTGATTAAGATCGACAGCCTAATGTTGCCCCCCCAACTACTTGATAAGCCGTTGACTTTAATTGCAGGCAACAAGGGCAGATTCCAGTTAATGGATGAAGATGAACTGATCTTGGAGGGTGAAGTCGGTGTGCTGTCTGATAAGCAAGTAGGAGTCGGGGAAGGTCCAGTAGCCATATTTGTTTCAATGTTAAGAGCGAACCCTAATACCGAATTTATGGTCATGCGGCATTCTGAAAGCAATGCCCTTGTTGCGTTCAAAGAAAATTTTCAATCAGGTGAAAAAGCCAAATTGACCAGGATTGTAAATTTAACTTATGAATCCAATAGTCCCGAATCTGCAGTACGGATATTAAATGAGGTCGTTAATATTTACATCCGTCAAAGCGTTGAGCAAAAATCAGCCGAAGCACAAAAAACCCTTGAATTCTTGGAAAAACAATTGCCTTTACTTAAGGAGCAATTGGACTTAGCAACAACAGAGTTAAACGGTGTCAGGACTCGAATGGGGTCAATTGACTTAAATATCGAAACACAAGGGCTGCTAGATGGTGTAGTGAAAATTAAGACTGAAACTACCCTTTTGGAACAAAAGCGTGATGAACTAAGACAAAGATTTACCGAATCACACCCTTCCATTATCGCGCTTGATAAACAAATTGCCAGGTTACAAGGTCAGATCAACGACCAAGACCATAAAATTCAAGTACTGCCTGAAACACAGCAAGTAATATTAAGGCTGTCTAGGGATGTCCAGGTCAATACAGAGCTTTATACTTCTCTCCTTAACAAGGCTCAGACCTTGCGCGTCGCAAAAGCCGGCACTGTCGGTGATTCAAGGGTTATTGATTTTGCTGCCGTGCCTAAGTTACCGATAAAACCGAAAAAAACGCTGATAGTCGTTTTTTGTTTCATCTTAGGGTTAATGCTTGGTATCGCGTTGGCATTTATTGGCAAAGCACTTCGCCGTGGTGTCAATGATCCTGATCTAATTGAAAATAAATTGAATATACCCGTTTATGCAACGATACCGCATAGTTACGAGCAAGAAAAACTCAGTAAAAAATTTAAAAGAAACTCAAAACAAGAAAGCAATGAACCTATGATTCTTGCACTGCAAAACAAAGATGATTTAGCCATCGAAAGCTTGCGCAGTTTAAGGACCACACTACATTTTGCTTTTTTGGAAGCGCAAAATAACATCATCATGATTACTGGCCCAAGCCCTGGGGTAGGAAAAACCTTTGTCTCCGTTAATCTTGCAACAGTATTGGCCGATTCAGGAAAAAAAATATTGTTGATAGATGGTGATATACGCAAAGGTTACATCAACAAGGTTCTTGGGCTCCCAAGAGAAAACGGGCTTTCTGAGCTTATTTCAAATAGTATGCCAAGCTCCATTTCTACGTTAGATGAAATTATTCATAGGATCCCGTCCGCCAATTTTGACTTTATCTCGACCGGTGCTATCCCTCCTAACCCATCAGAATTGCTGTTACATGAACGGTTTGGCAGGTTGTTGGATATGGTCAGCAAAAATTATGACCACGTTATTATTGATTCACCGCCAATTTTGGCGGTCACCGATGCGTCCATTATTGGGCGGCTGGCTAGTGCGACTTTAATGGTTGTTAAATCGGGTCAGCATCCTATGCGAGAACTGGAACATAGCTCTAAACGCCTGACCCAGTCTGGTGTCCAGTTGAAAGGTATCGTATTTAACGATCTGCCAGAATCATCATCTAGCCTCGGGTATGACTATGGAGGGTACAGCAGGTATACTTATCAATACACCTCTCAAAAATAAAACCAGATGAATAAAATGAGGTGCAAGAATATCTAGCGTTATTTACAGTATTCAGGAGGGGAGCTCTAATTATGCCCTCTCCCTGATAGAGGGCAATACCACTTGATTTTAAAGCTCTTCCCAGCCTTCGGCCAAAGGGAGTAGGGGGGGGGGTAGAGATTTCTAGGAGAACGCTTTAAACAGACGCGACACATGGCCGGATGCTTTTTGGTCAGCAAGCTGTGCATAAAATGCCCAAACGCGCTACTCTGCTTGAGTTTGCCCGACGCAACAGCGACATCAAAGCTTTTGCTATCCAGTAAGCCCCCAGCGGTTGCTCAAAGACCAATCGCTTACCCACCAGAGATGCCTGTTTGTCGCCGTTGACGAGTTCTCCAGAGGGGGCTGTAGGCTGCTCCTGCCCAATAAGGCTCGATCATAAGGGTTTGAATCATGCTACCTCTTATGAAATACTTGCAGCCTATTTTATTTCAACCAATTTATAAGCCCCTTGGGTTTTCTTACAAACTATCGTAAGTTTGCGTTGTCAATATTTTTGATGGCTACATCGCGCTTTATGCGGTAATGTTTCGATAGACTAATGACTATCCTGAAACAAATTTAGATACTTAAAAACAGAGATACCTTCATGCTAGAACAATACCGTAAACATGTAACTGAACGCGCCGCCGAGGGCGTAGTGCCAAAGCCGCTGGATGCCGGACAAACGGCGGCGTTGGTTGAACTCATAAAAAATCCCCCGAAAGGTGAAGAAGCATTCTTGCTGGATTTGCTCGCCAACCGCATTCCGGCGGGTGTCGATGAGGCGGCTTACGTTAAGGCGGGATTCCTCGCGGCGGTGGCGAAAGGTGAGGTGAGTTCGCCCATTTTGCCATCAGCAAAAGCCACCGAATTATTGGGTACGATGCTGGGCGGTTACAATGTTGCGCCCTTGATCGAGCTGTTGGATAACCCAGCAATGGCAGTGATCGCCGCAAAAGCCTTAGCCCACACTTTACTGATCTTCGATGCTTTCCATGATGTGCAGGAAAAAGCCGAGGCGGACAATGCTTATGCCAAACAGGTCATCCAATCCTGGGCCGATGCGGAATGGTTTACCAGTAGGCCGCAAGTGCCTGAAAAACTGACGGTCACGGTGTTCAAAGTCACCGGCGAAACCAATACCGATGATTTGTCGCCAGCGCCGGATGCGTGGTCGCGGCCTGATATTCCCTTACATGCCAAAGCCATGTTGAAAATGCCGCGCGAGGGCATCACCAACGCCGAGCAGCAAATCAACGAACTTAAGCAGAAAGGCTTTCTGGTGGCTTATGTCGGTGACGTGGTCGGTACCGGCTCGTCCCGTAAGTCGGCAACGAATTCGGTGTTGTGGTTTATGGGCAACGACATCCCTTATATACCGAATAAAAGGGAAGGAGGAGTATGTATCGGCGGAAAGATTGCGCCGATATTCTTCAATACCATGGAAGATTCTGGTGCATTGCCGTTCGAGTGCGACGTTAGCATGATGAACATGGGTGATGTCATCGACATTTATCCGTATGAAGGTGTCGTCAAACGCCATGATAGCGAAGAGCTTATTAGTAAGTTTGAATTAAAGACTGATGTACTGCTGGATGAAGTCCGTGCTGGTGGCCGTATTCCGTTAATAATCGGGCGTGGCCTGACTGATCGCGCTCGTAAATTCCTAAGTCTGGGGGCTGCCACTGTTTTCAAACGTGCAGGCGATGTTCCCGCCAGCACGAAAGGCTTTACCCTGGCGCAGAAAATGGTCGGCAAAGCCTGCGGCGTTTCGGGAATAAGGCCGAATACCTACTGCGAACCTTACATGACGACCGTAGGCTCACAGGACACCACCGGCCCCATGACCCGCGACGAATTGAAGGACTTAGCCTGTTTGGGCTTTTCCGCCGATCTGGTGCTGCAATCATTCTGCCATACTGCCGCCTACCCAAAGCCCGTCGATATTACCATGCAGCACACCTTGCCGGATTTCATCATGAACCGGGGCGGTGTGGCTTTACGCCCAGGCGACGGCATTATCCATTCTTGGTTAAACCGTATGTTGCTGCCTGATACCGTCGGCACGGGCGGCGATTCGCACACCCGCTTCCCACTCGGTATAAGTTTTCCGGCCGGTTCCGGTTTGGTGGCGTTTGCGGCCGCAACGGGCGTAATGCCGTTGGATATGCCGGAATCCGTACTGGTGCGCTTTAAAGGCACGATGCAGCCCGGTATTACCTTGCGCGACATGGTCAATGCCATCCCGTATGCCGCTTTAAAACGCGACTTGTTGACGCTGGACAAAAAGGGCAAGAAGAATGTCTATTCCGGGCGCATCCTTGAAATTGAAGGCTTGCCTGATTTGAAAGTGGAACAAGCGTTTGAATTGTCTGATGCCTCGGCGGAGCGTTCTGCGGGCGGTTGCACGATCCGGCTGAATAAAGAACCGATCATCGAATACATCAACTCCAACGTCACCTTATTGAAATGGATGATTGCCCAAGGTTACGGCGATGTACGCACCATTGAGCGCCGCATCAAAAATATGGAAGCGTGGTTGGCAAACCCAGTCTTGTTAGAGCCGGACAAAGATGCTGAATACTTTGAAATCATTGAAATCAACATGGATGAAATCAAAGAACCACTGCTGGCTTGCCCGAACGACCCTGACGACATCAAACCACTTTCGGAAGTCGCAGGCACAAAAATCGACGAAGTGTTTTTGGGTTCGTGTATGACCAATATCGGCCATTTTCGTGCTGCGGGTAAGTTGCTCGAAAAACTGAAAGGCGAGTTACCGACTCGGTTATGGGTAGCTCCGCCCACTAAGATGGATCAAAACCAACTAACCGAAGAAGGTTACTACGGTATGTTCGGCAAAGCTGGTGCAAGGATGGAAATGCCCGGCTGCTCCTTATGTATGGGCAATCAAGCGCGGGTCAAAGAAGGCGCGACCGTGGTTTCCACTTCCACCCGAAACTTCCCTAACCGCTTGGGCAATGGCGCAAATGTGTTCTTATCCTCGGCTGAATTAGCCGCCGTGTGTTCACTATTAGGCAAAATCCCAACCGTTGAAGAATACATGCAGTACGCCAACCAGATCAGCGAAACCGCAGATGATACTTACCGCTACCTCAATTTTAACCAAATGGACAGCTATCAAAAGGCTGCCGCAACTTAAGGCATAGCAAAAATAGTGCCGATTGGTTGGAAAGCCACAACTCTCAGGTAGCGTATGAAACCAGCTTAGGTTCAAATTGTTTTTGTTGGATTACTAAGCCCATCCGCAACCTGCAAAGTTTGTAAGATCGTAACTTGAGCAACCCAAAGATAATTACCATCTAAATTTTAAGGTTGCAGAGGTTGTGAGTATAATCCGACCCTAGTAACAAATATATAAGCACGCACATAACAGGAACACATGAAGCACTACAAAATCGCGGTATTAGCGGGAGACGGTATTGGGCCGGAGATTACCCAAGAAGCAATCAAGGTCCTAAAAGTTATTGAAGAACGTAATTTTGTCAAATTCGAGTTAATGCCAGCGGCGTTTGGTGCTTGTGCTTACTTTGAATTTGGCGATGCATTTCCGCAAAGCACTATCGACATCTGCGATAAGGCCGATGCGATCTTGAAAGGCCCTATTGGTTTAAGCCATGAGGAATCAAAAAATATCCCCATCGATAAGCAGCCAGAACGTGGTGCGTTGTTGCCCCTGCGTCGGCGGTATAACACTTACGCCAATTTTCGTCCGGTTTTCTTGCCCAAGGCGTTGGGGCATTTTTCACCCTTAAAGGCTGAGATTATCGGTGAAGGTATTGACCTTATGATCGTCCGCGAATTGGTGGGCGGGCTGTATTTTGGTAGCAAAGAATCTGGCATCAACGAGCAAGGCTTGCGTTATGTGAAGGAAACCCTCGAATACGACGAGCTGCAAATTCGTCGCATTATGCACCAAGCGTTCAAATTAGCTATGAAACGCCGGAAGTTGCTGCACAACATCCATAAGAGCAATGTGCTGAAATCCAGCGTCTTGTGGAATGAGGTGATGGAAGAAGTCGCCGTGGAATATCCCCAGGTAAAAGTCGTCAACTACCTAGTTGATGCTGCGGCGACGGCATTATGCTTGAATCCAACCCAGTTTGATGTGATGGTCATGGAAAATATGTTTGGCGATATTCTCAGCGATCAGGGCGGTGGTATCTTAGGCTCATTGGGGCTAATGCCATCGGCTTGTTTGGGCGATGATAAGGCTTATTACGAGCCTTCGCACGGTTCTGCGCCCGACATCGCCGGAAAAAATATCGCCAATCCGTATTCCATGATCGGATCGGTCGCCATGATGCTGGAGTACAGCTTTAACATGGACAGGGAAGCCAAAAATATCTGGGCGGCGATGCAAGGTGTGTTTGCCGACGGCTTTTCAACGGCTGATCTTTCCAAGCCGGGCAGCGGGGTCACGATGATAAGTACACAACAGTTTGGCGACAAGGTGGTCGAGAAATTGCGGGTGATGCCCCATGCCGACCTCGGTGATTAAGCGTTAAAGCCTGAAAAACCCTGCAATTAAGGTTGCTTATCTCAAGGCGATTGTTATAATGCTGGGTCTTGAAATGTGTAAATTTCAGGCGCGTAGCTCAGTTGGTTAGAGCACCACCTTGACATGGTGGGGGTCGTTGGTTCGAGTCCAATCGCGCCTACCAGATTTTATAAGGCACTGCTTAGTCAGTGCTTTTTTATTTTAGCGTTAGATTGAAGTAGAGTTAAGTTAGTCACCATGCCCGTAGTTACCCTCCCAGATGGTTCCAAGCGCGAATTCGATCAAGCACTTACAGTGATGGAAGTGGCGCGTTCTATCGGTTCTGGATTGGCTAAGGCGACTTTGGCTGGCAAACTTGACGGTAAAGTAGTCGATGCAAGCACCATTATCGACCATGATGTATCGTTGCAAATTATTACTGCAAAAGATGACGAAGGCGTTGATATTATCCGCCATTCAACCGCGCATCTTCTAGCCTATGCCGTTAAGGAGCTGTTTCCTGACGCACAAGTGACGATAGGTCCGGTCATAGAGAACGGTTTTTTCTACGACTTCTCTTATGAAAGACCTTTCACGCCAGAAGATCTCGAAGCCATTGAACGTAAAATGGTCGAGCTTGCCCAGAAAGACGAGCCTGTGACCCGCGAGGTTTGGCAGCGTGACGAAGCAGTGGCCTTTTTCCATTCTATCGGTGAAAAATACAAGGCGGAAATCATCGCTTCGATTCCTGCCAGCGATGAAATTGGCCTGTACCGCGAAGGTAAGTTCGTCGATTTATGCCGTGGCCCGCACGTTCCCAGTACCGGAAAATTGACTTCCTTCAAGTTAATGAAAATTGCCGGAGCTTATTGGCGCGGCGATTCCAATAATGAAATGCTACAACGCATTTATGGTACGGCCTGGGGCGACAAAAAAGAATTACAGGCTTATCTGCACCGATTGGAAGAAGCAGAAAAGCGCGATCACCGTAAAGTAGGCAAAGCGTTGGATTTGTTCCATACCCAAGAAGAAGCACCCGGCATGGTGTTCTGGCATGAAAAAGGTTGGACGATCTACCAGCAGGTCGAGCAATACATACGCGACAAATTACGGCTTAAAGGCTACGGCGAGGTCAGGACACCGCAAATCGTTGATAAGTCATTGTGGGAAAAGTCCGGTCATTGGGAAAAATTCAGCGCTGGCATGTTCACGACCCACTCGGAAAATCGCGATTATGCGATCAAGCCGATGAATTGCCCTTGCCATGTGCAAATCTATAATCAAGGCTTAAAAAGTTATAGGGATTTGCCAATACGCTTGGCGGAATTCGGCTCTTGCCATCGAAACGAGCCATCCGGCACGTTGCACGGTTTGATGCGAGTGCGGAATTTCGTCCAAGATGACGCACATATTTTTTGCACGGAAAGCCAGATTCAGGATGAAGTCTCTGATTTCATCGACTTGTTGTTTGATGTCTACAAAGATTTCGGCTTTGATGACGTTATCATCAAGCTGTCTACCCGCCCTGAAAGCAGGGTAGGGGATGATGCCAGTTGGGATAAAGCGGAAAGCGCACTTGAATTGGCATTGAATAACAAAGGCTTGGCTTGGGATTTGCAGCCAGGGGAGGGCGCTTTTTACGGTCCCAAGATTGAATTTTCCTTGAAAGACTGCATTGGACGGGTTTGGCAATGCGGTACTATCCAGGTCGATTTCTCAATGCCCGGGCGCTTGGGCGCGACTTATATTGCCGAAGATAGCTCAAGACAAGTGCCTGTGATGCTGCATAGGGCTATACTAGGCTCCCTGGAACGCTTTATCGGCATCTTGATTGAGCAGCATGCGGGGACATTCCCCGTTTGGTTGTCACCGATACAAATGGTGGTGCTGAATATCGCAGATCGACATGCAGAATATGCCACGAATGTGTTACGAGAGCTGGAAAAACAAGGCTTTAGGGCAAAAATAGACTTGAGAAATGAGAAGATCGGGTTTAAAATCCGCGAGCATTCCATGCAGCGAACACCTTATCTCATCATTATTGGCGATAAAGAGCTTGAAGATCAGGCGATTACGGTACGTTCGCAGAAAGGTGAAGATTTAGGTAGTCTGGCAATCAATGACTTTACCCAACGGGTAAAGCAAGCGGTTGCAGACAAAACATAATGTTGTACTCGGAGGATTGAAATATCGCTGCTAAAAAAGATGAAACGCGCCTGAACGATGAAATCACCGCCAGAAAGGTGAGAGTCACAGGTGCCGAGGGTGAGGCATTAGGTATCATGTCGATAGATCAAGCAAGGCAAATCGCGTATGCCGCCGACCTTGACTTAGTGGAAATATCGCCAAACGCCGACCCGCCAGTCTGTAAAGTGATGAATTACGGCAAGTACCAGTTTACGCTCAACAAAAAACTGCAAGAGGCCAAAAAGAAACAAAAGCAGATCCAAGTTAAGGAAATCAAATTCCGGCCTGGAACTGATGAAGGCGATTATCAAATCAAGTTAAAAAGTCTGACCAAATTCCTTAATGAAGGCGATAAAACCAAGATAACCTTGCGTTATCGCGGCAGGGAAATGGCGCATCGTGAAATTGGTATGGACGTGTTAAAGCGCATTGAAAAAGATTTGGAAGAATTAGCCATAGTCGAACAATTCCCTAAAATGGAAGGCCGTCAGATGGTGATGGTGATGTCGCCTAAAAAGAAGAAATAATTGGCGATTTACTAACTTATCCGCTTCTTAAATGAAGCGATACGGCAACCACGGACAGGTTGCCAAAACAGCAAGCAGTTTTGCTGTCATTAATTCTCCAGGGCCAAGCATTTTGCCTTGTTGGGTTTAATCTCAGGGATTTTATTTAATTTATTGGAGTACTAAACAAATGCCAAAAATAAAGACCAACCGGGGCGCTGCCAAGCGTTTCGCACGGACAGGTAACGGCGGTTTCAAATGTGGTCAATCACATAAGCGCCATATCCTGACCAAGAAAACCACCAAAAGAAAACGTCAGTTACGCAAACCGGCTTCCGTCCATGCATCTGATGTACGCATGGTCGCTCGCATGATGCCTTATAGTTAACCTGGAGAAGCAAAATGGCTAGAGTTAAAAGAGGCGTTACTGCAAGGGCAAGGCACAAGAAAATTTTAAAGCAGGCTAAAGGCTATTATGGTGCCCGTAGCCGCGTTTACCGCGTTGCAAAACAAGCCGTCATTAAGGCAGGTCAGTATGCGTACCGCGACCGCAAACAGAAAAAACGGCAGTTCCGCAGGTTATGGATAGTCAGGATCAATGCAGCATCACGCATGTACGATATATCTTATAGCCGCTTAATCAATGGCTTGACTAAAGCGAATGTGGCGATAGACCGTAAGGTGTTAGCCGATATCGCCGTACGCGACATTGAAGCCTTTGGCGAAATTGCCAAAATTGCAAAAGCCAACCAAAGCCCGCTTTCATAGCGAAAAAGCAGCAAGTTTTTCAGCATTAGAAGCCTATCCATGCCTTATTTGGTATGGATTAGGCGACTGGTTTTATTAAAGCCCCTTTCTTTTCCAAATAATCGAGTTCAATCGTGTCAGCTAACTTAGATGAAATTCTCGCGCAAGCGACGAAATCCATAGCGGAAGCTCAGGATTTGAACCAACTCGATCAAATTCGTGTTCATTATTTGGGCAAGAAAGGGCTGTTTACCCTACAGATGAAAGAGCTAGGCGCACTTGATCCTGAGCAGCGGCGTGCTGTCGGACAGGTTATCAACCAAGCCAAAGACCAGTTTCAAGAACAATTAAACGCCAGAAAGCAGTCGCTCGATAATGTCGAATTAGAACGCAGGCTGGCCAGCGAACAAATAGATGTGACTTTGCCTGGCAGAGGCCAATCGGCAGGTGGATTACATCCGGTCACGACCACATTAAGACGTATTTCAAAGATTTTTGCCAGCGTCGGCTTTAGTGTCGTTGAAGGGCCGGAGATCGAAGACGATTACCATAACTTCGGTGCATTGAATATTCCAGAGCATCATCCCGCCAGGGCAATGCATGATACCTTTTATTTCGATGCCCATACGGTACTGAGGACGCATACCTCGCCCGTGCAGATCAGGGTGATGGAATCCGAAAAGCCGCCGTTGAAGGTCATCGCACCAGGCCGTGTCTATCGCTGCGACTCCGATATAACCCATACTCCTATGTTTCATCAAGTGGAAGGTTTTCTGGTGGATACTGATGTCAGTTTTGCTGACTTAAAGGGTGTGGTGTACCAATTTTTACGCGCATTTTTTGAAAAAGACATACAAGTCCGGTTTCGACCATCCTATTTCCCGTTTACTGAGCCATCCGCAGAAGTTGACATCGAATGCGTGATGTGTGGTGGCGAAGGATGCCGTGTGTGCAGCCAAACCGGCTGGCTAGAAGTGATGGGTTGCGGCATGATCCATCCCGAAGTGTTTAAGGCGGTCAATATCGACAGCGAATCTTATAGCGGTTTTGCCTTCGGCATGGGGGTTGAAAGGCTGGCGATGCTGCGTTACGGTATCAACGATTTGCGGTTGTTTTTCGAAAACGACCTCAAGTTTTTGCAGCAATTTCATTAAATCCCAAGCCAAGGAAGATCGGACTCATGCAAATTAGCGAAGCTTGGTTAAGGGAATACGTTAATCCGCCCGTTTCGACTGAAGAATTGGTCGCGCAATTGACGATGGCAGGGCTGGAAGTTGATGCTGTAACACCTGCTGGGGCTGCATTCAGTGGTGTAGTCATCGGGGAAGTTATTTCCACCCAGCAACATCCTGATGCAGACAAGCTAAAAGTTTGCGTAGTTAACGTAGGTCAGAGCGAACCCTTACAAATCGTGTGTGGTGCCAGCAATGTCAGGCCAGGCTTAAAAATTCCTGCTGCTTTAATAGGCGCGGTATTGCCCTGCGACTTCAAAATCAAACTTTCCAAGCTACGTGGCGTGGAATCATCGGGCATGCTTTGCTCGGAAAAGGAATTGGGCATAGCAGTCGATGCCAACGGCTTAATGGAACTGTCGCCCGATGCGCCAGTGGGTGTCGATATTCGGGAATATCTCAACCTTAATGATACTATCATCGAAATCGACTTAACCCCAAACCGCGCCGACTGCTTAAGCGTTGAAGGCATTGCCAGGGAAGTGGCATTGTTGAATGGCATGGATTGGACGGCAACCCAAGTAAAAGAAGTAGCAATCCATCATCAAGATACCTTGCCGATCTCAATCGAAGAAAAAGCTGCTTGCCCCCGTTATCTGGGACGGCTTATCAAAGGCGTGAACCCAAAAGCGGCAACGCCGTCTTGGATGCAGGAACGCCTGCGCCGCTCTGGGATCAGGAGCTTAAGTGCGGTCGTCGATGTCACCAACTATGTGCTGATGGAGCTAGGCCAGCCCTTACATGCGTTCGATGCGGATAAGCTAGTCGGCGGCATTACGGTACGTATGGCAAAAAACGGCGAGCCATTGGCTTTGCTGAACGGCCAAGCGATCACATTAGATAGCGAAGCATTGGTTATTGCCGATGACAAGCAAGCATTAGCGTTGGCTGGTGTAATGGGCGGCAGTAGTAGTGCCGTTGACGATACTACCCAAAATATATTCCTAGAATGTGCCTTCTTTTCACCACGGGCTATCGCTGGCAAAGCCAGGCATTTTGGCTTACATACCGACTCGTCACATCGTTTTGAACGCGGCGTAGACGCAACCTTGCAACATCGCGCAATCGAACGGGCAACCCAGTTAATCGTTGAGATTGCTGGCGGTAGCGTTGGCTCGATTAATGAGGTCAAGCATCAGGCAGCACTGCCACAGCGTCCGGCGATAATATTAAGACGGCAGCGCATAGCAAAAATGCTCGGTGTTTCCTTGCCGGACGAACAGGTGTATGACATTTTTGTGCGTCTAGGCATGTGTATCGGACAACATCCAGAAGGCTGGAGTATTGCCCCTCCTGGCTTCCGCTTTGATATGGCTATCGAAGCCGATCTCATTGAAGAATTGGCAAGAGTCCACGGCTATAACAATATACCCAACAATAGCCTATTGATGCGGGCGGAACTGGGCAAAGCAACCGAAACTGTATTGGACATTGACAGGGTAAAAGACCTGTTGGTAGACCGAGGTTATCAGGAAGCGATCACTTACAGTTTTGTTGACGAAGATATTCAACATGCGGTGGCTGCTGAAGATGTGTTAATTAAGATAACTAACCCTATCTCATCGGACTTGTCGGTGATGCGTAGTACATTATGGTGCGGATTGCTGAAGGCTGCGCTGCATAACCTCAACCGTCAACAGGCCAGAATACGTTTGTTTGAAACCGGATTACGGTTTTTAAATTTCGGTGGGCAAATACAACAGCAAAAAATGCTGTCAGGCCTAGTCATAGGCAGCTTTTATCCAGAACAATGGGGAGAAAAACCTCGTAAAGTCGATTTTTTTGACCTGAAAGCGGATATGCAAGCCCTGTTTTCCCTGGCTGGCTGCAATGTCCGGTACGTGCCTGCCAAGAACTCAGCATTGCACCCAGGTCAAACTGCCCAGATTTTATCTCAGACAGGCGAAAAAATAGGTATCTTTGGCATGTTACACCCCAGTCTTGAAAGGCAGTTAGGTTTTGAAACCCCAGTGTTTTTGTTTGAACTTGACCAGGACTTATTGCTTAATAAAACGGTTTCCCAGTTTAAACCCTTGTCAAAGTACCCATCGGTTAGCAGGGATCTTGCTTTGATCGTAAAGGAAGCTGTCTCAGCCGATGATGCCATCGCCAGCATAAAAAGCTGCAATGAGCCTGCTGTGCAAGATATTGTGCTGTTTGATATATATCGAGGAAAAGGAATCGAAGAAGATTGTAAAAGTGTCGCTGTGGGCATTACGTTACAAAATTTTTCACAAACGCTTACAGATGTTGAAATAGATGCTATATTTAACAATATATTACAAACATTAGCCAAAACAATTGGTGCAAAACTGAGGGATTGATTTCATGGCATTAACAAAAGCTGATTTTGCGGAAAGGCTTTATGAAGAACTGGGCCTAAATAAGCGCGAAGCCAAAGAAATGGTGGAATTATTTTTCGAAGAAATAAAAGGTTCTTTGGCGCAGGGAGAGCAAGTGAAGCTTTCTGGTTTTGGAAAATTTGAGCTGCGCGACAAAAATAGCCGCCCAGGCCGAAACCCAAAAACAGGGGAAGAAATACCCATTACCGCACGACGTGTGGTAACATTCCGGTCAGGTCAAAAACTAAAAGCCCGAGTAGAAACGTATGCTGGAACCAAGCAATAATAACGAACTGCCTGTCATACCCGCAAAACGCTATTTCACCATTGGTGAAGTCAGTGAGCTGTGTGCCGTCAAGCCACACGTATTGCGCTACTGGGAGCAAGAATTTACCGAACTCAGCCCGGTAAAACGGCGCGGCAATCGGCGCTACTACCAACGCCATGACGTGCTGATGATACGGCAGATACGCGCCTTATTATATGAGCAAGGCTACACCATCGGTGGCGCCAGGGCGCATTTGACTAGCGACAATGCCAAGGAAGATTCAACGCGTACTAACCAACTGATTCACCAAATGATTGGTGAGCTAGAAGAAATCTTGGAATTGTTAAAATAGAATCTTTTTGTCACTCTTCGAGTGGGCAAATGATTATAATTTGCCGCTTTTAGTCCCCCTTAGGTTTGCTTTAGCAATCTAATTCCTACCACATCTATTGATATAAAACAGTCGGGGCGTAGCGCAGCTTGGTAGCGCACTTGCATGGGGTGCAAGGGGTCGGAGGTTCAAATCCTCTCGTCCCGACCAATTAAATCAATATGTTATAAAAGTTAATCCCGTCGCCAAGTATGATACCGCTGTATCCATTGCAGTAATTTTTCCGGTTGATGGCTTTTCTTCCAGACACCTGCTACGTATTTGTTGGCTTCGGCAAGGGTAGGGTAGATGTGTATGGTTCCTAGGATTTTGTTCAGGCCAATGCCATGCTTCATAGCCAGCACAAATTCCGCCATCAAGTCACCGGCATGGTCGCCGACAATAGTCACGCCGAGGATCTTGTCTTTGCCGGGTTTGGTCAGCACTTTGACGAAACCGTGGGCATTGCCGTCGGCAATTGCCCGGTCTAAATCGGCGATGTCATATTTGCTGACTTCGTATTTTATTCCTTGTTCGTTGGCTTCTTGCTCGTTAAGGCCAACCCTTGCAACTTCCGGTTCGGTAAAGGTCGCCCAGGGGATGACGGAATAATCGGTACGGAATTTTTTGATGTTGCCGAACAAAGCGTTGACGGCGGCGTACCAGGCTTGGTGGGCGGCCGTATGGGTAAATTGGTATGGGCCTGACACGTCGCCACAGGCAAAGATGTTGGGATAATTGGTCGCCTGAAAGCCGTCTACCTGGATGGTGCGCTTAGGCGATAATTCCACGCCGATGTCTTCCAGGCCATAACCTGCCGTATTCGGTGACCGTCCAAGCGCCAATAATAGGTTGTCGAAGGGTATCCGCAAGGTCTCGCCTTCATGTTCTGCCAACAGGACTTTCTCGCCGTTTTCTACGACGAATTGCTTTGCGGTATGGCCAAGACGGACATCAATGCCTTCTTTCTTGAATTGCGCTAACACCAGTTCGGCAGAGTCTTCGTCTTCCCGTATTAGCAGCCGTGATGCCATTTCTATCATCGTGACGTGGCTACCCAAACGCGCAAAACATTGCGCCAATTCGCAACCGATAGGGCCGCCACCCAGTACGATCATCCGTTTGGGTTGTACGCGTAGGTTCCAGACGCTATCAGATGTTAGGTAATCAATGTTTTCAATGCCGGGTATGGGCGGTACCAAAGGACGAGCGCCCGTAGCGATAACGATGGCTAAAGTTGTCAGGGTTTGTGTCCCCGTCTGTGTGGTGACTTCAACCTCCCAGGGCGAAAGTATCCTGGCATTGCCTTCAATGACATCAACGCCCAGGTTTTGGTAGCGTTCGATAGAATCATGGGGGGCAACGGACTTGATTACGTTTTGTACGCGTTCCATGGCATCGGAAAAGCTGTAGTCTGCCGTCATCTTGGCGATGCCAAACTCTTTTGCGCGAGCAGCATGGGCAAGCAAGCGTGTGGCACTTATCAGGGCTTTGGAAGGCACGCAGCCGGTATTCAGGCAATCGCCGCCCATGCGGTGTTTTTCTATCAACGTCACTTTAGCTTTGACGGCAGCGGCAATGTAACTTGTGACCAAACCCGCAGAACCGCCACCGATAACGATGATATTATTGTCGAACTTTTTGGGTTTGTTCCAATTACGGACTGTGTTGGTTTTTGTCATAAGTAAACTGGCCTACAATTTTTTTGGCAATAAGAGGAAAAATGCCCAGTAATACAAATGAAGCAACTAACACGGGCGAGGTTATGTCGGACAACGATTTTATCGTAGCTAGCTGGGTTCCTGCATTGACATAAACCAGTGTTCCGGCAAGCATCCCGATTTGGCTAACCCAATAGAAAGTGGATGTTTTCATGGCGGTCAATCCCATGACCAGATTGATGGCAAAGAACGGGAACAGCGGCACTAAGCGTAGGGTAAACAGATAATAAGCGCCGTCTTTGGCAATGCCATCGTTAACCGTTTTGAGGCGACCGGCAAATTGGCTTTCAATGTTATCCCGAAATAGAAAACGGGCAGCGAGGAAAGCCAATGTTGCGCCAATGCTGGAGGCGAACGAGACGATCACCGTACCCCAAAGCAAGCCGAACAATGCGCCACCCGCCAAGGTAAGGATGGTTGCGCCGGGTAGCGACAAACCGGTAATTGCGATATAAACAATCCCATAGCAGGCAATTGATAAAACGGGGTGAGTGGCTTTATAGGTGAGTATGGCTTCTTGCCGGGATTTTAGGTTAGCCAGGGTGAAGTAGTCATCCAGGCCGAAATAAAAAAACAGGACAAGCAACACTGCGATTATTGCTATCAACCGAGTTTTTGAACTGTTCATTTTAGCCTCTGGGGTGTTTTTTGTTTTTCAAGTTTAACCATTAAATGCTGAGTATATAAGTAGTTTTACCGATTGTATGTTTCTTTTGAATTTAATACCCTACAATCACGAATACTTTTATGCTAAATTGTTCCGCGCCAGTATTAACGCAAGAAAATGACCCAATCCCACAACGTGAATTTATTAACCAGACCTTCCTTCATCCATGCCATTGGACAAATTTCTTCAAGCAATGATCCCCATCACACCCTAATTTATACCGAAATCAACCAAGTCCCCAAGATAGCCAGCCTGTTGCAAGGGATTGATGCCGAAGAACAGCTTATCAGCGCTATTCAATTGGTGATTTACAACAGGATAAAAAGCTTGCCGAATGCGTGCATGGGCAAATTAGGCTGGAACCGGTTTGCGGTTATCCTCAAGCTTCCGGTCAAGGAAAGCCTAGAGATTGCGGAAGACTTGGCGCAGTTACTTGATAGCCAGTCCATTGAAATAGATGGAATAAGTTATTATCCAAAATTAATCATTGGCGTAACGCCTTTATCGCCGGAATATAAAACGACCGAAAGAGTCTTGGCGGCTGTGGATGAGGCATTGTTTCAGGCCAGGCGCACGGGCAATAGCATCGTAAAGCTTATCGAGCATGACGACCCCATTCTTCATCATTATTATGACTCGCTAAGTTTACTGCCAACAATAACAGAAGGCTTGAAAAACCAGTCCTTTGTGCTGTTTGCCCAGCCTATTGTGCCTATAGGCCCGCAAGCTTTGGCTAAACAAAAGCTTGAAGTGTTGCTGAGGTATAAAAATGAGGAAGGCGATATCGACTCGAAAAGCCGATTCCTCCATGCCGCTGAATTATTCCACATTAGCCGGGAAGTCGATTTTTACGTGGTGCATCAATTTTGCCGTTATTATGCCCAGCAAAAACAGGCTGACACACTGTATTCACTTAATATATCTGGCAGCACGATTCGCTACAGCCCATTCCTTGATGTTTTGGTTAAAGAATTCAAAAAATTTGGCGTAAACCCAGAGCAAGTATGTTTTGAAATTACAGAAACGGTTGCGGATCGGGATTATGAGCAAGCAATTCATTTCATGAATTTACTGAAAAATCGTTTGGGATGCCAATTGTCCTTGGATGACATTGGTATAGGGTCTAGCAATTTGGCGAATTTGTCCAAATTCAATGTCGATTTTTTGAAAATAGACGGGTCATTTATAAGCAACCTCTTGTTTGATCCGTATTCCGAACTCGTCGTTAATTTTATAAGCTCTGCCGCCAAGCTCTATGGCCGAAAGACGATTGCTGAATTCGTCGAGAATGCCCAACAACTAGATAAGCTGAAAACTTTGGGCGTTGACTTTGCCCAAGGCTATTTCACGGGGAAGCCTGAACTGTTGTTTGATCCTGAGGTGGATTAAGATTTTCGGATATAAAAAACAAGGCCACACAAGTGGCCTTGTTAAAAGGTTTATAACCGGCTGATGGTTATTTTTTCAACAATTCTTTAACTTTCGCCATAATGCCGGATGGATCAATGCCTTGATGCGGGAATTGTTCCCAAAGCCCACCACAACCTTCCTTATGTGTGCCCAAGTGCGCGAATTTCGGCGTAAGCCCACGTTCCAGCAGCCAAGAACCATAACGGCTACCTAAGCCGGTTTTCTTGTTGAAGGATTCGACAACGAGCACCATTGGCGATTTACCCACTTTAGCCAACATATCTTCGTCAATAACATTCAAAGTCGGTTTGTTGATTAAACCAACATCAATGCCTTCTTTCTTCAAGCGTTCGACGGCATCTAATGCACGGTACAAGGTTTCACCGAAGGCGATCACATAGCCCTGTGTGCCTTCGCGGATAACTTCGTCTTTGCCCGGAACGAATTTGTAACCGCCGCCGAAAAATTCGTTGCCCTTGTCGTCCAAAATCATTGGAGTTTTAGAACGGGTTGAGAACACGAAACGTAAGCCTGGATCGAAGAAAATCTTTTCGACAACTGCTTTCATTTGGTTAGGGTCGGCCGGGAAGTATAATCCAGTCGCGTAGCCATCAGACAAACCGTTGTCGGCGAACATGTTGTTCAAACCGAAATGGCAAGTGTTGTCTGCCATGTCGTCGATGCCGGAGTGTGAGAAATGGCTTAACACGTTGGAGTTGTTCAGGCGTGCCATGGTGATTTCGGACATCAGCATTTCTAAGAATGCGCTGAAAGTGCCGAAAATACCTTGTTTGCCTGCTTCCATACCAAAACCGGCCGCAGCGGAGAAGTTGCCGCGCTCCATGATGCCAGAAGAAATGAATGATTCAGGGAATGCCGCATGGATTTTATGCAGACCGCAAGAGCCTTCCAAATCAGAGTCGATGACACGGATTTTTGTTTTACGGTCCGCTTCGCTCATGCCGTTCATGACTGCCACAACAGCATCGCCGAATACGTTGCGGTTAGCGTCCCATTTGTCGCTTGATCCTAAGAAAGTATCGGTGTTTTTAGGGGCCACGACGGCTTTCAAGAAATCAACAGCGGCGGTATGTCCGCGTGTTTCCAGATATTCTAACGCCACTTTTACGGAGACGACATCATGGCCGTGGGTGGAGCCTTCCAGGCCAACAATGCCAGGGCACATTTTACGGTGGTTAATGACTGCAACAGGGCCTGGGGTGTTGATGGCTTTACAAATGTTGGCATACAAACTGTCCAGATCTTCGCCGTCACCTTCCAATACGGTCAAGCCGTGACCTGCCAGGGTTTTTGCGGTTGAGCAACCTTTCAGGTAGTGGGAAGGATGTCCAGCAATCGTGACGTCGTTGTCATCGATAATCAATTTGACGTTCAAGCCTTGTGCGACCGCCAAACGTGCGGCTTCGGCATCGTCGCCTTCTTGTTGTGAGCCGTCTGAACCTAAGCAGAACAAGGTTTTGCTAGGATTCGCCATCGCCACACCATTGACATAAGGCCACATGTGGCCCAAACGGCCTGAGCTGAATTTAACACCCGGGGTAAAGCCCAATTCTGGATGGCCTGGTAGATGCGAATGTGCGGCGCGGTATTCGGTTAATTTTTCGGCGGGCATATCGCCGTTTAACACGGACATCAAGTATTGTGTGGCAACACGGTGTCCGGCTTCATCAAAGAAGGTAGGGACATATTTGTCCGATCCACGGAACAGCGCATCCATAATCATCACTTCTGGCACGGTGTCATAAGGGCCGCCAGTGTGGCCGCCAACGCCACGGGCTGCGCCTGTGGAAGTGAAAAACACGATAGCATCGCGGCACAGTTGGATGTTGGCTTGCAGGGCTTTTCTTTGTTCAGCCGTTAAGGTCGGAACGCTGGCATCCAGTTTGATGCGTTGATACGTGCCAAGATCGATTGGAAAGTTAGTCATGGGTCATTTCTCGTGTGTTAAAGATTATTTCTAGTTATTGTTGTATTGCTCACAACAACCGACTTATGTAAGTGACAAGTGTTATTTTGATTAAGCAGATATCAGCAAATACACTTCTTTCGGTGCGTATGTTCTCAAAATTAGCGGATTTGGTAAAGTTTTTCCTGGCTGATTCGCTTGAGAATTCCACCAAGCAGGCATAAAAAAACCCTGGTCAGCGATGACCAGGGTTTCCATTTAATAACCAATCAAGAAAGATTAATTAGTTAGGCAATGCAAACACAGTCAGTGTGCCACCCAGTTTGGTGTAAGAACTTAAGCTCCTGTAAGCACCTACTGCACCCAAACCTTCCGTGTCAGACTCAGACTTACCTGTGTCTAGTCCTGCAGCGATACCGATACCTGCCCAGCCACCAATACCTGACAGTACGCCAATATATTGTTTGCCATTGTATTTCCAGGTATTTACGTTACCGATAATGCCAGATGGGGTTTTAAACTTATACAGTTCTTTACCTGTTTTGGCATCAACTGCTTTCAGATAACCTTCCAGTGTGCCGTAGAACACAACGCCACCTGATGTAGCCAATGAACCAGACCAAACCGAGAACTGTTCTTTGTTTGACCAAGCAATTTTACCTGTTTTGGCATCAAACGCAGTGAACTGGCCTAAGTTAGTTGTGCCATCAGGTTGGCCTGTTAAAACGTCAGCGCCAGCAGGCATCATGGTTAATGTAGCACCCACATAAGGTTGTCCCGCTTTGTAATCAACTGCGAATGGTTCGTAGTCCATACACAAGTGGTTGCCTGAAATGTAGAACAAACCAGTTTGTGGCGAGTAAGAAACCGGTTGCTGGTTTTTAGCACCTAACGCCGCAGGGCAAATGCCTTTAGAATTAACGTCTTCGCCATTTTGTTCGGTACTGTATTTGGAAACGACTTGTGGACGGCCTGTTTTCATGTCAACGTGAGTTGCCCAGTTAACTGATTTGTCGAATTTTTCTGCGACTAACAATTCACCGGTCACGCGATCCAAAGTGTAGCCAAAACCGTTACGGTCAAAATGCACGATGGTCTTGTGCATCTTGCCATTCACTTCTTGGTCAACCAATGGTACTTCGTTGATACCGTCAAAATCCCATTCATCATGTGGGGTCATTTGGTAAACCCATTTGACCGCGCCGGTGTCGGCATCGCGAGCCCATAATGACATGGACCATTTGTTGTCGCCCGGACGTTGCACAGGGTTCCAGGTTGAAGGGTTGCCTGAACCGTAATAGACCAGGTTTAATTGTGGGTCGTAGCTGTACCAGCCCCAGGTGGTGCCGCCGCCGATTTTCCATTGGTCGCCTTTCCAGGTCTTCAAGCTGGAATCTGGGCCGACAGGAGTGACTTTGCCGTTTTCCCAAGTCGTGGTTGTGCTAGGGTTAATCAGGGTGTCTGAATCCGGGCCTATGCTGTAACCTTTCCAGGCCAGTTTGCCAGTCCGCATGTTATAGGCGGCCAAGAAACCGCGTACCCCAAACTCACCACCGGAAACGCCGGTCAACACGGTGTCTTTAACGACTAAAGGCGCGTTAGTGTTGGTCATACCCAGTTTTGGGTCGCCGTTTTGTACACTCCAAACCCGTTTTCCAGTTTTTGCATCTAAGGCTGTTAACACAGTATCAGATTGTTGCAAGAAGATTTTGCCATCGCCATAACCTAAGCCACGGTTAACGGTATCGCAACACATCACAGGAATAGTGACATCTGCATCTTGGGTTGGTGTGTATTCCCAGATAACGGCTTGGGTTTTTTGATCGATCGCATACACTGTGTTAGGGAACGGTGTATGTATGTAAAGAATGTCGTCGATAACCAGTGGGCCACCTTCATGACCACGTAAAACACCTGTAGAGAAAGACCATGCTGGCTGCAGGTTCTTTACGTTGTCAACGTTGATGTCTGAAATTTCGCTGTAGCGAGTGCCAGCATAGTTACCACCCCACATTACCCAGTTGGCTGGGTTCTTTGATAGTTGTTCAACTGCGCTATTTGCTGTAGAAATTGCTGGCGCAGCAATCAACGCAGCTACACTCGACGCAATTAGCCAGTTTTTAAGAGGCTTCTTCATATATTTTTCTCCTGATATCTTGCTTATGTTTAGACAAAATATTGATTATGATTTTTTAAGACTAATATTAGTTTTGGGGTGATTATTTTTATCTCCTCGCGTACAGGAATTATTCACGCCACGTACTAGATTTAATTATTTTGCCGTAAAAGTCAAATTTAAATGTCGTGCTT
This sequence comes from Methyloglobulus sp., assembly GCA_043771735.1. GTDB lineage: Bacteria > Pseudomonadota > Gammaproteobacteria > Methylococcales > Methylomonadaceae > Methyloglobulus. The sequence continues at coordinate 39,790 of JAYVGW010000046.1, forward strand.
GCAACAAGGTAACTTTTAAATAGCGTTTCATCATGTTAATTGATAAGAATAAACCGATTATATGGCTTCAATACGGTGACCATTTTCATCCCAAACCAGCACTTCACCTTTGTCTTTAGTCCATGCAGCCAAAACGTAGCGTTGGGCAGCTTTTCCGTTGACCTCAAAGTTGTGAATATTGGGACGATGGGTGTGCCCATGGATCAACCGCAAGCAATTATGTACCGATAGGGTATGGACTACCGTGTCTTGATTGACATCCATAATTTCTTGGGTTTTTTTGCGCTTGTGGAAGTAGCTGCGGATACGATACCAGCGGGCTGCCAGCAAGCGAACGAGCAGCGGTTTGGACAACACATTATGTTGCCATTCAGGCGTACGCGATTTGCTGCGAAATTCCTGGTAGGGCAGGTCATCGGTACACAACAGGTCGCCGTGCATTAGCAGGGTCGGTTCGCCAAACAGCTCGATCAAGTAAGGATCATCCAGCAGCACAATGCCAGTGTCCTCACAAAACTGTTTGCCCAGCAAAAAGTCACGGTTGCCTTGCTGGAAATATACCTTTATGCCTGATTCCGTGAGCCTCTTGAGAGACTCACGGATTTTTGGATTGGGCGGGCTGAAATCATCATCGCCCACCCAGGCATCAAACAAGTCGCCCAAAATGTATAAGGCGTTGGCTTTGGTTGCTCTATTGTCCAGAAAATCCAAAAAGCGTTGGGTAATTTCCGGTTTGTCCCAGGCAAGATGAAGGTCGGAAATAAACAGGATTTCAGTGTTCATAAGAAAAGCAGGCAAAAGGCACAAGGCGCAAGTTTTTTGTTTTTTCGCCTTTGGCCTTGCGCCTTTTGCCTGTAAGTTTATTTAATGACTTCCGCTTTCTCGATAATAATGTCGGTGTTTGGTACATCTTGATAACCACTCTTATTGCCTGTGGGTTGAGTTGCCATTGCATCGACTACATCCATGCCTTCAACCACTTCGCCAAATACCGCATAACCCCAACCACTGGGTGTTGGGCTAGTATGGTCGAGGAAAGCATTGTCTTTTAGGTTGATAAAAAACTGCGCCGTTGCCGAACTAGGGTCGTTCGTCCTCGCCATCGCCAAGGTGCCGCGATTGTTTTTTAGGCCATTGTCAGCTTCGTTTTTGATCGAGGCATGCACTTCTTTTTGTTTGAAAGCGGTATCAAAACCGCCGCCTTGAGCCATAAACCCTTTGATGACACGGTGAAAAATAGTGCCGTTATAAAAGCCCTCATTCACGTAAGTCAAAAAATTAGCGGAAGAAACAGGGGCTTTCTCGGTATTCAGTTGTACAATTATCGCGCCGAGCGAAGTCGTAAATTTAACTTTATTTGATGATGTTTCGAGCATTTTCTTTTCCGTTGCAAATGATGAAGTTGCGCTGATGCACAACAGGGCAGACAGTATCAAGGTACGCATAACTACAACCTGTGCTGAGATAAAAACGGGATTTTATGTGTTTTTAGCTTGAAAGAGAAGCACTAATCCTGATAGATTTCGTCCCCTTTGCCAATAATCACTGCCAATGAATAAACGAACAAAGTATATTGCCGAGAATTTATCTTGAAAATTTATAATACCTTAACCCGCAAAAAAGAAGAATTCCAGCCCCGCGTACCGGGCAAGGTCGGCATGTACGTGTGCGGCATGACCGTCTACGATTACTGCCATATTGGCCATGCCCGGGTCATGGTGGTGTTTGATACCGTGGCGCGGTATTTATGCCATAAAGGTTATGAACTGACCTATGTTCGCAATATCACCGATATTGATGACAAGATCATCCAGAGAGCGAATGAGACAGGTGAGGAAACAGATACGCCGCATGGGCGTATGGGCAAGTTGACTCAGAAATTCATTGCGGCAATGCACGAAGATGAAGATGCCTTATCCGTAAAACGGGGTGATCCCGACAAGAATTGGAAATATATTGAGCCAAAGGCTTCTAATTCGATTCCTGAAATCATCGCCATGATCGAAGCCTTAATCGTGAAAGGCTTGGCTTATGTAGGAGCTAATGGTGACGTGTTCTATTCGGTCAGCAAGTTCAAGCACTATGGCAAGCTGTCTGGGAAAAATCTTGCTGACCTGCAAGCAGGCGAACGTGTCGATGTCGATCACGCCAAGCAAGACCCGTTGGATTTTGTGCTGTGGAAAATGGCAAAACCCGACGAGCCGTCCTGGGATTCCCCGTGGGGGCAGGGCAGGCCGGGCTGGCACATCGAATGTTCCGCCATGTCCACCTGCTGCCTAGGCAACCATTTCGACATCCACGGCGGTGGCATGGACTTACAGTTTCCCCACCATGAAAATGAAATCGCCCA
>JAYVGW010000047.1:0-5940 GCA_043771735.1 Methyloglobulus sp.
ATTCCCAAAAACTCGTGACTTCTGCTTGCATGGCGGCTCTCCAGGTAATCAATTCAAAAGTTGGATTTGGCGACCTGTGGTAAGTTCATAGCCATGTTCCTCAATTTCCAGTGCCCCTGAAGGACACTGGTTTACAACATTTCTAACTTCATCATCGCTGGCTTTGGATGGGTCAATGACAAATTGGCCGTCCTCAACTTTAAAAACATCCGGTAGCGATTTAACGCAAACGCCGGCATGGCAACAGGTGTTCGGATTCCAGGTAACTTTCATGATGTATCTCCGTAGGTGGTTAATATATGGGGATATTCAATTTCACAATCCCCCCTCTCCTGCGGGGCCTACATCCCTGTAGGCCTCCCTCAAGGGAGAAGGCTGGGTACTTGCGTGATTAATTTTCAGCAGTAGTTGGGTCAATAATTGTTTTGACCTGCGAAATCCTATTCGCCGGAAAACCGCCTTGTTCCGCGTGCGACCTTACCGTAGCTTCATCTGGGGCGATGTAAACGCAGTAGACTTTATCGTTGGTCACGTAACTTTCCAGCCATTGGATTTTTGGCCCCATTCCGCTCAGGACACCGCAGGATTTTTGTGAAATGCCTTGCAGTTGCGCTGGTGTTAAAGCGCCTGCTCCGGGAATTTCGCGTTCTATCAGGTATTTGGGCATCGCATCCTCCTTGAGCTAAATAAAAACGACCAGTCGTCTTTCGACGAAAGGTTAACATTAAACGCTGAAATAGTCATCCAGTAAATCATGGCAGCATTGTTTTAACGGGTCGGAAGATTGCTCGATTTTCATTCGTAGCAACGCGCCTTGCCAAGTATTGACTAATAAATCGGCCATATCATCAGCCGTTTTATCGATACGAATAGTGCCTTCCAACTGTGCCTTTTTCAGGCCAGTTGCCAGCAAATCGCGGTATTGGTGGACGGCTAATTGTAATGATTGCTGGCATAAGTCGCTGGTGTCGCCAATTTCGCCCATCAAGTTGCCGAGTAGGCAACCCCCTTTGAATTGCGCTTTTTCCAGCTCTACGACCAGTTCATTGAAATAAGTTTTTAACGCGGTTAGCGCATCAAGCCCGGGGTCCTTAAGGTGGTTATCGAGCTGCCCTATAAAGGGAGCGATGTAATGTTGGATAACCTCGGCGGCAAAACTTTCTTTGCTGGCAAAGTAGTTATAGAAAGAGCCTTTAGGAATTTGAACCGCATCCAAAATTTCCTTAAGCCCCGTGCCATGATAACCCTGTTCCATGAGTAGCTGCACGCCCTGGGACAGGAGGTTTTCTTTATTAATTTGTTTTTTGTGGATTACCATCTCATTATAATACGACCGGTTGTCTCAATTTGTCAAGGGAATAATATTTTTCTTATATATTTATCTATCTATATGAAATTAAATGAAAATTTTTTTAAAAAACACCGGCGACCAAGCTTTAATTGAATGTCAGTTGCAACGATATGAGGCTTTGTTGAACATATTTACACACTTTGGTATTAAGACATTCAGCTAGGATATTGATTTACGCCAGATAACTACGCCTTTGTGGGTGCGACAATTTGCCGCATCCACAAGACTTAGATAGAATGTTAGGATATGTACAACTTTTTGTAGCGTTCGTTAGCGCATAAGTTAGCTCCCTTCCCCTTCAATGCGGACTTTCATTTAGTCCGCATCTTTTTAACGAGGTCATCATGAAAAAAATGGCAGCACAGCTATGAATACCCCGGCAGACACTCGTATCGAAATTGACAAGCGTATCGCGTACCATCAGGCAGGACATGCCGCCGCCATTTATCTTGGCAACAAGCAAAAACAATTACCTGCCGTGCATTTTCAGATCATCATCAAACCACAGGAGTGGGATATGCAGCAATCAGGCCGGTTCGTGCACAACCAAGGCAAATACACGGCACAAGTTGAAGGTGGTCGCCTAATCCAAAGCTTGCCCTTGTCGTTTGCAGAGGCAACCCAGTATTTTTCCTGGCCCGAACAAGAAGAGTGCTTATGCGCTTTTGAAGCAGACGTTATCAATTTGCTGGCAGGGTCGCTGGCCGAGGCAAAATATGTTGCATCACGCGATAATGAAGTTTTCAACCCCAATTTAGTTTATTTGGGTGCGTTAAAATTCTATGGTGGCAGTTCAGACTTTGAGGTAATTGCCGAATACCTGGAGTGCTTCATGCTCAATAAGGCAGAGCGCGACCGTAAACTGGCAGAGCTGTTTTTGGCGGCTTACCACTTCGTCAATAAACGGTCAAACTGGCGTGCTATCACTGCCCTGGCAGAATTTATCCTGGATACGCCCAAAGTTGAGCCTAAAGATGTCATCCATTGTGAGGAAGTCATTTCCTTGCTTGAATCATCCCGTTTGGTGGCGTAAAACTTAACTACGGCTACCGAATAGCGCCGTGCCTACCCTGACGATTGTGGAGCCTTCAGTTATCGCGGCTTTTAAGTCGCCGGTCATGCCAAATGAGAAAGTGACTAGTTCCGGTCGTTTTAGGCCAACAACGGCTTGAACAAGCGCCTTGTAGGGTAGCCGTTGTTGTCCATAATCCTCTTGTGGCGCAGGGATGGCCATCACGCCCCGCAAATTCAACTGCGGCAATGTTGCTACCGCCGAGCATAACTCCGGCAATTCGCCTAAGCTAACCCCTGATTTACTCTGTTCACCGCTGACATTAACTTGTAGGCAGATATTTAAGGGCGGCAGGTCAGGTGGCCGTTGTTCGCTTAACCGTGTGGCAATCCGTAAGCTTTCTACGCTGTGCACCCAGCTAAAATGTCGGGCGATTTTGTTCGTTTTGTTGGATTGGATCGGCCCTATGAAATGCCAGGTGATGTCATAAGCCCCCAGCACTTGCTGCTTTAGCAAGGCTTCCTGACAATAATTCTCCCCAAAATGCCGAAGCCCAGATTGATAGGCTTTGGCAATAGCGCTTGCGGGTTTGGTTTTGCTTACTGCCAGCAGCAAAACCGTTTCTGGGTCGCGGTTGCAGTCATGGCAATAGTTTTCTATTTGACTACGAATAGCCTTTATTCTTTGGGCAATGGTCATGGATAAGAGTGGATTTAATGGCTAGTCCGAATTATGTGAACAATATCACTTCAAATATGTGAACAATAGCACTTTAAAAAAGCGCATAGTTGAACTATTGTTATGTGGAGATTTATCCATTTCTTTCAAATTCCAGGAGTAAACATTGGATATTGCCGAATTGCTAGCTTTCTCAGTCAAAAATAACGCCTCGGATTTACATTTATCAGCAGGTTTGCCGCCCATGATACGGGTTGACGGGGATATTAGGCGAATCAACATCCCGTCGCTAGAGCATAAAGAAGTCCATGCGTTGATTTATGACATCATGAACGACAAGCAACGCCGGGATTATGAAGAATTCCTGGAAACCGATTTTTCCTTTGAACTGCCTGGCGTGGCGCGGTTTCGGGTAAACGCGTTCAATCAGGAGCGCGGGGCTGCTGGTGTGTTCAGGACGATTCCGTCCAAGGTGTTATCGCTGGAAGACTTAAAAGCCCCCAAGTTTTTTGCCGAGCTGACGACTAAATCGCGTGGACTTATCTTGGTGACAGGCCCCACCGGTTCCGGAAAATCGACTACCTTGGCGGCAATGGTCAATCACATCAATATGAATGATTATGTCCATATCCTAACGGTTGAAGACCCCATCGAGTTTGTCCACGAAAGCCAAAAATGCCTGATTAACCAGCGCGAAGTCCACCGTGACACCCACGGTTTTAATGAGGCCCTACGTTCAGCGCTGCGGGAAGACCCAGATATTATCATGGTCGGCGAAATGCGCGATTTGGAAACCATCCGTCTGGCATTGACGGCGGCGGAAACCGGTCACTTAGTGTTCGGTACCTTGCATACCACCTCGGCTGCCAAAACTATCGACCGTATTATCGACGTATTTCCTGCGGCAGAAAAAGACATGATAAGGTCGATGCTTTCTGAATCCCTACAAGCGGTTATCTCACAAACATTGCTCAAGAAAACGGGCGGTGGCCGCATTGCCGCCCATGAAATCATGGTGGGCACCTCGGCAATCAAAAACTTGATCCGTGAAGCGAAGGTGGCACAGATGTATTCGGCTATCCAAACTGGGCGTAAAGACGGTATGCAAACGCTGGACCAAAACCTGAAGGAGTTGGTCGATCAAGGCTTGATCCATTCCAAGATGGCAATGAGCAAAGCCGTCAATAAAGACATGTTCCGTTAAATAGAGAGAATCATGGATTTTAAAGCGGTATTAGAATTGATGGTGAAAAAACGGGCATCCGACCTGTTCATCACAGCGGGCAGGCCACCGACCATGAAAGTCGATGGTAGCTTGGTTGAATTGTCCAAAACCATGCTCACAGCCGAACAATCGCTGGCGATTGTGTTGAGCCTGATGGAGCAACGGCAAAAAAGCGAGTTTGAGAATACCAAGGAATGCCAGTTTGCCGTCGGTTATCCTGGTTTGGGACGGTTCAGGATTAGCGCTTTTACCCAGCGCGATGCCGCTGGCATGGTGTTGCGGCGGATCGAAAATCAAATTCCCGACGCGGAAGCCTTGAATTTGCCCCCTATCCTAAAGAACTTGATTATGGAAAAGCGGGGCTTGGTTATTTTTGTGGGGGCGACAGGTACCGGTAAATCGACTTCTTTGGCTTCCCTGATAAAGCATAGAAACCAAAACAGCAGCGGCCATATTATCACTATCGAAGACCCAATAGAGTTCCAGCATCAGCATTTGGGGTGCATTGTTACCCAGCGCGAAGTGGGGATTGACACCGAATCTTATGAAGTCGCCCTCAAAAATACCTTGCGGCAAGCGCCCGACGTGATTCTGATCGGTGAAATCAGGACGCGGGAAACCATGCAGAATGCGATCACCTTTGCCGAAACGGGGCATTTGTGCTTGTCCACCTTGCATGCCAACAACGCAAACCAGGCGATAGATAGAATCTTGCATTTCTTCCCAGATGAGATGCACGACCAGTTGTGTATGGACTTGTCGCTGAACCTGCGCGGCATTGTCGCGCAGCAGTTGATCAAACGCGCCGACGGCAAAGGCCGTTATCCTGCTATTGAAATATTGCTGAATACCCCGTTGGCCAAGGATTATATCCGCAAAGGCGAAGTGACCAAGCTGAAGGAATTGATGAAATCGTCCCGTGAGCAGGGCATGCAAACCTTTGACCAGGCACTTTTCGATTTGTATACCGCAGGCAAGATCAGCTATGAAGATGCACTGGATTCAGCCGATTCTAGGAACGAAGTCCGCCTGATGATTAAGCTGGGCGCTGCCCAGGCAGGCGGGTTTGACAATGATGATATGTTTTTGTCGGAGACGGAAAATTAACCTGGCATATCAGGTAGACCTGAGCTTGCGGGGCTCTCTATAGCGTATCGGCTAGAGGGCGTGACAGCGGTGTCCCAAGGTTGGCACTTGGTTACAGGCGCTAAATCTCGACATGACAAAAACAGTAAGCTTTACAACCGATGGCAGCAGAACAGCAGGAAAAGTTCTGCCGCCCGTATATATTTTCTTTGAGGAATAGCTCATGCTTGATCTTATCGCTTCTTTTATTTTTTTTGGGTTTTGTTTTATTTTTGTTATGGCGGTCATCGAGACTATTGCCGACTATATGCGAACGGATAAAACTCGTACTATTTCGGGCAAGACTCGATTAAGCCTTCTACGTTTTTTTAAGGCGTAGCAGTTAGCTGATGGCGGCATACTGTACTTTGCTGGGATCTGTTGGGTCTTGGCTGGCTCAAACTTAAGGCTGGCTCCCCAAAATTTACCTTATTACTCTAGGTTCTGTTGACGTTTTACCAATCAAGTAGAATTTACCGTTTTGGGCGGCATGAACAGAATCGAGATAAGCGATGAAGAGTGGGTAAGACTATTGCCCTATTTAAAGAC
>JAYVGW010000048.1:0-2554 GCA_043771735.1 Methyloglobulus sp.
GCCGCCCACGGCCGCATTGGCCTTTTCGCCGACCACCGCGCCCACCAATTCGGTCAACAATGTGTTGACGGGTGCAGAGGACATTAAATGGCTGAAGTATTTATGCAAGACGGCGGAGCCGCTGGCTTCTTGTTGCCTGGCCTGTTCGGCCAAGTAGGCATCTTCCTGCTGATGGGCTTCATGGTCGCTTACCGTGCCATGCCCATAAACCGTTCCCGAGAAAAGACAACTGAGGGCAAAAAATGATGTAAAGACATTGGTCCTATTGATTTTCATTTGCAATACCTGCTTTATGTTCTTTACTGAATAATTTTCAGATTTACCAAATCTGGGCTTAAATATTGCCCAATTTGAATACAATGCCTTGGCTGCACTGTATTACTAAAAAATCATTTTTAATATACGTATAAATACCTATTGCCTTCGGAAAGCCTGTGTTTTGGGCATTCTTTTGGCGACTCCTTCAGGCACTGAGAGTATTTACTAATGGTTCAATAAGAATTTTCTCTTTCTGTGTTTTGAAATAGCGTCCTTTTTTTCAGTTGTCACTGAAACCAAGAACCTGATCTAACCCTAACAGCGCGATACCATCGTCACGCACAGTTTGTTTGATCAGGTATTGATCTGAATCAAATACTCGATGGAAAAAACCTTTCTTTTTTGGGGCAATGTGTTGCAGACAGGTGGTGCTTAATGGATATCTATTGATCCGGCCTTTAGAAGTTTTAAGTGGCATACTTGACCCGCTTATCCTGAAAGAAGCTGCGTACGCGTTTAGGATTCGACCCTAGCATGTCCATATTTCCGTTGCTTAAGCCGATAAGACTCATTTCCTGTTTCCAGGATGTCACAGTGGTGGGTAATACGATCTAACAAAGCCGTTGTCATTTTGGCATCGCCAAATACGTGTACCCATTCGCCGAACGCCAGGTTCGTGGTAATAATGATCGAAGCGTGCTTATCGGGTTAGCTCCCAAACCCACTAGATGTAGTGTGTTGTTATTTTTTGGCATAAAGCTCGGCATATGTTGGCGCGGTAACATCGCCCGCGATTGTAATGGTCAACTAAAACCGGACACTTTCTTAGGCAGCTTTCCTATAAAAATCCCGCTCAAATTCCAGCGGGGTTTGATAGCCGTGTTTGAGTGCGTACGTTTACCCTTATAAAAAGCCAGATAATCAATAATCCTCAGCTTGGCTGATACTTTAGCCCTAAACTTTTCGTAGTTCAGTTGTTCATGCTTAAGGCTACGGAAAAACCGTTCCGTCGGGCTGTTATACCCCAAGGGCAGCCACTCCCAGCAATTACCTTTTCGGCCCATACCCTGTCCCATTTTCATGATAGACAAATGCTTACGGTATTCATGGCCGGCAGTTTGGCCGCCCCGATCCGAGTGGTGGAGCAAACCCGGTTCTGGTTTCCTACGCCAAAAGGCCATTTGCAACGCACTGACGCACAATGTTGCCCGCATGTGGTCGGCGACAGCCCAGCCCACCACTTGCCGAGAAAACAAATCAATGACAACCGCCAAATACAGCCGGCCTTCGAGCGTCCAGACGTAGGTGATATCCGTTGTCCAGACTTGGTTAGGGGCGGTGGCATCTTGTGCCGGTCAAGGCTGTTGGGCGAGATCGCCCCGTTATGGTTGCTGTCAGTCGTCACTTTAAAGCGCTTGGGATAGCGTGCTTTCAAGCCCAGCCTAGCCATTAAATGCCGTACTTGGTAGTGCCCCGATTTCATGCCCGCCTTGCCCAATGCATCGGATAGCCGCCGATAGCCATAAGTTTGCTTATGTCCATCGAAAAGCTGCCTGGCCTTGACCTCAAGCGCTTCTCTTTGCCGAGTTTTATCAGTGTCTTCGGGCTTCTTTGCCCACGAATAAAAGGCACTGGCACTCACCTCCATCACACGGCATAACACGGTTATAGGATAGGTCTTCCGTTGCTCTCGAATAAAACCGTACTTTACTCGACTTCCTTGGCTTCGATGCCCGCGGCCTTTTTTACCCCAAGGGCATGCCGTAATATTTCGCGCCCCATGCGCAGCTGCTCGTTTTCCCGCCGCAACCGGGCCAATTCGCTGTGATCTGTCAGATTCAAGGTTGTTTTCTTTGTTGCAGATGTCGCTGTAGGGGCTCTTTCCGCCCTAGACCAACGTCCTATCGCGCTTAAGGAAATCCCCAGGTTATCCGCCGCTTGCTGGTGGGTATAGCCTTTTTCATTCACTAACTTCTCAGCAGCTTGTTTAAATTCTAACGTGTATTTCGGGTTTGGTCGTTTCGTTTGATTATTATTCATGGTCACCTCTAATGACATTATAAATCTGCCTCTAGATGTGTCCTGTTTAATTAAACCATTTCAAGGTTGAGAGGATTCATATAATAATTTTGGGGATTGGTATAATAATATGCCCTTGTGTTCATTGATGCGCAATTCGATGCTTTTCATGTCCCCAAAAAAAAATGCAGCGTTTTAATTATATTTCAATTAGTTGTACAAACTTTTTTTGTGTTTTGCCATGTACGGAGAGCAGCTAGTCTTTTTCAAGTCCGAT
>JAYVGW010000049.1:0-3762 GCA_043771735.1 Methyloglobulus sp.
TACCCCCCTGCGTCAAAATAGTTGTCGTCTCAAATTTTTAATGAAAATAAAATTTGAGAGTAGAGATGAAATCCTATACAAGGTATTCCAAAGACTTTAAAGAGCAAGCGCTGACCAAAGTTTTCAAACGAGGAAATGGTCAATCTATACAAGATGTCGCGAACGACTTGAACATTTGTTTACAAACCCTAAAAACATGGATGAAAAAAGCCAAATTGGATAACGCCCCTGGTTTACCGTCTAAATCGAAACGCCCCAAGGATTGGGGCCCTGAAGAGCGTCTTGCCGCCTTGCAGCTGACTTATGGGTTCACGGGTGAGGGGCTCAATGCCTGGTGCCGTGGACAAGGTGTGTTTGTCCATCACCTGGAACGGTGGAAAGCGGATTTTTGTCGTCAAAGCGGCGCCTTTGGGGGCCGTACCCAAGCAACTGCCCTGCAGTCTTTGAAGGTCGACAACCATCGCTTAGAGCGCGAATTATTACGTAAGGACAAAGCCTTGGCAGAGGCCGCCGCGCTGTTGGTCCTGCAAAAAAAGTTCCGGGCGCCCTTGGGGGGGAAGCCGGATGACTGCCCACGAAGGGCGCAAGCAAGCCATTGTTTTACTCAATGAATCGATAGCATCGGGTGCACGCCAAGCGCAAGCCTGTGACGTGCCGGGCTTAAGTGGGCGCACCTTGCAACGCTGGCAGGCCGGCGGCGTTATCCATGCCGGCCAACGTCCGTTACGTGATCACAGGCCGCCGCACAAGCTTACCGACATTGAGCGAAGCGAGGTGCTGGCCGTCGCTAATTCCAAGGAGTTCGGGCACTTGCCACCGAGCCAGATCGTGCCTCGACTGGCCGGCCAAGGTATCTATCTGGCTTCTGAATCGACTTTTTATCGCATTACTGGCGGCAGAAAGCCAGTTGGGGCATCGCCGGAGCGAACGCCCGGCCCAAGCCCGCACCAAACCCCGGGCAGTCTGCGCTACCGCGCCTAACCAGCTTTATAGCTGGGATATTACCTATTTGCCATCGGCTATCCGTGGCCAGTTTTTCTATCTTTATCTGTTTGTGGATATTTTCAGCCGGAAGGTCGTCGGTTGGCAAGTGTATGAAGAGGAAAGCAGCGCCTTGGCGGGCGGGCTGTTACGCGACCTGTGCCAGCGAGAAAGGATCCGGCCAAAACAGCTGGTACTGCACTCTGACAACGGTAGCCCCATGAAAGGCGCCACCATGCTGGCCACCTTGCGACAACTGGGCGTGACGCCCTCGTTGAGCAGGCCTTCGGTGAGCAACGACAACCCTTACTCCGAAGCGCTGTTTAAGGCCTTAAAATACCGCCCCCGCTATCCGCTGGGGCCATTTGCCCAGGTGACCGATGCGCGTGGCTGGGTAACGTGCCTGGTGGGATGGTACAACCACGGACATCGCCATAGCGCCATCCGGTTTGTCACGCCAGCACAGCGCCATGAAGGCTTGGACGAAAAGCTATTGCATAACCGTAAGGTTGTCTATGAAGGGGCAAGGTCACAAAACCCACGGCGATGGGGCGGTACCACCCGTTGTGGCAAAAAATCCAAGCTGTCCACCTTAATCCGGACAAGGCTGACACCAACTATAACCCGACCACAAAGGAGATAATACAGGCTAAAATAGCCGCTTAAGATTTAACCGTCGAGGCGACAACTACTCTGAAATTTTCCGAATGCGAAGCCTAAATACATTGACGGAGTCTTAAGACTCCGTCAGGTTTTTGGACCCAATTTAGCGGTTATAAATATACATCGTAACTTCGAAACCAAAGCGAAGGTCGTTGTAGTTTGGTGTTTCCCATTTCATATCGGAATTCCACTAATAAAAAATTAAATTGTTTAGTTAAAATAGTTAATTGTCGCCGAAATTTTTTCGGCGCTTTGTTCGCAGCCATCTCGGTCGTAACGCCTATTTCGACGGTACGACTTTTTCCCACAAATGCGTGGAACCCGACTCAGGCCTGTGCCGAGTAATCTAAGATAGGCTCTCAAGTTATTTAAATGGCACCCAACTTAAACATAATTCCTTTTTGTTTACTAACACCGTAGATTGTGCCACCTATTTCAGCTAGGCGAAGATCAACTCGGCCATTCTGCCCATAAGTTGCCATTAGCGTTGTTGTCTGATTATAGCTGTTTAGCAATACCATCTTTTTCAAGACCACCATCGGTTTGCTCCATGAACGGGCGGCTTTCATCGCCGCAAGGTCACCATAATATATATTTCCTGACTTGAGATCACCGAGAATGACTTTGCCGTTGAAAGCGCTACCCAGGGTATTGACCGGCACACCACCAACAATAATGGCTGATGATCCACCGTTTTCACCGTGTGAGTAGCCAGCTACCGGAGGAATGGTGGATGTGGTTGTTGGCCACAACCCTTCAACTGTTTTCCAGCCAAAACTGCCATTTTCATCACCGGTGAGTTTTAAAATGTTAATCTCCTCAAATGCGGAACCACCGATATCGGCAATAACCAAGTCGCTTCCGTTGATAAACATGGTTTCCGGATGACGCAGGCCTTTGACGTAATAGGCGTTTCGGCCAGGCTTGCTTCCAGCGCCAGGATTGCTGGCCGGGAATGACCAAGCACCGTCAACAGCCCGGAGCATATTTGATGGTATGGTTACGCCAGGTTTAAATGGATTAATCCGCAAAATTTTACCGTAAAGGTACTCGACATTTGAAGCGACGTTGTAAGGGTCTCCCTGTCTCCCACCATCACCGGCTGCTATGTAAAGCCATTTTGTAACCGGATCGAATACTAAAGCATCAGTCCCATGATTTCCATGGAGCTGTGGGAAACGGAGCACTTCCCGACGGGACTTAAGATCGGCCATTAGATTTGTTGCGGAAACCATTTTCCATTCAGTCAGAATGTTATCGCAAACCGGAGCTGGTGCACCAGGTGGGACATTATGGTTAAGCCTTATTGCCCCAGCAAGCGTTCTTGTCGATGTGTAATGACATGACATGGTATAAAACGTGAGATAACCTTGTGCGGCTGAATTAGCAAAATCGGGATGATAGGCAAATCCTCGAACACCGAGTTCCGAATTGCCAGCGGTGGCACTGCCTATGTTCAAACCCGGGCTGGCTGTCTTGAGGTTGACAATCAACTGGGATTGATACTTGCCAGATGGATCAATAAAATGGATCGGGCCGCGACCATCGACAACGGTGATCCAGTCGTTCATCGCCGATCCCGTAATTGCGGGATGCCTCGTCATGACATTGATATTTGCCTTCGATGCGCCAGCATCGGTTGATGAGCTAGGCAGGTCGGCAACCTTAACAAACTTCACGCTTAGGCCTGGCACAGTATCGATAAACGCCGTAGCAATATTAGTAACGGACATTAAAGTTGCGGCAACAAAGGCCAGTGAGTAAAATTTTCGCATTTTCATGGTTTCCTAATGGCAGTTGAAATTATGGGTAAATAATATTTGGACTTTTGAGAACAAGACGGAAAAAAGCCATAGCTACACTGACTCGTAAGTTTTAAGCGTACAATTTCCTGGAATTACCCCTTAATTCTTTATCGTTTGTATTATCTATTCGTAGTTGGGCTATAAACACAAACCAAGTCTAGGCTGCATTGGTTAATAATTTTGTGATCAACTTCACATTTTATAGATTCGGGTAAAAGGTATACCTGATTACCCATAAGCCTCAGCTAATTTCAAAAGACGGCCTGGCATAGGAGGTGTCCGTACGGCAACATAAGCAAAGCGGGGCAGCATG
>JAYVGW010000050.1:0-2874 GCA_043771735.1 Methyloglobulus sp.
CGATGGCATTGCGACCCAAACCAGGGATATTGTCAGCGGAGGTTATTTGCGCGGCTACGTGTTGAGCACTTATTCTGCCCGTAAGTTAGGCATGCAAAGTACCGGTAATGCGGGCGGTGTGCATAATTTGACCGTTACGCCTAGTGCCAACGATTTTCAGGCCATGCTCAAACTGTTGGATACCGGCTTATTGGTGACTGAATGTATGGGGCAGGGCGTTAATATGGTGAATGGCACTTATTCGCGCGGTGCGGCGGGTTTCTGGGTGGAGCATGGTGAAATCCAGTATCCGGTGGAAGAAATCACAATTGCCGGTAATTTGAAAGATATGTTCAAAAACATCGTCGCGGTGGGAAATGATGTGGATTATCGTGGCAATACGCGTACGGGTTCGATCCTGATTGAACGGATGTCGATTGCGGGGGAGTGAAGATTTAAGGCGAAAGGCGAAAAAGCTGTTTTTAGCCTTGCGCCTTTGGCCTTTGGACTTCGTTTATCTCTTTTATCAATTCCGGCCCCTGGTATATAAGGCCCGAATAAATCTGCACTAGACTTGCGCCAGCGGCAAACTTTTCCTGGGCATCCTCGGCATTTAAAATGCCGCCTGCGGCTATGATCGGAATTTTGCCTTTTAATTCAGCCGATAAGCCTTTAACGACAGCAGTAGATTTTTCTTTGACTGGGCTACCGCTTAAGCCCCCAGTTTCTTTAGCGAGCGGGTGGCCTGCGATCATGTCTCGGGCTATGGTGGTGTTAGTGGCGATAACACCGCCTATCTCAAATTCTAAAAGCAGTTTTGCAATGCGGCTTATGTCTTCACTACTTAAGTCCGGCGCAATTTTCAGCGCCAAGGGTACGTATTTCCCGTGTTCTTGTTGCAGTTTGAGTTGTTCTTCCTTAAGTGCGGCAATCAACTTCCTGCTTTCGTCGCCTTGCTGCAATTGGCGCAAGTTCTGCGTGTTGGGCGAGGAGATGTTAATCGTAATATAACTGGCGGCAGGATATGCTTTACGTAAGCCGATTAAATAATCGTCTACCGCTTTTTCAATCGGCGTATCAAAATTCTTGCCGATATTAATTCCCAAAATCCCCTGGTAAGCACTTTTCTTAACCTGAGTAAGCAAGTGGTCTATCCCTAAGTTATTGAAACCCATACGATTGATGATGGCTTGGTGTTCAGGCAGGCGAAACAAGCGCGGCTTGGGATTGCCCGGCTGCGGCCTGGGCGTTACTGTGCCTATTTCAATGAAACCGAAACCCAAGGCAGCCAGCGCATCAATATAATCGCCATTTTTGTCCAAACCTGCGGCTAGGCCAACGGGGTTTTTAAAATTCAGCCCCATGACATTGACGGGTTTATCGCTTACAGATGGATAAAGCAGTTTGCTTAAGCCGGAAATATAAGCTGCATTCAATAGCTTGAGCGTTACCTCATGGGCGGTTTCTGCATCCAGCGTAAAAAGGAGGGGGCGCAATAAAGGGTAAAGATTCATTAAGTTTTGAAAAAATTGGTGTTTAATCCATTCTGTTAAGCGAATAAGGCTCAGGATCGACAGAAGTCGGACGACCCAATATCAAATCCGCCATCAATTGCGCAGAAGCCGGGGCCATCGCCAGCCCATTCCTGAAATGCCCAGCATTAATGCTTAGGTTGCTGATTTCACTGTGCTTGTCTATATAAGGTACGCCACAAGGCGTTCCTGGCCTAATACCTGCCCAATGCTTGACTAACGGGTAATCTTTCAATGCGGGCAATAACTTCAGTGCGAAATTGCTGATCTGGGTTTTGGCTTCCGGCGTTGTGCTTTTGTCAAAGGTATCGGTTTCTACCGTGCTACCAGCCAGTATATGCCCGTCTCGGCGTGGAATCAGGTAATGCCCGCCGTCCAGCACTATCGTCTGCAACGTATCCGGTTTGGCGGCATACAACAACATTTGCCCTTTCACGGGCGAAATCTGCGGCCTGTTATCCCGAATGGTCGGGAAAAACCGCGCCATAAGCTCAGATGTCCACGCACCAGCAGAAATGATTAGCTGGTTAATCGGCAAGTTTCCCAGGCTGGTGTCAATTGATACAACTCGGTTATTGTCGAGGTTGATAGCGTTTAACTGGCAGTTCTCCAGCAGCCTGACCCCTTTTTGCAGCAAATCTTGCTTAAGCGACCTAATTAGCCTGGGGTTACGGATTTGGGCGATTGTGGGAAGCCACAAGGGATGGTCGGGCGTTGTATTTAGGCCGCCAAGCCTATTTTCGGCCTCTTCAAACGCAATCTTGTTGTGGTTGCACCAATCCAAAGCGATGGAAATATCAGGATTTTGGGTGATTAACAAGCCACAAGGATTCCATTCAGGGTCAATTCCCGTCACTTCCAGTAGCTCGGATGCCAATGCAGGATACAAGCCCAAGCTTTGTTTAACCAATTGGGTAATGGCAGGATTTTGCCGCCAAGGATACAGCGGTAGCAAAATGCCACCACCCGCCCAGGACGACTCTTGCCCCAGAAATCCTTTGTCGATAACCGTCACGGTCGCACCCGTATTATAAAGCTCACGGGCGGTCAACAGCCCCATAATACCGCCGCCTATCAAGGTGATGTCTGTGTTTGAGGTCATGAAAGGAAAGGTGAGGAAGGAATGTTCTTGTCGGTAAGGCTATTTTCAATTAATCTTAAGGGTAACACAAGAATAACGAAGAATTATTAAGTGGATTTTTCGATATTTTTGTTGTTAAACGCCAACAATACAACAAAATAATTAAGAGAGTTTTTCAACTGCCTGATTTTTAATAAAAATATTATATAAAAAAAATGACACAAAAACTTGTAGTGTTTCTATTTTGCTGCTAGTATTAGCTTCGTAGTAAAGTTTTGTTGT
>JAYVGW010000051.1:0-10843 GCA_043771735.1 Methyloglobulus sp.
CCATATTGGGGCGCACACCAATAGCCATGATAAACAAGTCACACGCCAATTCGCTGCCGTCGTCAAAACGCACCGCGCGGATATGACCGTTTTGATCGCTTAATAGTGCCTGAGTTT
Organism: Methyloglobulus sp.; assembly: GCA_043771735.1. Classification (GTDB taxonomy): domain Bacteria; phylum Pseudomonadota; class Gammaproteobacteria; order Methylococcales; family Methylomonadaceae; genus Methyloglobulus. The sequence continues at coordinate 118 of JAYVGW010000051.1, forward strand.
TGGCGGGCATTTTGAATTTTATGCCGCGCTGCTCCAGTTCCGCTTGCAGCAGGTTTCCGGCGTATAGGTCGAGCTGGCGATTGAGCAATACAGCATTGCTATGGATAACCGTTACGTCCATGCCCCTGTACGCCAGCCCATTCGCCGCCTCCAAGCCCAAAAGACCGCCGCCTAAGACTACGGCTTTTTTATGGCTTTGGCAATAATCCAGCATTTTGTTGACATCTAAAATGTCACGAAAACTGATTACCCCTTGCAAATCATTACCAGGAATATCCGGCACGACCGCTTTCGAGCCTGTGGCGATCAGCAAACGGTCATATTCGGCAACCGTGCCGTCCTGGGCAATGACTTTTTGGCCGCCACGGTCTATGCGGACGACAGCTTTTTCTGCGCCTGCGTGGAGATTAATCTGGTTGTCGCTATACCATTGGCGGCTGTTGATGACAATGTCTTCAATGGTTTTATCCCCGCACAGCACGGCGGATAACATGATGCGATTATAGTTGCCGTAAGGCTCAGATCCGAAAACGGTAATGTCGTACTGGTCAGGCGCGGCGGATAATAACTCCTCAACGGTTCGCATACCCGCCATGCCATTACCGATAACCACTAAACGCTGCTTCATGATAAGACCTTTGTTATGCCCATTTACCAAAAAATCCTTTAGCGTGCGCTTGTTTTGCCCTTGTGCAATAACTTATGTTTATTGCGCCAGATTTTTCACGACCACAAACGCACCGCGCAAGTCACCTTCCTTATAGCCAGTAGCTTTATCTTGCGGGTAGAGTTCAGCCAGCTTGGCAGTCACAGCCGGACTCAGGTTAGTACCGTGGCAGCCAAGGCAGACCGCTGCCGTCGGGATGGCTTTCATGAAGCGGAATTGGTGATCCACCACTTCGGCGTAAGCCAGGGTTGCAGGGTCTTCACCGGCAGCTTTGCGGGTCTCGAAGTCGTTTAGAACTTTGGTTTGCCATGCGTTAGCGGCACCCATCACCGGGTTGCGGTTTTTCAGGCTGACCCGCTTGACTGCCATGCCTTGTTCGGCGGATATGGCCTTGGCGAGTTCCGGGGCTTTGATCTGGCAGACGCTCATGGCCGCCACTGGGCCACCGGTCTTCATGGCTGCTTCGAGTTCGCCTTTCAACGCGCCGCCCAAAGCTTGCACGGCAGCTTTGGCTTGTTCAGTCAGTGCCGCCTTGTCAACCGGGGAAGCAGGTTCGGCTGCCGGGATTGTTTGAGCCTGCTCTGCCGCTTTGGGGACTTTTGCCGGAACCTGGGCCTGTTCGCTTTTTTCGCCACACGCCGCCAGCAATGCTGTAAGGCTAACCATCACTAAATAATTGTTCATCTTGATACCTCAATAATTTACAAAATATGTAATTTCTCATTAGTTGCGGGGTTGAAGACCTGCGAGGTTTATAAAACCTCGCAGGTCTCGCATTGTTACCTGCGTCAAATGAGAAGTTACCAAAATATGACCTAAATCACGGGGTACCTCGATGCAACTGCGGAATCGAGAGCTTTGGCCTGGATTAACCTCGATTTCGTTCCACTTCATCGGGGCTGGTTGCTTGAGATGATACCTTGTTTAGACAGGGATCATCACCTCATGATTGCGGAATCTTCTGCTCGTGGCGCTGAAAAGCGCTCTATAACTGTCGCGAAGTTATAACCGGACTGGGTCTGCTTGAGTCCGCGATCCGTCATCATCAGCCCCATCAGAATAACCAGAACCCCGGACACGGCCAGTAATTGATTTTGGGTCTTGCCACTCAATGCGCTGGCGAACACACCGAAGGTCAGCAAAGGAATCAGGGTGCCGGTGCCAAAGCACAGCAGTAACAGAGCGCCTTTTAGTGGATCGGCGACACCGAGCGCCATGATATACATGGCCTGTAACGGACCGCATCCTAATAAAAAGCCGCTCAAAAAGCCGACGCTGAAGGGGTTGCGCCTGGGTTTGAGATCCCGGTAGATGCGTTGCGTGACCGATCCTGATTTGGAACGCAGGGACGGCAGACGAAATTTGGGAAACAGCTTGAGCATGTTCAAGCCAAACAGCACTAAAAAGAGGCCCGCCACGAGCGCAGCAATCCCCCGCATGTGCGGAGTGATGGTGAGAACGGCGCCCAAAGCGCCAAATGCCGCACCGAGCAGGGCATAGGAGAGATTCTTGCCCAGCGCATAAGACAAATGGGCAAAAAATACCGCACGCCGCCCGCGTCCTTGTAAGCCCTGGGTGTAATTCATCACAAAACCGCCGCACATGCCAATACAATGAAAGCCGGTGAGAAACCCCACGGTGAAGATTACGCCATAGCCTAGACGGGCATCGAATTGCTTCATCAATCCAGGCATCAGGCTTTTTCCCCAGAAGGCAACGCCGCCCACCACAGCCAGCAGCACCAAAAATACGGCGATCTGTTTTAAGCGTGGGTTACATGAAACTTTGTCGGCGGCCTGGACTCCATAGCTATAGCCTTTGCTTTCGATGCAGGCAAGGATTGCTGACGGTGATGTGAGAGAATCATCGAAACTAACCTGCACTTTTTTTGCTATGTGATCGGCTTTAACTGTGCTGATCCCCGGCAGTTCCTGCACGGCGGTTTCTATGGCTGCCTCACAGCCTGCACAGTGCATGCCATCAATGGGAAATGAAAGAGTGCGTTGGGTCATATAAATCTCCTGCGGTAACCGATGATGATGCCTGAATTTAACCTCGTAACTTCCCATCAATCGCAGGCAATCTTCGCTAGACCTTCAAGGTTTTAAAAACCTTGAAGGTCTATATCCTGCCAATAATGAGAAGCTGCTTAACCTTCAGGCGATACCTCGTTTTTATTGGAAACAATCCGCTTAACCAAGCTAGATAACAGCTTTACAATGGACGCAATTCCCGCTCTCAGCACATCAAAACTGTACGCTGTGGCCTCAGCAAAACTCTTGCCCCGAAACTTTCTGCCTAATCCAGCGGATATAATTAAACCGATCGCCAACCCAACCACGGTTATCCCTGACACGAAAGAATCGGTTTGAGATGCGGCTGCTTTTCGATCCGCTTTTTTAGCAACCTCTGCTGCTGCCAATGCTACATTCGCGGCTTCTATTTCCGACTCTGTAACCTTTGCCGCAGCGAAAACTTCCGGCAGTCCAGCGTTGTAATCGTCTGGAACAACAGGCGCTGTTACTCCAGGAATACTAGGTAAGTCACCGTCGCCATCACCGACCTTTAGCTGCGCCTTCATACCTTTTTCCATGTGCTGGGCTATGTCGCAGTGAACCAGGTAAGTCTTGTCGCCGGGCGGGAGGATCAAAGTTCCAGAAATCATTGCAGGCCCGGAAACTTCCAAATGGAACATACCTTTCGGGTACAAATACTTCGGTAAACCATGCATCATCCATTGATGCCGAATTTTATCTTCATTGACGAAATGTATAGTAAGTTTTGTGCAAGGCTTGAAATGGAACTCCTGGGTATCAAAGGCATACATCCTGCCAGGAAATTTTTCGGCGTATTTGTACCCGGCATGAACCGTCACTTCCTTGGTTTCGGAAATACTATCGCAGCCTCCCGGCAACTTATCGGTATTCTGACCCATCACCATACCGCCGGACATTTCCATCAAATGGCCATCGCCATGATCCATAAGCATTTTGGTGTGGTCTTCTATCTCTTCAGCCATCAGGGATGTCGAAAAGAGAAGAACCATCAGGCTAATTGACCAAAACTTTATCATCGCCGCAAACTCCTACTAACCGTTGTTTGGTTTGGCACAACTGAAGCTGCCGTAAACAATTTAGCCAACTTCAGCAATGCGCCAAACCCAAAGAAAACTATTCTTTGACCTTGCCTATTGTTTTATCCACTATGCTTCTGAACGGTGCGAAATATAAATACAACACATACAGACCCGCAACTGCGAATAGCAGGTATAAAAACTTGACAGTGTTTGACGCAGCGGGCCCACCGCCAGCTTTAAAGCCCATGTGGACATCTTTTCGCTCGCCCTGGTCGGGCACTAAGGTGATATGGATCAGGTAGTCGCCGGGTTCTGGCACACCATTGGGCAGTTTCAACTCAACTGTCCCTTTTTTATGTTTCGCGCCTTCAAGAAAAAACACGCGTGTGCCTTCGGGTTCTTTGGTGACTTCAAACTCAACGGTATTGTCTTTATATTTTTGGTCTTGATAATCAAATACCAATATCAATGCTTCTTTTTCACGCGGAATATTGGCGCAAAACTCTTCCGCCGGAAAAGCATTGGGTTGATAAGCGGTGTAGTGGATCCAATGGTCCGGCTCAAGCTCAAACTTACATTGGTCAGTGTCCGTGCCCTTGGCTCCGCCATGCGCCCATAAGGCGGTAGACAATAACAATCCCATAAGTGCCAGGAAACTGTTTCTTAAAATGTGCGTGCTATTCATAATACCTTCCAGTCTTGATAAAATTATTGTTATAAAAAAATGTAAATACGGTTAATTCAACAACGTCACATTAATAGCCAAGTCAGGCAGTCATGGTGATTGGCCTCCTTTTTTAGCCAGCAATGCCGCCGATTTTTCGAACAACCATTTACCCATGGCGAAAATTGGCTTCCGTTTGAGGATTGCCAGATAACTGAGTAAACCGAGTAATAGGCCGTAAAAAAACTTGCCCGCAAGGGAGTCTTGTTGACTGGTCGCTATCCCGCCAGCCGAGGGCGCAGTTGGCGTTTTTTGCACAGCTACCTTGGCGGGCGTAACTTCCGCTTTAAGGTCAGGCAAGCCTAGGCTGCGGAAAGCGTCATAATCCTGCCAGATGGGGTATTTTCCCTTCCAGAAATTTTTGGCGAAATAGGGCGCAAGGCTCATACCATGGGGTAAAGGTATGCCTTTTTCGTCGAGAAACCCTTTATAAACGACCAGGCTGATATCGCCACCTTCACCAATCCCATTGGTGGTAAATGCCTTTTCAATATGGTCATGGAACATCCAGATGCCTTGGCCAAAATTCTGCAATCCGTCATTCACGCCGCTTAGTTCCAGGTCAAGGCGCTGTGCGTGTATCATGCTGAACACATCACGCTGGATATAGGAGCCGGGGCCATTATCAACGCCGTCATAATGCGTGATGGTGGGTTTGTGGCCGTGGATATGCAAGCCCAGCGCTTCCGCATGGCCGTTGAAAACACGCAGCTTAACTTTTTGGTTTTCTTCCATGTGAATCAGCGATTCCCTTATCGTATAAGGAAAAGAACGGCCATTGAGCATAAAATAATCGTCCGTCGTCTCGGTAACGTCGTATTCCGTGTTCATGTGCTTGGCGATCAGGCGGGGATCATTGGCTGACCGGGCGATCACTTCATGCAATTCCTTATCCGCCGATTCATAATGCAGGTCATATTCCCGTGCATATTTTTCCAGCACGGCGACGGAGGGGTGGCGCACTTGACCCGCGCCGACATTAAACGTTTGCGGCCAGTTGTTGGGACGGTTTTCCTCAACGACAAACATGCCCTGCAAGCCCATCTCGATATGGATATGCGGTTGCACATGGCAATGGTAATACTGGGTGCCGGGTTGGCGCGCCTTGATCACGTAGGTTTTGCTGTCGCCCGGCATGGTGTCCATGTTGCTGGTTTGCGCCACGCCGTCATTACCGGTGCCGCTCATATCCATAAAAGGATGGTCAACACCGTGTAGATGTATGGAATGCGGCAAATAATGGGTGTTTTCCAGGACTATCCAGACAACATCATCCTGTTCCACACGAATGACCGGCGATGGCACCCGTAACAACGGATTGGCAACGGGTTCATAAAGGCTACGGGTGGACATGTCCCTGGTCTTTGGGGCAAACACCCAAAAAGTGGGCTGTATACCGGGCGCAATATCAAACGTAGTGATGGGTTCTTTAACGTCAGGGGAATGGCCGTTAAGTTCGACGACTTCAAGCTTAATGATAATTTTGTCAGGGTCTCCATCGCCATCCATGTCATCGCTCATGGTGATGGCATCGGATGCCAACTGAGTCGCCATGAGGGTTTCCATGGAAATGTTGTTGGTGCCTTTGACAAAAGCGGCTATATCTTCCGGCGGATCGGGATCGCATAAGAGCGATTCCTGTATTTTTACGCCATCGATTTCTTGCGCTTTACGTGCTTCGGGATCAATAAAATTAGAGCAAACCTCTTCTACAGACCCCAGTTCAACCTTGGCTGAAGGCGGTAAGTCAGTGGCAGCCTGCCCCAGTGTGGCAATCAGGAGCAACGGGAAGCTTAGGATAATGTTAAACCGTTTTTTTCGCATACCATGACCTCGGAATAAGGGGTATTTTAAGAAAATTATGCGTACGTTCACCTTATTGCACCAACAAATCCCGCATCATGCCCATATCCTCATGTTCAAGGTTATGGCAATGCACCATAAACGTACCCTTGAAATCATTAAAAGGTTTGAGAATGGTGACTTTTTCGCCCGGCATCACCAGGACGACATCTTTCCAGCCGCTATCAACCAATCCAGCCGCCACCGTTTGATAATTTTCTTGTGCGCCTGAATTCAGCTCGCGTTTTACGATTTGGAACTGCTCCCCGTGCAGGTGCATCGGATGCGGCATATCCATCATCATGCCGTGCATACTCCCGCTAAAACCGTTATCGAATTCAATTAATTGCAGGGTGTTGACAGGGATAATCTCATCCGGTTGGATGTCATTCATTTGATAGGAACGGCCATTTAACAAGGCCGACATGTGCCGCATGGATAAGGTGATGGTTTTTGGGTTTGCCGCATTTTGGGCATCTTTAACACGCAGCGCGGTAATTGATGTCAACACTTTAGGCAAGGTATTGTTGCCTTGCTCTTTTTTGGTGACCCTAAATTTTAAGACAGGATAATCCGACCCGGAAGGCAGCGGACTGACCGACATCATGCCCATACCACCCATCATGCCTCCTCGTCCATGTCCACCCATACCTCCGCCCATCATGCCCATGCCATGCGTGGCAGCGGCAAAGGGGATGCTGCGCAAAGTCAGGTCGGTACCGACTGCCCGTCCGCTAAAGTCCATCCATAATTCCATCCTTTCGCCTGGAGCCAGCATGACAAAGCTATGCTGCTCAGGGCGTTCCAGTAAGCCGCCATCAACGCCTATGACGGTGATGGGCGTACCATCATCCCAGGCAAGCTTATAAAGGCGGGAATTGGAGCCATTTAACAGGCGCAACCGATAAGCGCGTGTTGCAACCGGCAAGACAACATCAGGCCGACCGTTGATGAAGATTTGGTCTCCCAGAAAGCCTTGCATGCGTTGCATCATGTGGCTTGAATAAGCAAGCTGGTTGTCAGTATCAAAACTGCGGTCCTGGATGACTAGCGGCACGTCATAGTCGCCTCTCGGCAAGTCCAGTGCCTGTTCTTGCTCGTCACTGACGATAAACAGGCCTGCCAATCCCGAATAGACCTGCCTTGCGGTAACGCTGTGCGTGTGGGCATGGTACCAATACGTCCCAGCGCGATTGCGTATCTCAAATTCGTAGATATAGGTTTCGCCTTCGTTGATGGCATACATGGGGTTGCCGTCCATGTTTGCGGGTACATGCAGCCCATGCCAGTGCAAAATGGATTGTGCAGGCAGATTATTGTTAAGGATGATCCTGACCTTTTGACCTTTTTTAAAGCGCAGGGTAGGCGCGAGATAAGTCCCTTCATTGTTATCAACGGTTTCGGAAGAACCTTTTAGCACCTTGCCGGTCACTTTCCAAACACGGGTTTTTTCTCCTTCAAAAATGGCAATATCCGCTACGTTCTGCGTCAGTTCAATCTCGACATCAGGATGAAAATCGGCGGAAGGCTGGTTGACCCTGACAAATTCTCCTGCCCGCGCCCAGATTGGATAAGTGGCCGCACCTGCAATAGCGATTGCTGTGAATTTCAACAATTTACGGCGATTCAGGTCAGTACTTACTTTCATGTTTATTACCTCTTAATCAATCAAATGACCAAAAAAACCGCACACTGCACCGTGAACCTAAACACAGCGGCGAAGGCCCAACCGGGCTTATTGCGCCGGATTGGCATCTGTTACTGGAGCGGTTTGACGAATCCGGTTCTGCTCCTGGTTCATATCGCGTTGCTGCTGCTGGACACCTTCTTGATTCTGGCCTGGCGCTTGTTGGTGTTGACGTTGACGCGTGCGGTCACGATCCATATCGCCCTGGCGTTGTCCCATTCCTTGGCTCTGCATTCCGCCTTGTCTACCACCCTGCCCACCACCACGCGCCTGGGTGTCCAGGGCGGTCGCTGCGAGCAGAACGAAAAGTAAGCTGAATAATGATTTTTTCATGACGATTCTCCTAAAGAGGGTTAAAAAATCTGATGCTTTCATGGGTGTTCAAGGTAAAATCTTGACCATCATGGCTCACCTTTCAAGCTTGTTGCCTGAATCTGGTAAATTTCGTGACAAGCGGTGCATTTGCCCATCGTTGCACTGAGCTGCTGCAAGGTATGTTTAGGGTCTTTTAATGTTTCTGCATCAGCGGCGATCAGGTCAAAATCTTTATGCATGGACATACCCAGTTGCATAAATTCTTTAGGCAGTACATCATGAAGAGGGTTTTCTGCTTTGTGTTTCATGTTAAAGCCTAATGCTCTGGCATGTTCGGCTACCGCTGCCATATCGTCTTTGGCCAGTGCGCCTAAGATATTTTGTGTTCCTGCCAATAAGGAGCGCATTTCCCCCAGGACATGGTTGCGCTGCGGATTTGAAAGGTTGAGTACCTGACGGTTATCGGCTTCGTCCGCCTTAACAGCCGTGGCCGTCAAACCCAGTATAAGGACTAGGCATAGCGTGCTTTGACGGGTTTTTAAGGTAGCGGCAAAAGGGTTTGCAAAAATAGTGTTTTTCATTGTTTAAGGCCAATTGATTAATGTTGGCTTAATATAGCGATAAACTGTTTCCCGCTGCTTTCATAAACGTAACAAGATGTTTCAAATTGTTACAGCGGATTCGATAGACACCTTGGGATCAAGCAGATTGATAAGAAAGGCCGAATGAATAAACCGGAAGACAAGCATCGTATCCTTATCGTTGACGACGATATAGCGCTTCGAGATTTGGTGGTGGATTACCTCAGCGCCAGTGGTTACCCTGTGGAAGTGGCGGGCGATGGCACGGGCATGCGTACCATATTGGGCAAATACACCGTGGATTTGGTGGTACTGGATCTTATGCTGCCAGGGGAAGATGGCTTGAGCCTGTTACGCTGGTTGCGCGAGCATCATGGTCCGCCAGTGATTATTGTCTCTGCGCGGGGTGATGAGGTGGACAGGGTGGTAGGTTTGGAGATGGGGGCGGACGATTACCTGGCCAAGCCTTTCGGTCCACGCGAATTGCTCGCCCGGGTGCGTGCAGTCTTACGTCGTAGCGGTGAAGCCGACGCGCCAGCCGACACTCAGATGATGACTTTCGGGCAGTTCCGCCTGCATCTAAACACCCATGTCTTGAGCCGTGACGGCATCGAGATTCCCTTGACGTTCGGCGAATTCAACCTGCTGCGCGTGTTGCTGGAACATGCCAATCAAATACTGTCACGCGACCATTTGATCAGCTTGCTCAAGGGTTACGAGCGTTCGCCCTTCGACCGCAGTATCGATGTACGGGTTACCCGCCTGCGCCGCAAGATCGAACCCAAACCCGATGCCCCCGTGTATTTACGCACTGTCTGGGGCGAAGGTTACTTGTTTACGCCCCGGGGCGAGGAAGCCTAGTGAAACAGCGGCCATCCCTGTTCCGTCGTACCGTGGTTACCGTGGCTGCGGGGCTTTTGGTTTTCCAGCTCGCCGCCGGTCTTGCGATGTTCGTTAACCTGGTATTGCCGCTCGGCTATCGTTCCGCTAACGATCTTGCCGACTTTCTGGTATTGTCGGCTCGTGTATGGGATGAATTGCCGCCGGATCGTCACCGGGCTTTCGAGCTTGACTTGAAGAAAACCCACAGCATCTCCTTACGTGAATCTGCAACGCCACTGGCTGAAACGGACATATCGTATCCTTACATCCGGTTCCTACGCTACGCCCTAATGGTTCGCCTCCATCCCGACCAGCACCCACGACTTTCGGAAGATAACCATGACCATTTTCAGGTTGAATTCAATCAGGGGCGGCATTTGCTGCGATTCGAGTTTTCCAAGGCCAGAATCCCGCCGCGCCCTATTATTGCACTTGCCTGGATTATCGTGGTCGGGTTTTTGGCAACCTTGGGCCTTTCATGGCTGCTGGCCCGGAGGGTCACCGAACCGGTAGCCCGCCTGGCAGAGGCTGCGCGACGGATCGGCGGCGATGGGCAAGCACCCCAACTGCCTGAAACCGGTGATGCCGAATTGGCCAATCTGGCACGAGTATTCAACGAAACATCCCGTCAGCTCCAGTCCCGGCGCGAGAACCAGGCCACGCTGCTGGCTGGCGTATCACATGACCTCCGCAGCCCACTGGCACGTATGAAAATGGCTGTTGGAATGCTCGCCGAAGAGCTTTCGTCACCGTTGTTGGATCGCATGGAACGTGATATTGCGGAAATGGACAAGCTCATTGGCGCTCAACTAGAACTGGCTCGCGCCCAGGAACGTGAGAAGGCCGAAAAAACAGATGTTGATGCGCTGCTTATCGACATGGTGGAAGCCGCCGAAGCCCAAGCTCCAGGGCGGTTACAACTACGCAATATCCACTCCACTTGCGTGTCCAC
>JAYVGW010000052.1:0-6636 GCA_043771735.1 Methyloglobulus sp.
CGAAACTTTTTCATGTGCCGTCCTTTAGTGTTGTTTTGAGAAAAGCAGAGTATTAACCGATTGTAAAATCATTCCGACCTGAACGTTGGGGTGCGAGTATCACCCCAGCGGTCTTAAGTTAGAATAATGCTTAATGCCCGACGGCTACCCTTACACCCTTTGTTTGCCCAATTTCAGACAAGGTCTGGACGAACCAGGGCGCATCAATATCAAAAGGTTTGCCACCTTTAATGCGCGGAAATTCAATCGCCCTCAATACGTTACCACGGTCTTCGTCATGGCCGATAACGCCGGATTCGCGGCGGAAAGCGCATTCGACGGCGAGGTCGGCGCAGGATTTGATGAGGCGGATGTCTTCGACATTCGAAGCGGCAGCCCTGGCGAAATAACCGGATTTTTGCACCAGGGTTTTTTCCGCGCCGAGCATTTCGGCAAACTGCTCGCCGAACCATTTGCCAGGGTTGACGGCATCCAATTTGACGTGACCAAACGCATCGCGGGGGACTTCTTGGCCTTTGGCTTGCATTTCGGCGACGATGGATTCAACGCCTGCGCCTTCGGAAACAAAAATATTCACGCAGTCCACCTTATCCATGACGGCGCGTAAGCGTTTCGCCTCGGCTTCAATATCTATAGCCATTTCCGGGATGAAAATGCCGTGGACTTCATAAGATTCACGGCTTAGGCCCAGTTCTGGCAACCATTCGGCGCGGTCTAGCAGCTTGCGGTACCCTTGCGCGGTCGCCGCCGTCAGCCAGCCGCAACTACGCCCCATGACTTCATGCACGATCAACATGCGCGGATTGGCGTTGTTTTCTGCCACCACATTCCAAAAGTAACGTGCGCCTTGTTCCGCAGCCGTCCACGCACCTAAGGATTGTTTAATGGGGAAGACATCGTTATCGACGGTTTTAGGCAAGCCAATAACGGTCAGGCCGTAGTTGTTGTTCGCCAGGAACGCGGCAAGATCGGCGGCTGCGGTGTTAGTATCATCGCCACCAATGGTGTGCAGGATGTCCACGCCATCTTTGACCAACTGGTCGGCAGCGACTTTTTGTGGGTCTTGGCCTTCTTTAACAAGTCCACGTTTAACGCAGTCTTTTACGTTAGTCAGTTTGACGCGGCTGTTGCCGATGATCGAACCACCAAAGTTATGCAACAAGCCTGCTTTTTCGCGCACGGCTGGCGTTACTTTGTAATAATCACCAAGTAACAGTCCCTTGTAGCCGCTACGGTAGCAAATAATTTCAATCGACGGGTCGATTTCGCTGTAACGCTCGATAAGGCTGCCGATAGCTGAGTTGAGGCATGGGGCCAAACCACCTGCCGTGAGAATTGCGACTTTTTTGGGTTTATTCATCATATTTCTTCGCGTGTTTTAGAGTTAAATGGTAAGGATTCTTGGAGACAAACTGACTGCTAGGTTCACTTTTCGCTACGTTTTGGTGCGCGAATTTTACCATAGTTAAAATGGATAGCTTTCCTTTTGTTGCTAAGTTTTTGGCGCACAAGATGAGATGGCCTGGTAATATTCCTGTAACCCGCACTGATTAAACTTGGGTGCAAATTATCCACCCGTTGTATAATTTCTGCCTAACTCCTTCAGAATATAAAGTAAGCATCTATAAACAATGGACAAACCCGAAAAACGCTCAATCCGTCGTCGCGGCATCTATTTATTGCCCAATTTGTTGACCACAGGGGCGTTGTTTTCTGGCTACTATGCGATTACTTCAGCTATCGGCGGACGCTATGAGGCTGCCGTTATAGCCATATTTGTCGCGATGATACTGGATGGGCTGGATGGCCGGGTAGCCCGGTTAACGAATACCCAGAGTGAGTTCGGCGTGCAGTACGACAGTTTATCGGACATGATTTCATTCGGTGCCGCCCCGGCCTTGGTGATGTATCTTTGGGCTTTTTCGAGCTTTGGTAAAGTCGGTTTATTCGCTGCGTTTGTCCACATGGCGGGCGGGGCGTTGCGGCTGGCTCGGTTTAATGCCCAGGTCGGCACCGCCGATAAGCGTTATTTTCAAGGCTTGCCCAGCCCAGCCGCCGCTGCAATTATTGCAGGGTTTATCTGGATAAGCCTTGAGCACGGCTACGATATTGACGTAGTTAAATATCCGGCCATAGCGTTGACGATAAGCACGGGCTTGTTAATGGTGAGTAATTTCCGTTATTCCAGCTTTAAGGAAATAGACTTGCGCGGGAAAGTGCCATTTTTTGTAGCGATTTCAGTGATGCTTGCCATAGCTTTTGTCATGGCGCAGCCGGAGACCATGCTGTTCCTGTTATTTTTGGGTTATGCGATTTCCGGCCCCGTTGTTACCCTGGTCATGCGTAAGCGCCGATTACAAGGACGGAAGTTGTAGAAACTGCTTGTGGCTGGAAGGCTATTCAGTTATATTTTCACCCATGTTTCCCGAATACATCAAACAAGACCAAAGCCATTATTTTCAAGCCAGCTTCGCAGCAGCAAAGATGTGCGCCTGTCTGTGCCTACGCCTATCTCCAAGCCTGAGAATCCTGCCCTAGCGGGCATCTAATTCTTTTTTCACAAAACAAACACCCTATTTTTTTATGCTCGGCTTTTGTTGAGAGAGCCGATTGCCATCCATTGATGGAGAAATCATGAAAGACCATTTGATTATTTTTGACACCACCTTGCGGGATGGTGAGCAAAGTCCAGGCGCATCCATGACGCGCGACGAAAAAGTGCGAATTGCCAGGGCGTTGGAACGCCTGAAAGTGGACGTGATTGAAGCCGGTTTCCCTGCTGCCAGCCCCGGTGATTTTGAAGCCGTCCAGGCCGTCGCCAAGGTCATTAAAGAAAGTACCGTTTGTGGCTTGGCACGGGCATTAGATAAGGACATCGACCAGGCGGGGGCTGCATTGAAAGGTGCGGCAAGGTCGAGGATCCACACCTTTATCGCTACCTCGCCCATCCACATGCAAATGAAATTGCACATGCAGCCGGAGCAGGTCATCGAACATGCCGTAAAAGCGGTGAAACGCGCCCGGCAATTTACCGATGATGTGGAATTTTCGCCGGAAGATGCAAGCCGTTCGGAGGAAGACTTTTTGTGCCGAATTCTTGAGGCGGTGATTAATGCAGGTGCGACGACCCTGAATATTCCCGATACCGTCGGATACAGCGTGCCGCAGCAATTTGGCGCGACGATTGCCAATTTGATCCAGCGCATACCCAATTCCGACAAGGCCATTTTTTCGGTGCATTGCCATAATGACTTAGGTTTGGCGGTGGCGAATTCCTTGGCTGCGGTCATGAATGGTGCAAGACAAGTGGAATGCACTATCAACGGCTTGGGCGAACGGGCGGGCAATGCCTCTCTTGAGGAAGTCGTAATGAGTGTACGTACCCGCCATGACGTATTTGCTTGTCAGACGCGCATTGATACACGGGAAATCTTGACCTGTTCCAAGTTGGTCTCATCTATTACCGGTTTTCCGGTGCAACCCAATAAGGCCATCGTCGGCGCAAATGCTTTCGCCCATGAAGCCGGTATCCACCAGGACGGTGTTTTGAAAAGCCGCGAGACTTACGAAATCATGCGCGCTGAAGATGTGGGCTGGTCTGCCAACCGGATGGTGTTGGGCAAACATTCCGGTAGGAACGCTTTTAAAAGCCGCATGACGGAATTGGGCGTGGAATTCCAATCGGAAAATGACTTGAACGAAGCCTTCTCGCGCTTCAAACAACTCGCCGATAAAAAGCATGAAATCTTTGATGAAGATTTGCAGGCATTGATTTCGGAAGTCGGTTTTGAAGCGGAAGATGAACACATCAAGCTGGTTGCGTTGAAAGTCTGCTCGGAAACGGGCGAAGTCCCTAATGCCAAAGTCACCTTACGTATCGACAATAAGGAAGTGACGGGCAATGCAGAAGGTGGCGGTGCAGTGGATGCCAGCTTGAAAGCCATTGAAAAATTGGTGGCGACCGATGCGGTTTTGGCACTGTATTCAGTCAATAACATCACCAACGGCACCGACTCCCAAGGCGAGGTTACGGTTCGACTTGAAAAGGCCGGGCGCATCGTCAATGGTTTAGGTGCGGACACCGATATTGTGATCGCTTCTGCGAAGGCTTATGTCAATGCTGTGAATAAGTTACTCAGCCCTGAGCGTAGGCATCCCCAGAAAGGGGAGGTTTAATTAAGGCACAAGTTCCAGCATCGTCATTCCGGCATGGACGACCGCCAAGGATGGTGGAAGTGCGGCAAGCAAGTAGGAGCTTGCGCCGCTTGCCGGAATCCAGAACACAGGGATGTGAAACAACTCAGTAATTTCAGAGATACAGTTTGGATAACTCGACACGATTGCAATATTTGGAAGCGATGGGCATTGATGTCTGGATACCCAGAATTTCTGCACCCGTTGTTTCCGAACCGATTGTGGTATCAGGGACAGCACCTGAAAACGTTGTCCGCGAACCAGAATTGCACAATGCCAACCCAACAGGTTGGGCTGATCTGCAAACCGAAGTCGCCGCTTGCATAAAATGCGCTTTATGCGAAACGCGTACCCAAACGGTGTTTGGTACAGGCAATAAAACTGCCGATTGGATGATAATCGGCGAAGCGCCAGGGCAGCATGAAGACGAGCAGGGCAAACCGTTTGTCGGCAAGGCTGGTCTGTTATTGACCGAGATGCTAAGGGCTGCGGGGTTAGATCGGGATGAGGTTTTCATTACTAATATTCTCAAATGCAGGCCGCCTGGCAACCGCGATCCCAATCCGGAGGAGGCGGAGAGTTGCAGCGAATATCTGCGGGAACAACGAGCCTTGCTAAAACCAAAAATTATTTTGGCGGTCGGGCGTGTTTCGGCGCAAACCTTATTGAACACGGACGCGCCTTTGGCTAAACTGAGAGGTAAGGTGCATGAGTTGGATGGTACGCCGTTGGTGGTCGTGTACCATCCGGCTTACTTATTGCGGTCATTGCTGGAAAAGCGCAAAGCCTGGCAGGATTTATTATTAGCAGTGCGAACAGTCAAAGCAAACAAAGGGTAATCATGCGTGGATGGATGGATAAAATAAAAAGCGTTTTGGTCTATGATGCCGACAAGGAATTTTATGCCAAAGTCTTC
This sequence comes from Methyloglobulus sp., assembly GCA_043771735.1. Classification (GTDB taxonomy): domain Bacteria; phylum Pseudomonadota; class Gammaproteobacteria; order Methylococcales; family Methylomonadaceae; genus Methyloglobulus. The sequence goes on from JAYVGW010000052.1 coordinate 5,111, forward strand.
CCTGGGTCAGTGTCCAGAACCGACTTAATGCGGATGCGTACTATGACCTACGCTGATTTAAGTGTTGTGTTAAACATTGAAAGGAAAAACTACCCGTTCCCTTGGGATGAAGATATTTTCATAGACTGCTTTAAAGTCGGCTATGGCTGCTGGGTTTGCGAGGAGGAAGGTAAAATCCTGGGTTACAGCATTCTCACAATGGGCGTAGGCGAAGCCCACGTCCTGAATATCTCGGTCGATCCCAACGAGCAAGGGCAAGGCATAGGCCGAAAAATGATGGAAAACCTCATCGAGATAGCCAAAGGGGAGGCAGAAACCATGTTCTTGGAAGTCAGGTCTTCCAACCCAGGCGCTATCGCATTGTACAGTAAGCTTGGGTTCAACGAGATTGGTATAAGAAAAGGCTATTATCCCGCAGAGAAGGGACGTGAAGATGCCATTATGTTTGCGTTGGAGCTGTTGTAAAAAGCAAGTGTGGATTATTCCCGTTTAGGGGCAAACATCCTTTTGGAATGTATAAATGTTAAGGCAAGAAAAGCAGTGAGGACAAGCCTTCACTGCTTCTCAATCTCAAAGAAAGGACCGATTTATTTAACGGCTAGTTTCCTACGCATGCCCATCAAACCAACCAAGCCTGAGCCAAACAACCAGATCGCTGCTGGAACCGGTACTTGCCCCACGCTAGGCGTTTGACCTGGGTTAGGGCCAGGCACTTGAATAGGGTTAGGGTTTGGCAGTACACCGCTATCGATAGAAAGTGATGATTTTGCCAGAGACATTTTCCAGCCCTCGTTATTTTCATCTATTTTTAGCTTTATTTTGAGGCCTAAAGCAATTTCATCAAACCAGCTTGGCTTCAAATTAAATGTTGTAAACGAAAAGGTATTGTTTGAACCAGCCAGACTGCCTAACAATTCAAATGCTGATGTATCTTCATTAAAGGCATAAATTTCATCCCGTTCACCGAATGCGGCATCAACATCATAAGCGCTGACATTTAGGCTGGCTGAAGTAATTTTGCCGCCAACAGCCCCATGTTGCCATCCCCAATCTTCTGATTGTTGTCTATAGTAGGGGCGGGCAAGTTTTTGGCTGCTCGAAGGTGTCCAGTAAGTCTTGCCAGAGCCAGGGTTGAAAGCGTCAAGCGTGTCTGTGACAGTTGCTGCTGATACGGGCATAGATAAAACGACTGCACTAAAAGCGACTAGTGCAACATTGGTAAATTTCATAACATCTTCCTTGTTGAAAATTGCAACCCAGCCGTCTTTTAGATAGCTTAAAGACCTGTAGCTTTCCGTAGCTTGGCTCACGCCAAGGTTGGCCTTAATAAAATAATAAAGTAGCTTAAATTGAGAGTTGTAGGCGCTAACACCTGCACCGCTCTGAGCATACAACGGCTTTATTAAGAACTGCTTAATTAATCACAAAAAGTGCGGTTTTGATGCCCGAAGCTTGAGTTGCCACCGCAGGTTTTTATTTATGGTGCGCTGATATTCAACAAAGCAAAAAATATGCAGGGATGCTTA
>JAYVGW010000053.1:0-3255 GCA_043771735.1 Methyloglobulus sp.
TCGTCGATGGATTCGTGGTATTCCTTCTCATTGAGCTTGCTAAAGCCCCAGTTTTTGTACATCCTGGCGTGCAGGAAATACTGGTTGACCGCCGTCAATTCATTGGTCAGAGCTTTATTAAGGAATTCAATTACTTTTGGGTCACCTTTCATCACACTATCTCGCAAAGCTGGTTAAGCTGCGAGTATAGATGGATTTGCCGGATTTTGCATCAAAGATTGGTTATGATCGGCCAGTAATTCTTTAACATGAGGGTTGCATTTGCCGCAGCTTCCGCCCACGCCCAGGCATTTGACTAACTCACGCTTTGAATTCAAGCCTTCGTTGATGGCTTGCTTAATTTGGGTATCCGTTACCGCTTTGCAAACGCATACGTACATGGAAGTTTTCCTGAATAGTTAAATGTTATGCTAATGATAACAATTCTCATTAAAAAGTCAAGATAAGCCAATAACTATTTTTTGATAGTTTTGTCGCAAAAGTGGTCGAACGTTTGTTAAGGGCGTAATTTAAATTTCCTAAAAATTAAGGTCAGTTGCGTAATAACACTATAATTGGGTTAATTTTGCTTAGCTATTAAGTAGGGTCACGTCTATTTAGGGGCATTGTAAGTGCATTTAACCGTTTATTCTATAAGGATTTAATGGCTTTCTAAGCCTTGATATAAATAACTTATGACTTCCACAACAAATCGCCTCTTGTCTTTAGCCAGCCGTTCGCGCCGAAAATTCCTTAAAGGTTTGTTCAACGGCTGCGTCTTGATAGCTACACTGCCCTATATCAGGCCAGCAAAAGCCAAGGCCAATTTACAGCACATTCCAATCCTAAGCGGTACGGAATTTGACCTGACAATCGCTGAAACGAAAGTCAACATTACGGGCCAAGAACGGCTTGCCACCACCATTAACGGAACTATCCCTGGCCCTACGTTGCACTGGCGGGAAGGCGATACCGTCACATTGCTGGTAAAAAACCTGCTTTCTGAGGAAACTTCCCTGCACTGGCATGGGATTCTCCTGCCTTACCAGATGGATGGTGCGCCCCAAATCAGTTTCGATGGCATTGCGCCCGGGGAAACCTTTACTTACCAATTTAAGGTTAAGCAGTCAGGCACTTACTGGTATCACTCGCACTCTGGGATGCAGGAGCAAACGGGTTTGTATGGTGCTATCGTTATTCATCCAGCGAATCCTGAACCCATCCAGTCCGACCGCGATTACGTCGTGTTGCTGTCGGACTGGACGGATGAAGACCCGATGGCGGTATTCGGCAAACTCAAAAAGGAAAGTGCTTACTACAATCTTAACCAGCCCACGGTCGTCGATTTTTTTCAAGATGTGGCCGATGAAGGGCTACCTTCAGCCGTCGAAAAGCGCCATATGTGGAATATGATGCGGATGAACCGGACGGATTTGGCGGATATTTCCTCCCTAACTTACACCTATCTCGTCAATGGCCACACCAGCGCTGATAACTGGTTGGGTTTATTCAAACCGGGCGAGAAAATCCGGCTGAGGTTTATCAATGCCTCCGCGCAATCGTTTTTTGATGTGCGGATTCCCGGCCTTAAAATGACTGTCGTGGCGGCGGACGGGCAAAACATCGAGCCTGTGGATGTCGATGAATTTCGCATTGGTTTGGCGGAAACTTATGATGTGGTCGTCACGCCCGAAAGCAATGCTTATACTATTTTTGCACAACCTATGGATCGTACCGGCTATGTTCGCGGCACATTGGCAACGCAATCAGGCTTATCCGTGCCCGTCCCTGGGTTAGACAAAGCGCAACCGCTGACGATGGAAGATATGATGGGGGCGATGGGGGCAGGGATGAGAAACATGGGCCATGAACACATGGATCACAGTATGCACGATATGGTTGGCATGACCGATACCCACAAAGCTGGCGATAAAGCTGTCCGCATCCATCATGCCAGTACGGAGTTTGGTGCCAGCGTAGACATGCGGGTGGATACGCCGCGCACCAACCTGGACGACCCGGGCATCGGCTTAAGGAATAATGGCAGGCGGGTTTTGACCTATGCCGATTTACATACGGTAGGCGGAGTGCTTGACGCCAGAGCGCCAACGCGGGAAATCGAGCTGCACCTTACCGGCAATATGCAACGCTATACCTGGTCTTTCGATGGCTTGGAATATAACGAAGCCAAGCCGATCCATTTCCGCTACGGAGAACGCTTACGGGTGATCCTGGTTAACGACACCATGATGACCCACCCTATCCACTTGCATGGCATGTGGAGCGATTTGGAAACGGCTGACGGGCAATTTCAGGCGCGTAAACATACCATAGTTGTCCAACCGGCACAGCGGGTCACTTTTTTGGTCACAGCCGATGCGCTAGGCCGCTGGCCATGGCATTGTCATTTGTTCTACCACATGCACGCAGGGATGTTTAGGGAAGTGGTGGTTTCTTGAGTGCTTTTAGTTTCCTCCCTAATAGTTTGGTTAAATTAGTTTTTGCGTGTTCGATACTTATGATTACAAATGCTTTTGCGGATGCACCTGAAGCCAGCAAAATGGGCCTGATGCCAGGCCATGACCACCAAGGCATGGATCATTCCAAAATGATGCAGCATGAGCCTTTGATTAATGAGCAGGCTAAGGCACAAGCAAATCCTGGCTTAACGCCTGGCCAAGACATTCAACCACTAAAAGACAACCGCGATCCCCATGCTTATAGCGATGGCCAGGATTTCAGCGGTTTATCAAAACCCAAAATGGGCGATGAAGATTATCTGGGTTCGTTTATTGTTGACCGTCTGGAAGCCGTTCACGTACGGGATGATTTTTCCATGATTTACGATTGGCAGGCTTGGTATGGAAGGGACTACGATAAGTTAGTGGTAAGGGCGGAAGGCGAAATCGACCAAGGTACATTTAGAAATGCCCGTAACGAAGCGCTTTGGGGCCATGCCCTGACCGCATTTTGGGATACGCAAGTTGGTGTTCGTATTGATAGCGGCCTGGGAACCGACCGGGTTTGGGGCGCTTTTGGTGTACAAGGTTATGCGCCGTATTGGATTTACATAGAGGCGACCGGATATGTTGGCGAAGAAGGCCGCACGGCATTCCGTCTCGAAACAGAATACGATGTGCTCATCACCCAAAAACTCATCCTGCAACCGCGCATCGAAGTGAACTTTTACAGCCAAAGCGATCCTTCTCGTTTAGTCAGTAGCGGATTGTCCAACATTGAAGCGGGGTTACGTTTGCGTTATGAAATCAAGCGTGA
>JAYVGW010000054.1:0-13098 GCA_043771735.1 Methyloglobulus sp.
TTTCAACATGCCGATGCGCTTCATGTGCGATTCAATCGCACAGCCGATTTCCGCCACCAGCGACGGCATGAACACGCCGCCTTTCTTGAAATAGCCGCCCTTAGGGTCAAACACTGCCTTCAACTCTTCCACCAAGAAGCAAGCATCGCCACCCTTGCGGAACACCGCCGAGATAACCCTTGTCAGTGCCAGCACCCACTGGAAGTGTTCCATGTTCTTGGAATTGATGAACACTTCATAAGGCCTACGCTCTTCATGTTCCGTGCCTTCGTTCAGGATCATATCGTTGATCGTGATGTACAAGGCATGTTCCGATTGCGGGGTTTTGATCTTGTACGTCGAACCGTACAGGATTTCAGGGCGCGAGAGTTTTTCGTGCATACTTTCCTTATCGACGACTTGCGCGTCGGCAATAGCTTGGGTTGCCGCTGCCTTATCGTCTTCGTTTAGTACTTTGTAGCTGATGATTTTTTTGTCTAGTTTATGGGCCATTGGGTTATCTCCTTTGAAATGCTTTTAATATGTTTTTTGTAACATACCAACTTAAGTATAAAGCCGTCATTCCGGCCGGGATTGCCGGAATCCAGAAGTCAGGGATGGTTTAAATAATCCGTTCGTGGTGAGCTTGTCGAACCATGAACACATCAAAGTGTCGCTACCGCGACGGTTATTCTAATGCCGGTTCTCGCACCGGCGGGCGAGATACTTTTCTTTGCGCGGTCAAAGAAAAGTATCCAAAAGAAATCCGCCCGATGCCACTTGCTTCCTGCGCTCCGTCGTTTTTATCGGGGTTTGCCAGAAAAGGACATCCCTGTCCTTCTGGCAAAGTGCGGCTTCCTGCCGCACCCCTAACGGGCTATTCCCGGTAAAACCGCCAGTGCTCGGCGCGGCATAACGGGAATGGGGTGGACATGGCTACTTCGTTTCATGTATCACCGTACAGCTTTTATGTGTTGCGAGTTAACCTTAGTTTTGTAATGCGATCTAACTTCCGCTATTTCAAGTGCTATCTGACCACTTTCAGAAAGTTGATTTGAATTTGCCCAATATAAGTATGTATCTTTCAATCCAAGCTCTTCTGCAACAGCCTTTAATGATAAGCGTCTTAAAATATCTATCGTAATTGGTCTTTTTTCATCCCAAAAAATTATTGCATTAAGAAACTTCAATGAGGAAGTTGACGTAAGCAACGAAAAAACAAATTTTGCCTCATCTTCCGTGTCAAAAGATAAAAAATTAACAGTGTCATCAAAGACCACTATTTGCTCATCTAGTGGGCCAATAAGATTAAAGTTTAATTTCTTATAAAGAGCAGATATGGCAATTTTCCATTTTTTAAATGTATAGTCCCCTACACCGAAAATCGAGTATAGCGGTTTATTTTTATAAATAGAGCTTTGCCTGTTTTTTAGAAACTCTTTGTGTTCACAAAGATATTTCCATGTTTTGGGGGCTATTATCTGAATAACGGATGTATCCTCCCCGACAGATTTTTGAGTGATTAAAACTACTTTTCGATAAAAATCAGTTCTTCCATTTCCAATATCTGAGCTTTTTAATAGCGGATATATGTAAACGTCTTCAAGATCAACACACTCGCCAAGACCGTTTTTGAATCCATTATCAATCCGCTCTAATTCCATAACCTTAGAGCAATCATGTTTGATGCCTGAGCGCCAAATATATTTATGATCTTGTCCTGACAAATGTTTCGATTGTTCGTACGCCACTATATCATTTACGATAAAGCCAGCCCTTGCTCCTATAACACGGGAAGGTATTTTCGAATCTAATCCTTTGTAAATATCGCAATCAGCGTTTCCACTCCCTGTAATTAATACAAAAAGGCACGCTTCTACAGAAGCATTAAAGTATGCTTTCGCGTCAATCGGATAAATATGACCAAAGTATAATGGTTTATAACTACTCATTATTTGGCGCATCACTTTACGCGCAACAGCATACTTGCATAAAACTGCTATTGCGCCATTTCTTTTTGAAAGCCAATCAACATGACGCAATAACATCCACTCTGAAATATCAAAGTTTCCTGAGCCTGTGATAGCCTCAATACCTCGACGATTTTGAAAATTTGATTTGTCTGGAGTATTTTCGCTATTGAGGACGCTAAGTTCACTACTTGTAACCCACGGTGGATTTCCAATGACAAGAACAAAGCCAGATTGATCGGAAATTATCGTTTCCCAATCTACAGCAAAAAAATCTGCTGTTTCAAGAAATACTTGATTTGTATCACGGTGCTTGATCAAAGATAATTTGGCTTCACTGATATAGCTATCATTTATATCAAAACCTAATATTTTTGCACCATCAAACCCATCTATAGATGCTCTAATAAACGCACCTTTACCACAGCTTGGTTCAATAATAACTGATGGTGTAAGTTTATGGTTTTGCTTAAGTGTTTTTACGACGGCATGAGCCAATATATCAGGTGTTTGAAAGTCTCCATATTGCCACTTGTCAATAGATTTGATTGCCATGTTAGCGGACTCTGAATATGCCCGTAATTTCTCCAGCCATCTGGATAACACGGCTATATTGAAGCCTCCATTGGAGGGCATTTGAAATTGTTAAGTATCCTTGCAAAGGCGGCGTTTGTATTATTCTCTCGGCCAACTGATATGCGCCTATTTCATCAACAGGAAGATTTCTCTCGGCAATGAAGGCGATGATATCGTCGAGATTTCCATCTCTATCAAGAATTTCCAACAACACCTTGGTTTAAGATAAGCAATAACTTTCCGCGCGTCGTAATCCACCATATCGAAGTACACCACATTCGGTGGATTACGCCGCGCCCTACATTTATACGACACGGCTTTATGTTACTCGTTAGGATCACGAATAACGATAAGTTTCCAACCTTCAGATACCGCACGCTCAACTAAATGGTCAAAGTATGAATCAGGAGTGTAATCATCGTCCACATCATCATTGGCATATTCATTTTCAACATGGCAACTAAATTTTAGGGTTGCATTATCGAAATAAACACTCTTGATAGTGCCGCTTGACCAATTTTTTTCACCTAGTGAAAGTCCAATAAATGGCACAAATGGCAAAGACAGTTCATACCTAAGGCTTGCATACTTGGCCCCTTCATTTGAGTCTTCTAGAATGAGCTTTGATAGTGTAATGGTGTATGTCATAATTAAACTCAGTCCAATAATTAAATATCGTTAATTGTCAAGTTATTTCTCGTGCGACGTAATATGCCATATTAAAAATCGCCAAGTTCCACATTTACACGACTTACGGCCTTGACCCGCCGTAAGAGGTGAACAAAGTGAAGCTCATCTGTCGCGAACGATGCGCCTCGTTCCTCGGCACATCCTATGGCTTTTTACGTTTTAGATTTCATCCCATTCTTTCGACACAAAATTATTTGCAGAGATTTTTTCGAACTCAAGAAAATATTGGTGAATCTTTTTAAAAAGCACATCATCTCCAAATGCTTTAGCGATAAAACAAAATGTGCAGATACTTCGATAAAAGTGGTTCCATAAGTCTGCACGGTGTTCACGATGAAACTGCGTTCCTCCCATACCGCTAACATGGAATTTAGTTGGATTACCACCGTACATTTCCATTATATATGGTGATGAAGCGTGAACATATCCAGAATAGGTTTTATGCAATGTACGAAACGCTTCTGTACTGCGGCTAGGATCTATCGTTTCGGCATTCATTCTAGCGATGTAAGCATGTATTTTCTTACGTCGTGGCGGCTCATGTCGTTTTTTTGTGGAAGCTAACGCTATGTTTTCATCGTGCTCTTCTTCAAAGAATGCATCTAGGTATTTTTGATGCAACGGTGTCTTTTCATTGAAAATTATCGAGTAAGCAAGGAAAGTGGCATCCTCACGTGTCTCATCAAGCATACGCTGCAACACAGCTTGTTCTTGGACAAAACCGTGATTCATTAGGTGCTTGGCCGCATGAAGGCCGCTTACAATTCGCGCAGACTTTTGTACTAATGCTTGATGAAGAGATTTTTCTATATACCTGTAGACAAATCCATCCTCGCGCGGAACTAGTACTGGTTTTGGGACGCGTTCAGCGAGCAAATTGATGGTAGATTCCATATTTGCCAGCGTTTGGTTATAAAGATCATCAATACTTTCTTTCAAAAGCTATCCAAAATATTCAACAGATTGTAGATACCATCTCCCGTATGCCGCGCCGAGCACTGGCGGTTTTATCGGGAATAGCCCGAAGGGGTGCGGCAGGGATGCCGCACTTTGCTGGAGGGACAGGAGTCCCTTCCAGCAAACCCCGATAAAATCGCCAGAGCGCAGGAAGCGAGCGGCATCGGGTCGCCTTTTCTTTGGATACTTTCTTTTGGCGAAGCAAAAGAAAGTATCTCGCCCGTGGGTACGAGAACCCACATTCAAACAACCGTCGCATTAGCGACACATTATATTTTCACATCCCTGTGTTCTGGATTCCGGCAAGCGGTGCAAGTTCCTACTTGCTTGCCGCACTTCCGCCATCCTTGGTGGTCGTCCCTGCTGGAATGACAGCTTTTAATTTAAGCCACGAAATATGATGATCGCTGTGGTTCGACAAGCTCACCACGAACGGCCTGTTGATAAAATTTCCTATACTTTTTAATTTCCACGAACCTATTAATTTGACTATCTCAAAATAATGGAGGGCAAATAACCAAAATCTTTTCGATTGTACGTAAACAAAGGCATTTGATAATAAATGGCCGTCGCGCCGATAACGGCATCCGGCAGCAGCAAACCTTGCGATAAGCGATAATCCCGAATAAATTGCGTCGCCAAATCGAAAATGATCTGCTGCATGTTGAGAAGACGAAAGGCAGTCAGCTTTTTTTCGATGCGCCGTAATTCAACATTATTGCGAGCGCCTTGCAGTAATTCCATTTCGATGATCGAATTGATAAACAGCGTGGTATTACTTTTCATCAAGCCGTCAAGCTCATGGCTGCGACCGCTCATAAAGTCGATAATCACGCAAGTATCGCAAAGCAGATAATCAACCATCTCAATGACCGCGCCACTCGGCTCTCAAGTTTTTGACATAGCCTGCCGCATCGTTGATTTCTATAAATACGGATTCATCATCAATATTCTGTACCGCATAGTCGATAGGTCTTGAACATTGCATAGGATCAGGATGTTGAAGTTGATGCAACAATCGGTAGGCAAGTTCCAGGTGTGTGTCATCCAAACGATCAATTTCCTGTTTTAATTGGGTTTTGGTAATCATTAGGGTCTCCAGGGAATTATGTTGATAATCAAATTTAAATTTCAGAACTTGCCATAATACCCCTCTTTCAGCGCATCAAACAAATTCGCCGCACTATGAATTTCCCCATCATATTCAATCTCTTCATTACCCTTAAATTCCACCACGCTGCCGTCTTCCAGGGTGAACTGGTAAGTGGTGTTTTCAAGGTCTGATTCCTTAACCAGCACGCCCTGGAACACTTCGGGATTGAACCGGAAAGTGGTGCAACCTTTTAAGCCCATGTCGTAGGCGTATTCGTAAATGGATTTGAAATCTTCGTAGGGGTAATCGGTCGGCACGTTGGCGGTTTTGGAGATGGAGGAATCAATCCAAATCTGCGCGGCGGCTTGGATGTCCACATGCTGTTTTGGGGTAACATCTTCTGCGGAAATAAAGCAGTCCGGCAGTTGCTGTTCGGGCTTGTCGCTGTAAGGCATGGCTTTGGAGTTGACCAGTTCGCGGTAGGCCAGTAATTCAAAGGAGAACACATCGATTTTTTCTTTGGATTTTTTGCCGGCACGGATAACGTTGCGCGAATAATGGTGGGCAAAACTGGGTTCGATACCGTTGCTGGCGTTATTGGCGAGCGACAGGGAAATGGTTCCTGTGGGCGCAATGGAGCTGTGATGGGTGAAACGTGCGCCGGTTTCCATCAGTTCGGCAACCAGTGCCGGTTCAATCTTGGCTACTTGCTGCATGTAGCGGCTGTATTTGGCATGGAGGATTTTTCCTGCCACTTGATCGCCGACCTTATAGCCATCCGCCGCCATTTCGGGGCGTTTACGCAGCATTTCACCCGTCACCGTGAACAGTTGCTCCATAATCGGCGCCGAGCCTTTTTCTTTGGCGAGCGCTAAGGCGGCTTTCCAGCCCTCGATGGCCATGACTTTGGTGACTTCTTCGGTAAATTTTACGGAAGCCTCATCGCCGTATTTCATGCCCAGCATGGTCACGGTCGAGCCTAAGCCCAGATAACCCATGCCGTGGCGGCGTTTGCTGACAATTTCATCGCGCTGCTTTTGCAGAGGCAAGCCATTGATTTCGACGACATTATCCAGCATACGGGTAAAGATGCGAATGGTTTTACGGTAGGTTTCCCAATCAAACTGGGCATCTGGCGTAAACGGCTTTTTGATGAAGCGGGTAAGATTGACTGAACCTAGCAAGCAACTGCCATAAGGCGGCAAGGGCTGCTCGCCGCAGGGGTTGGTGGCGCGGATGTTTTCGCAAAACCAGTTGTTGTTCATTTCGTTGACCTTGTCGATCAAGATAAAACCCGGCTCGGCGTAATCGTAAGTGGAACTCATGATAATGTCCCACAAACGGCGGGCGGGCATGGTTTTGGAGGTTTTACAGGCGACCAGGCCAGCCTCATTGACGACATAGCCTGTTTTCACGGGGAATTCGCGCCAGACGATGAGGTTGCTGTCGGTTAAATCGAGTTGATCGACTTTGGCTTCTTTTTCGGTGACGGGGAATGAGAACGACCAGGGCTGGTTGTTCTTGACCGCATCCATAAATTCGGTGGTGATGAGCAAGGACAGGTTGAACTGGCGCAAGCGGCCATTCTCGCGTTTGGCGCGGATAAATTCGACCACATCAGGATGGCCTATATCGAAGGTCGCCATTTGTGCGCCGCGCCTGCCGCCAGCGGAAGATACGGTGAAACACATCTTGTCGTAGATGTCCATGAACGACAAAGGACCGGAGGTATATGCGCCTGCGCCTGACACATAAGCGTCCTTGGGGCGTAAGGTGGAAAATTCATAACCAATACCGCAACCCGCTTTCAGCGTCAATCCTGCCTCATGGACTTTGCCCAGAATATCATCCATGGAATCAACGATGGTACCGGAAACGGTACAGTTAATGGTCGACGTGGCAGGTTTATGTTCTAGCGCTCCAGCATTGGAGATAATGCGGCCTGCGGGGATAACGCCTTGCCTTAGCGCCCATAGGAAATCCTTGTAACACTGCTCCTGCTGGGCCTTGCCCGTTTCCACACTCGATAATGCCTTGGCGACGCGCTGATAGGTTTCGTCGATATTGGCATCCAGTGGCGTGCCGTCTTTGGACTTCAAGCGATATTTGGTATCCCAAATATCCATCGAGGCATCCTGGAACGGTATTTCGGTGACATTGTTGGCGATGACATGGAGTTGTGCTGGCATGGAGGGTCTCCCTGGTTTTTAGTGGTATCGAAAGGTTTGGGACAGCGATATTCGTTGTGTTTTTATGCCGCCGGAACGAACAAGTTTTTGCTCGAACCAAGCAATGAGAAATGTCAGTTTCATTCCTGCACGTTTGGCGCTAATAATGCTGAATTCACCGATGACTGTTGGCATCCCCGTATCGGTGCTGTTAGCAAAAATCCCTAGTAAAACAAGCAATAACGTAATAAGGTTAAATTATCTTATTACGATATATTGTGGTTTTGTGAAATATTAGCACAATATATAGTGTTTGCGAGAAAAATTTTGTTATTTTAGCGAAATTATTTTAGGGCTTTGAAAATCTGTTTTTTGTTCAGTTAGTTAGTGAACTTAGGGGGTGGCCTATATGTGGATTTTATGAGTTTTAATAAAATTCAAGACAAACCCTCCGTATGCCGCGCCGAGCATCGCAATTTTCGGCGGGACAAACCGGTTAGGGGCGATTGAGGGATGAATCGCGGTGATTGAGGGGCAGGATTAAGCGGTATCCGGGGGCTTTCTTTTGAATACTTTTCTTTGTGAAAAAATGCTCCTACATTTTCCACATTCACCACATCCACGTGGCTTGGACAAGCAAAGAAAAGTATTTCGCCTTCGGGTGCGAGAACGCAATTAAATCCCCTGCCAATGGGCTTTAAATATAGGTAACCTCTAATAATCCCCTCTCCCTCTGGGAGAGGGTTAGGGTGAGGGGAATAACTACTTGATTTTAAAGCCCTCATCCCAACCTTCTCGGCAACTGCTCCTGCGTCGCCTAAAGCGCCTACTGTTGGTACCCTACTACCTACATCCATGTAGGCATCCCTAAGGGAGAAGGAGTTTTTTGAATTTTTAGAGATTCCCTATAGCCACTATTCACGATTGAAAAGCAGAACGATAGCTATCAGCCCAACCACGGCAACAGGTATGATGAAAAAACTGCCTTGTGGTTCTTCCCAGTTTTCCGTACCTTTACGAAGGGCAGGGTCTTTGGACGCGTCATACTCCCCTCTCCTCTTCGTTGAAATCGTATCTAGCCTAGTCAATAAGGTGTTATCCCCGTAGTCGAGACTGGGAGACAAGCCAGGCGCTTCAAAATTAGTGCCGGTATTTGCAGATACTTGCAAGCTTGGCACACCGCCCAGTAAGATGACAACGCTCAATGTTGAAAACACTCGTTTTATCATTTTTTTCTCCGGTCTGGCTGTAGATATTACGTAAAAAACCCATAATAGTTTTCCCCATTAGTTCTCAACCTAGCCCTATCGAGGACGGCAAGCTGAAACAGAAAGTTCGGATTCCACCCATATCATGCAGCCCATATCACAAACCCAAATCGGACAATCGGGGATAATCACTTGGCCTTTCTCCTGATTGCCAATGAAATTTTCTTTCTGCCTCGCTAATAGCTAAGTCGTTGATGCTGGCAATACGTACTTTCATCAACCCATTTGTATCGAATTCCCAATTTTCATTGCCATAGGAACGGAACCAATTACCCGAACCATCATGCCATTCATATGCAAAGCGGACAGCGGTCCGGGCATCATTAAACGCCCATAACTCTTTTATCAAACGGTAATCCAGCTCCTTTTCCCATTTACGCTTAAGAAATTGCACAATTTCCTCGTACCCTCGCAGAAATTCTGCCCGGTTACGCCAAACACTGTCAGCCGTATAGGCCAGCGCTATTTGTTCTGGGTTCTTGGTATTCCAAGCATTTTCAGCCGCACGTACTTTTTGGGCAGCAGTTTCCAAATTAAATGGGGGGATCGGGGGGCGAATAGGATCTGGCATTGGCGTTACTCCTACAGTAATGCTCCTAACAATTTAGCCCTTTAGCCGATGAAAACATTTATGCCATCGCCCCTACAATCGCATCACCCATTTCTTTAGTGCCAACTTTGGACTGCGGGTTCAAATCGGGGGTGACGTATTTGCCTTCTTTAACGACTTTTTTAATAGCATTATCAACGCGCTTGGCGGCTTCAAATTCGCCCAAGTGATTCAACATCATCACGCCCGCCATGATCACCGCAGCAGGGTTAGCCAAGTTTTTTCCGGCAATATCCGGCGCGCTACCGTGGACAGCTTCAAATAAAGCGGCATCATCGCCGATATTCGCACCTGGGATAAGACCTAGCCCACCGACCAAACCAGCGGTCAAGTCGGACAAAATATCGCCAAACATATTGGTAGTCACGACCACATCAAACTGCTGAGGATTCATCACCATGTGCATACAGGCAGCATCGACGATTTTTTCATCAAACTGAATATCTGGATAACGCGCGGCGGTTTCCCGTGCAACATCCAGGAATAAGCCCTGGGTATACTTTAAGATGTTGGCTTTATGGCAAACAGTGACTTTTTTGCGGTGGTTGTCACGGGCGTATTTAAACGCATACTCGATGACGCGCTTGGAACCGCTGCGGGTGACCACAGCCAAACTTTCGGCAATGTCTTTTTTAGGGGTCAGGTAATGTTCAAGCCCTGAATATAAGCCTTCGGTATTTTCCCTGACGATAACAATATCGACATTATCATAACGGGTTTTGATACCTTCCCAATTCTTGGCAGGCCGGACATTGGCATACAGCTCATATTTTTGCCGTAACGCCACGTTGATGCTCCTGAACCCAGAACCCACTACTGTAGTCAGTGGGCCTTTGAACGCCACTCGGGTGCTGTCGATAGAATCCATCGTCGCTTCCGGCAAGGGGTTTTCATATTTGTCGTACGCAGCCATACCCGCATACGCTTCTTCCCATTCGATCTTCGCGCCGGAAGCGTTTATTACCTTAACCGCCTCATCCATAATGGACGGGCCTATCCCATCGCCTTTGATTAGCGTAACTTTATGCATTTATTGCTCCGTAAAAAATATTCAAGAAATTGCTTACTTACAGTATCTTAAGAAATTATATCCGAATAGCACTGGCTTCGAGTTCAATAATTCATCCCATGCCCAATGCGCTGACATTACAGCATAAGACAAACTTAGCTGTATTTGCTATGATTGAACTCAGCTAACACTCTGAATTATTCAAACAATAGCAGGAGTTTACATGAGCAATATCATCCGCCCACCAAACGGCGCACCAATCACCTCGCAGAATGGCAAACTGGTCGTGCCTGATAACCCGATCATCCCTTATATAGAGGGCGATGGCACTGGGCCAGACATCTGGCGTGCCACAGTGCGGGTGTTGGATGCTGCCGTTGCTAAGGCTTATTCGGGGCAACGTAAGATTCATTGGCTGGAGGTGTACGCCGGAGGTAAATCCTTCGAGCTGTTCAATACTTGGTTGCCGGATGAAACTATCGACCTTTGCCGGGAATTTCTGGTGTCGATTAAAGGCCCGTTGACCACCCCAATCGGCGGTGGCATTCGCTCGTTAAATGTGGCGTTACGACAATTACTCGATTTATATGTGTGTTTAAGGCCGGTACGTTGGTTTAAGGGCGTACCTTCCCCAGTCAAACGTCCAGATCAGGTCGATATGGTGATTTTTCGGGAAAATACCGAAGACATTTATGCGGGCATTGAATTTGAGAAAGGCAGCGATGAAGCCAAGCTTTTTTTGAAGTTGCTAAAAGAGAATTTCCCTAAGTCTTATGAAAAAATCCGCTTTCCTGATACCTCCGGTATCGGCATCAAGCCCGTTTCGCAGGAAGGTACAGAACGCTTAGTCCGCGCCGCGATTGATTATGCGCTTATCAACCAACGGAAAAGTGTAACGATTGTCCACAAGGGCAATATCATGAAGTATACCGAGGGCGCGTTCCGCAACTGGGCGTATGGTTTAGCCGAGCGGGAATACCCTGAACAATGCTATACCTGGCAGCAATGGGAGAAAACGAAGGCTGATAAAGGCGAAGATGCCGCTAATGATGAGCAGAAACAAGCATTAACCAGCGGCAAGATACTGATTAAAGATGCTATTGCCGATATTACCTTACAACAGGTTTTGACGCGCCCGACAGATTTCGATGTCATCGCCACGCTGAATTTAAACGGCGACTATCTTTCTGACGCGCTGGCGGCACAAGTCGGCGGTATCGGCATTGCCCCTGGCGGCAACATCAACTACCAAACTGGCACAGCCGTATTTGAAGCCACCCACGGCACAGCGCCAAAATACGCCAACCTAGATAAGGTTAATCCTGGCTCGTTGATTCTATCCGGTGAAATGATGCTGCGTTATCTGGGCTGGACAGAAGCCGCCGACGCCATTATCAATGCGATGGATGCGACCATTGCCAGCAAACACGTCACCTACGACTTCGCCCGGTTGATGGAGGGTGCGACAGAAGTTAAGTGCAGTGAATTTGCGGATGCGATGATTGGGAATATGTAACGGACAAGTTGTAGGATGGATAAGCACAGCGCATCCATCATTTGCCAGGGTTGAAAATGATGGTTAATTCGATGGATGCGCTACGCTTATCCATCCTACTTGCTAACGACACTCAATGACCGAATACCGTCGGCTATTTATCCCTGGTGGCAGCTATTTCTTCACCGTTGTCACTTATCAGCGACGGCCAATCTTCAATCAACCTCAACATGTCGGTTTACTTAGGCAAGCGTTCAAACACGTTATGGAATCTCGGCCATTTACGATTGATGCGATAGTCATTTTGCCCAACCACCTCCATTGCCTTTGGCAATTGCCGGAAAACGATGATGATTTTTCTGGGCGTTGGCGGGAGATCAAAAAATACGTCTCCAAGCGCATTGGCGCAGATGGCAAACGCCCCAGGGAAAAAGACATTTGGCAACGCCGATTTTGGGAACATGCCATCAGGGACGAAAACGATTGGCGGCGGCATGTCGATTACATCCATTACAACCCGGTCAAGCACGGTTTGGTCACGTCCCCGGCGCAATGGCCGTATTCGTCATTCCGCAAGGCTGTAGCAGCGGGTTGGTACGACAGCTATTGGGGATGTAACGGACACCCAGAAAATATCAAAGACATGGATATAGAATAAGATTGCAAGATATTGGATGTAAAGCGTAGGATGGATAAGTGCAGCGTATCCATCATTTGGAGGGGTTGAATAGGATGATTGATTTTGATGGATGCGCTGCACTTATCCATCCTACTTACTTTTTGTAGAGAATAACATGTCCGATTTTAAAAAATACCGATGCATGGAATGCGAACACATCTATGATGAAGAAAAAGGCGACCCCGATAGCGGATTTGCTCCTGGGACACGTTGGGGAGATATTCCTGATGACTGGGATTGCCCGATATGCGGCGCACCGAAAAGTTTTTTTAAGTTGATGGGATAAAAAACTAACGCCAAACGCCGTAACAGCTTAAATGTGATATGGTTGGCCTTTGGCGTAATCGAGCCTTTCGTCATAAAGCGCCGCAATCAAGTTAGCCTGATACACCATACCCACCAAGCGGTTTTCATCATTGACAATCGGGATTTGTCTGTGGCCCTTATTTGACATCAGCGGAATAAGTTCGCCGATATGTGTATTTTCCGTCAACACGGTAACAGTGGATGCCATGATATGGCCGACTGATTCCGGTTTATCCGTTGATACATCCGGTGTGCGCCGGATAAAAGCCAGAAATTTTTCTTGAAAAGTTTCATTGGT
>JAYVGW010000055.1:0-4578 GCA_043771735.1 Methyloglobulus sp.
TGTCGGAATGCTTTGCATTTTCACGCCGCAAAAAACGCTCCGTGAAAACGCCCAGCCCTATCGCTTCTGGGGACTACTCGGCTTCCCGCCTCGCAGCGCATGCCCTTAAAACAAGGCAGTCCGCTGCATCATGGCAAATACGAAAGCATGAAGGGCAAGATTGAATCCTTGGCGCTTGACAACGGATACCTGCAAGGTTCGTTCATCGAAAAAAAACTGCTGATTGACAAGCAAAACAACACGGCACAAATCAAGCTCAAGTTCGATTCCGGCAAACGCATGGTTTTTGGCGATGTGACCGTGCAACAAGATATATTGGATGAGGGGTTCGTAAAAAAATACTTGTCGATAAAAAGCGGCGATGTCTACACCAGCGAACAATTGGCCAAAACCCACAACGCGCTTTCGCAAAGCGGCTATTTTGACACGGTGGATATCCGCTCTGACCTGGAACATGTTAAGGATCAACGCGTACCTGTCACCATTAAACTGTCCCCAAAAAAGAAAGCCCATTACGGTTTCGGTATCGGCTTTGACACCGATATTGGGCCGTTGTTGAATGCCAATTACATCAACCGCCGGATCAACCGTTACGGACATTTCGTTACTGCCAATATTGACCTCTCGCCTGTGTTATCCACTGCCGAAGGGGAATACAGCATTCCGATGGACAAACCAACTACAGATTTCTTGAGTTTTGGCGGTGGCCTTAAGCGCGAACATACCGACACTTTTAACTCCCTGTCAGCAACGCTATCTGGCCGTCACAAACATGCTTATGCCAATGGCTGGAGACAGACGCTTTTTCTTGATTACAGTTATGAGGACTTTACGACGGAGTCAGATTCCGGTCAGACATTGTTATTGGTTCCTGGCGGTAGCTGGTTACGTTCTGTCTCCAATAATCCCTTGCGGCCCACTAAAGGCTATCGAGTCGAATTTGAAGCCAAAGGCAGTTATCAAAACCCGATCTCCGATGTCAGTTTTCTGCAAGGTTATCTGTCGGCAATCTGGCTTCATGAGTTACCTTTGGGCGGAAAATTTATCGGACGGACCTTGCAGGGTGCAACCTTGGTCGATCAAATTAACCAGTTGCCGACTAGCTACCGGTTTTATGCGGGCGGAATCAATAGTGTGCGCGGCTATTCATATAAGGAGTTAGGCCCGAAAGATGGCTTAGGTAATGTAGAAGGCGGTGAATTGCTGAGTGTTTTCAGCGCTGAATATGAACATCCTGTGCTTGAAAACTGGGGCGTTGCCGCTTTTGTAGACACCGGCAACGCCTTTAATCTCGATAGCATCAACTTTAAAACAGGCGTGGGTTTGGGGGTGCGATGGTACTCGCCGGTAGGCCCAATTCGGGTTGATTTTGCTTTACCTTTGGATGATTCAGATTCTTCATTTCAAATCCATTTTTCCGCTGGGGCAAGGATATGATGAAGCGTTGGCTGCTACTTGTGACGATACTGGCGATTATCATCCCGATAGCATTAGTCGGATTAATAGGCAGCGAGACAGGCAGCCGTTGGCTGTTGCAAAGTATTTTCTCAGCCGTTCCAGGGCAAGTTTCTGTAGAAAAAATCGACGGACGCTTAATTGACCATCTTGCATTAACTGGGCTTCATTACAAAAACGATACTGAAACCGTAACCGTCGGCAATATCGACCTCTCATGGCAACCTTCCCAACTGTTCTCTGGCACTTTAAGAATTGTTGATTTGACTATCAATGGATTAGACATAAGCGTTACCAAAACAAAAGATGAAGAAAAAGAGCCTACGAACCTTGAAGCGGGTATCAAACTGCCACTCCAGCTTGATATTGGTAGCTTCCTGGTAACGGATGTGGAATTTACAAGCGATGGTCAGTTGCACTCCTTGGACAAGTTACAACTCTCCGCAAAGACTGAAGACCACCAATTCAAAATACTATCGCTGGCCGTTAACTCGGATATCCTGGTTGCCACAGCTAAAGGAAATGTTTCCCTGGAAAAAGGTTTTCCTCTAAACCTACGGACAGATTGGCGAATAAATGCGGACAAAAATGGCGTGTGGCAAGGCACAACCACGGTCAGCGGAGACGTTTACAAGCTGATTTTCGACAATCACTTAACTTCCCCTTTCAAATTGGCCCTGCAAGGCCATGTGGAAGATGTGCTGAAAACACCGCGCATAAAAGCGCAAGGTGAATGGCACAATTTAACATACCCATTTGCCGCAAGCCCCCGGCAAATAGAAAGCAAACAGGGCCGTTTTGAATTGGCTGGTTTACTCAACGATTATCAGCTTCAGATAAATGGACAATTGAATCAGCAGTATTTGCCGCAAGCATCGTTGTCTTTTGATGGCAAAGGTGGACTGGATGCCATGACTGTTAACAAGCTGGAATTAAAATCAAGCACTGGCCTGTTCCAGCTTGCAGGTGATGTCTCTTGGGGGGATGTACCCATGTTCGACCTAAGCGCAACAGGACAAATATTTAATCCAGCCATCGTCATACCCGAACTGCCCGGTAGTCTGACCTTCAGCAGCCACCTAAAAGGCAAACTCGATCCCAAGGCATTACAAATCACTGCCGAAATTGACCAACTGAACGGGCAACTACGTAAGCAAGTATTGAATGTCAAGGGCAAACTGGCCTTGAACGGCCAGCAACTCAAAGTCGATGCATTTCGTATTACATCAGGGGCAAACAAAATTGCAGTTGACGGGTTACTCGGACAAAGCAGCGGAATCCTCGAGTTTTCTATCGATATGCCTACTTTAAGCACAATATGGCCGACCTTGGGCGGAAATCTAAAGGGGAATGGCCGTTTGCAGGGAGGCTGGAAGAACCCGGCAATAAAAGTAGAAGCCAAAGGTAAGCGCCTGCAATTTGCAGAACACAGAACGGAAAACGTATCCCTAAATATTGATTACTATCCCGATGATAAAAAAAGCTCAACCCTAAATTTTTCCGCTAGCGGGATTAAAAGCGGCACTGCCCAAATCACCCAACTATTAATTGAAGGCAAAGGCAGCACAAAGCAACATGGCTTTAACGCCGACATCCTTTCACCGCACGGAAATGTCTCCTCCGTATTAAAAGGCAGCTTAACCAGCAATAGCTGGAAAGGTGAGCTTTCAAGGCTGGGTATTACCCCTCATAGTGGCAAAAGTTGGTCGCTCAAAAACAATATGCCAGTGCGCGTAGAAAAAAACTGCTTGGACTTGATGTATTCGTTAACGAAGGTTGTTTAATGCAGCAAACTGCCTCGCTCTGCACACAAGGTTTCTATCTTGCGAATGGTGACCTTAGCTTTCAATTGAATGCAGGGTCGATACCGACCGATCTGGCGCAAGCTTACCTGCCTGAACAAATGATTGTGAAAAGCCTGATCAATGGCAATGTGTACATTCAAAGGAAGAAAAATCTATTGAATGGCAGTTATCGAGTCGGTACGACACCAGCGCAGATTTTTTTAAGCACTAAAAAAACCAAGCAAGAAATTCACTTAGGCGCATCCTCTTTGTCAGGGAACATCAAAAGCGATAAGGTCTCGGCAGATATAGACTTGCTGTTGGCAGGCCATGATTATTTGCAGGGTAAGTTACTCATGGATATTGGCAAAACCCAGGCAATCTCAGGGACAATATCCGCATCAATTGCTGAATTTTCGTTAATTAAACCATTTGTCCCAGAAATATCGGACATCAAAGGGCTTCTAAAAGCGGATTTAGGTTTGCAAGGTTCTATAAAAAAACCACTGGTAAGTGGACATATTGATGTTACCGATGGGTTAGCCGATATGGGGAAAATGGGTCTGCATAACATTAATTTGCATGTTGTTGCCTCGGGCAATCGCAGCAATGCTATCCATATCCAAGGCTCTACCGTACCAGTCGTCCTGAATAAGCCTGATTCATCTGAAAAAATTAACTTAAAAACCAAAATTAACCTTGATGCAGACCTACAGATTCAGGATGTCATTGCCGGAAATTTTCGTCTGGCACTGCCCGCCAACATTACCCTCTCATTAGGAAACCAAGAAACAAAAAGAGAAATCGTATTAGGCGCAACTTCACTCTATGGGCGTATTCAAGGCGAATCGCTCTCCGCAGATTTGGATATGGCGTTAATAAAGCAGGATTATCTACGCGCAAAGTTGCAAATGGATACAGGCAAGACTCAAGTACTGTCCGCCCAAGCTAATGCTTCAATCCGTGAATTCGCAATGATTGAGCCTTTTGCTCCGCAATTATCCCATATCAAAGGGTTGTTGAAAGCCGATTTTACGGCAAAAGGCACGGCGCAAAATCCTTTAGTCAACGGGGGTGTACATCTCACCAATGGTGCTTTAACAGTTGATAAACTTGGTATTAGCGCCCATGACATTAACCTGCAAGCCCAAACACAAACCGATAACAGCGACCTTATCCAGATCAACGGTTCCGCAAAATCCGAAGGCCTTATCAATCTTAGTGGTACGGTCAGTTTACAACCGGAATTACACTACCCAGTCGAGTTGGCGCTAACAGGCAAAAACTTTGAAGTGGCAAAAATACCCGAAGCGCAAATCGCCGTCTCGCCGGACTTGAA
>JAYVGW010000056.1:0-11987 GCA_043771735.1 Methyloglobulus sp.
CATCACGATTGCGCCCAAAGCGGGGTGGCCTTTAGGTACATCTGGCATCAACTTGCTAAATAACGGCGTGAGAAATTGTGTTAATAATTGGATAAAGCCACTGCGTTCGCCGATCTGCATGATGCCTAACCACAAGGACAAAACACCCGTCAGCCCTAAGGAAATTTCAAATGCAGCTTTGGCTTGGCTGAACAAGGCTTCCATCAATAAGCCAAAGACTTGTTGGTCTCCAAAAAACAGCAGCTTGACTAAGGCGGTGCAAAATGCGGCGAGGAAGAAGGTAATCCAGATGATATTCAGCACGATAAGCAATTGATTGGCAAACTGTCTGCCTATTTTAGTGCTTAACGCTTTTTATTGGGCTGTTTTGTACAAAAAAAAGCCTCCCCCATCCTTGAGTAGGCTTATGAGATTGATTAACTCACTAACAAAGAAGGAAACATAACGCCAATTTCCAAGCAAAGTATCACATAGGCAGAAAAATTTTTATGTGACGGAGCTCCCACTTTGGGAAATTAGTGTCCTCTAAATTTTTCTGCCTCATAAAGTTAGTCTGTGCTGGCGTTATTGTTTGTGCGTGAAATCGTTGGATTAATGGCGTAAATAGTCACTCAAGTGACCGGAAAACAAATTGATTCCCAAAGCAGACTTGGCCAAATAAGCAACCAAGAAAATAAACAGGCTGATAGTCAGATTTAGCCCTATAAGCATCGTAATTGCTGCGATTATATTTGCGCCTTTGGTAATTCCTGTGGCTTTGGATGACCGTTGATATTTGCGCCGATCCTTACCAACGAACAAAACGATATAGAAGCGAAAGACAATTAAATCAATATTCACCCGTAAATTCACAATTTTGGGAGAGGGTTTCGGTATCGCAGATTCCAGTGCAGTTCGAACCGCGACTAACTGTTCTGGGGTTAAACTATCATGAACAGTGGCATCTATTTGCTGAATATAGTAGTCAGCTGTACGGGCAGAGTAGCCCGTTTGTTCGAATGATGGATTCTGAGGCAAAGGATTCATATTAGGACGCGTAATACAGCAACAGTGTCTTTTGGTAAAGTTGCCAGCCGCTTGCCAAACCGATTAGTACGAAGCCAAGGCAAATCAGGGCTGAAAAGCCCCAACTCCTTGAAATATGTCGTTGCCGTAAAACATCTCTAGCCGTAGCTAACAACCAAACAACCCCCAGAGCGAACAGCCAGTTCGCCAGTAATGCCAAGGGGATAAACCGAAATTCAGGTCTTGGTAAATCATGAAGCCAAAGTTGACGTATTGCGGCCACAGACATTAGGCCTACGACCCAAACCGACGCCAGAGCGATTGCTCCTGATCCAGCCCACATAAGATAGCAAATCATTGCTAACATCCCAATCCATGCGATTACAGAAGCCTCGTAACCATTCAGGAGCCAGCCGATTATTACGAAACTAACGAAAATCGCGAGAAAATACAATATAGGCACGATATGGTCGTTTAACATACTTATGGACAGGCGTTTAAATTCTATTTTCTAATACAGGATGAGTTTGTATGCGTATATCATCTTTGCACAAGCGCTTTATTAATCATGTTTCTGAAAATTCAGCAACCAACCTAACGCTATGATGCTTATATGGGGGGCTCTAATAATTCAAAAATCTTTTTCTCCCTTAGGGAGAAGGTTGGGATGAGGGAATTGAAATCAATCAGTTACCCCCTCTCCAGTGGGATAGGGGGATTATTAGAGATTCCCATATTTAAAGACCACGAATTGTCAGCAATTATTGGTCCGGTCTTTTAAAGATTGAAGCCAGTTGGCTTGAACCTGCTGTGTATATGTGGTTCCAGACAAGTTTAGTTCAAAAATACTTAAAACTTCAAAGAACCAAATCTATAAGGTGAAGTGTAGCCTAGATTATTGTAAATAACAGTCTAGTGTTTTATTTCAGTCAAAAAATTTTTATAAAATAGCTAACGCGCTATCATAATCCGGCTCGTTGGCGAGTTCATCTACCAGTTGCGTGTATATCACCTTATCGTCTTCACCAATAATAACTATCGCACGGGCGGTTAATCCAGCGAGAATGGTGTCCGTTAAGGTGACGCCGTAATCGCCCGAAAAGCTGGAGCGGAAGGTGGATAAAGGGATAACGTCGGTTAAGCCTTCGGTTTCACAAAAACGGCATTGGGCAAACGGCAGGTCGGCGGAAATCACCAGTACGACCGTGTTATCCAGCTTGCTGGCTTTTTCATTGAATTTGCGGGTGGACATCGCACAGGTGGGCGTATCCAGGCTGGGGACGATATTCAATACTTTCTTTTTTCCGGCATAAGTGGCTAAGGTAACGTCTGCCAATTTGCCGCTGACTAGGGTGAAGTCAGGCGCTTTACTGCCTACTGCGGGTAGTTCGCCGGAGGTATGGAGTGGGTTGCCTTGAAATTTGATGGTAGCCATGATGTGTTCCTCTTATTTTAAAAGACCGCTTAACCGATTAGGTTATTGTTTGGTTTTCATACGTCTAACTAGGCGTTTACGTTTTTCTACTTGCTTGTCGCTGAGTTTGTTTTTTTGACCATGAAAGGGATTGATTGGGGATTTAAACTCCAAACGTATCGGCGTACCGGATAAGTGTAATTTAGTTCGGTAATAATTGGTCAGATAGCGCTTATAAGAAATCGGCAAGGCATCGGTTTGTACACCGTGGATGATAACCACAGGTGGATTGCGGCCACCTTGATGTGCGTACTTTAGCTTAATGCGGCGAGTGCCGACCAGAGGAGGTTGATGCGCGTCGGTGGCTTCCTTGAGGATTCGGGTCAATAACGGTGTCCCCATATTGACCATCGCTGATTCATACAAGGTGTGTACGACATCAAATAATTTTCCAACACCACTGCCATGTAATGCCGAGATCGGGTGCTTTTCGGCAAATTCGAGGAAGGAAAGTTTTATGTCTAGCTGCCGTTGTATCGTCGTTTTTTGGTTGGCACTTAGCCCGTCCCATTTGTTCAAGCCGATAATCAACGCACGGCCCGCTTCCAATACCAAACCCAGCAGATGAGCGTCTTGGTCGGTAATACCTTCGCTGGCATCAATCAAAAAAATGACCACATGCGATTTTTCAATCGCTTGTAACGATTTTATAATACTGAATTTTTCTATGGCTTCTGAAACTCTGGCACGGCGGCGCATACCTGCCGTATCCACCAAGGTAAATTTTTTACCGTTGCGTTCAAATGGAATATAAATACTGTCGCGGGTTGTGCCAGGTTTATCGAAAACGATAACCCGTTCTTCGCCCAACAAGCGATTGACCAAGGTTGATTTGCCGACATTTGGCCTGCCAACCACCGCAATGCCGATGCCACCTTGATTTTCATCAACGGCTTCTTTTTCCGGCGGCAATAGTTCATTAACCCGTTCCAACAACTCGGGGATGCCGCGCCCATGTGCTGCCGAACAAGCAATCGGCTCACCTAACGCTAAGGAATAGAAATCAGCCATGACTATGCTGGCATCGAGGCCATCAATCTTGTTAGTCACTAAAATGATGGGCTTGGCGAGCTTTCGTAAAGTCTCGGCAATCACCTTGTCGGAAGCACTTAAGCCTTCACGCGCATCGACCATAAAAAATACGATGTCGGCTTCTTCCAGCGCGATTTGCACTTGCTTACGCGCGAGACTTTCAATACCTGCGGCATCATCCGCAATACCACCGGTGTCTACTATAAGGCAAGGCCTGTTGCCATGCTTTAAGCGACCATACTGCCTGTCCCGCGTCAGGCCGGGGAAATCGGCGACTAACGCTTCTCGGGTACGGGTCAGGTAATTGAATAAGGTGGATTTGCCCACATTGGGGCGGCCTACTAAGGCGATGACTGGCAACATACTACTGGGCTTTTAGGGCGGCTAAAGTACCGTCTTTAGCATAAATATAAACGGTATCCCCAACGACAATAGGCTTGGCATCAATCGCATCACCCGCTACCTGTAGACGGGCGAGTTGCCGTCCATCCGTGCTGCTTAACCAATGCACATAGCCTTCAACATCGCCAACGACGACATTGCCTTGATAAGCTACAGGGGAGGTCAGCCTGCGTCCGTGCAAATCTTTTTGCTCCCACAAAGACGAGCCGGTGCGCTTATCTAATTGCAACACATGCCCGTTAGAATTTGAGATATACAGGTACTGGTCATCCTGGCTTAGGCCGGTATGGGAAGAGACGGCTTCATTCCGCCATAGAACATCGCCGTCGAGGATCGAAACGGCAGCAGAACCACCGTTATAACTCGCCGTATAGATAACTCCCCGTGACTCGATGGGGTCAACGTCTATATCAACCAGGCGCTCAACTTCCGACCGGCCTTTGGGGATAGTCACGCTGGACTCCCAGACATATTTGCCGTCTTCCAAACGCATTGCCATTAATTTGCCGTTGTCGTAGCCTTCTATGAGGGTGTCTTCAATGATTAGCGGCGTACCCGTGCCACGTACCGTTAAGGCGGGTACGTTATGTTCGTAGCTCCAAACTTTTGTGCCGGTCTTTTCATTCAGGGCAATAACCGAACCATCCGTTGTGCGTATGATAGCGATGCCACTGGCAACGACGGGAACGGACATTACTTCGCTTGAAACCGGTGTTTTCCAGAGTACAGAACCATTTTCAGCACTAAGCGCGATAACCTCGCCATTGTTGCTGCCTAAAATAACGGCAGTAGCCCCTAAACCAGCGCCACCGGAAAAATTAACTGCATCCTCATTTTGGTCTTCAATCTCAACTTCCCAAACCAGATTGCCAGATGCCAAGTCCCTGGCTTGCACCAGCCCATCCCTATCGGCTGCATAAATCCGGCCATTGCCGATTGCCGGAACCAACTTTAAAGTTTGTCCGTCAGTGCCCACGCCCACACTTTCTTTCCAAAGCACTTCAGCCTGAATTTCTGGCGTATATTCAGCAAGCGGACTGGGTGGTTCAGAATTGTCAGCACCGCCAGTGAAATAATCTTTGACACCCGACAAGGATTCACTAGCCCAATCCATTGCGGAACAGCCGGAAAGAAACAGTACGGCTAGTAAGGGCAGAATAATTAAGGGAATTTTAAAACGCATTATTTTTTAGTTTCGATTTTTTCTGGGGCCGTCAAGTCGTCGATTTTAAGTTGCAACAAAGGCGACGGATAACCATTCTTTAAGGCTTTTTGGTAAGAGCTACGGGCTTCGTCCAAACGGTCCAACGCCACATACAAATCCCCCACTAGTTCATCGTAGTTATCGGAAAATTTTGCCGCCGCCGCTTGATCGACAGTATTAATAACCTGTAAGCCTTGTTCATATTCACCGCTTGCCAGCATCAATTTGACCAACCTGATCTTGGCAATATGGCTTAGTTCCTTGTCCTTGCCGTCGGCAATTTTTTTCAGGATTTCTTTAGCCGCAGGAATGTCACCCTGCTGAACCTTCATTTTTGCCTGGAACAAGCCGCCATAAGCGGCATAATTCGTGTTTACAAATTGCTCTTGCAAGCGTTTGGCCAGCTTATCCACCGAATCTTTTTGGTTGGTTTCAGCCGCTTTAAGCAACTGGTCATAGAGCGCCGAAGCCTCGCTTGCCTGGTCTTTCTTGTGCCCCTGCCAATAGTTCCAGCCAACGATAACGGCAATACCCAAGGCTATACCTATCACCGTTGATGTGCCGTTTTCCTTCCACCAGCCTTTTAACGCTTCAATCCGTTCTTCTTCTGTATCGTAAATTTCCACTGTTGTTCTCTGTTTTGTCTGATAAATATTAGGTTTTGTCGCCAATTTCGTAACAGTAATTTACGAACTAACTTTACCGTTATTTTTTTCCCGTAAAGGCTCTATGTATCCTTCCACGGAACGCTTAAACGATTTTGTTTCTAATTGCTGCCGCAAATAATTGCTTGCTTGCTGTTGTGTCATAGTCTGCTGGGGAAGGTCTTCCATTAAAAACTTGATTCCAACTTCCCCTCGAGTAACCTCGTCATCGCCTAGAATGATAGCGAATTCTGCACGAACCTTGTCAGCTTTTTTGAACTGGTTTTTAAAATTACCACCATCAATAGATACTTGCAACTTTAGTGCGGGAATCTCGTCTCTGAGCCTTTCCGCAAAACGCAAACCTTCACGTTCCGCTTTCTCGCCAACCCTAATCATGTAAGCATCAACCGTTCTTCCGACGGGAATGTCTGCGCGTGTTTCCAGCAAGGCCAGCAACCGCTCCATACCCATTGCAAAACCGACGGCATGGTTAGGTTTTCCGCCCAATTGCTCTATCAGCCCGTCATAACGCCCACCCGCACAAACAGTGCCTTGTGAACCCAGTTCGTCCGTTATCCACTCAAAAACCGTTTTGCTGTAGTAATCCAATCCACGGACGAGTCGGGTATTGATTTCGTATACCACGCCTAAACCTTCCAAGGTTGTGGTGATGGCCTTGAAATGTGCCAAACTTTCAGTGCCTAAGTAAGCCATCAATTCAGGGGCATTGGCAATAATGGCTTTCATCTCAGGATTTTTGCTGTCCAAAATCCGCAAAGGATTGGTGTTTAATCGTCGGAGACTGTCTTCATCCAAGCTTTCCTTATATTGCTGAAAATAAGCCACCAGGACTTCCCGATAAGCCAGGCGCTCGGCGATAGTACCCAAGGAATTCAGTTGCAACCTGACCTTATCGCGTATGCCCAGCTTTTGCCATAAGCGGTGCATCAGCAGGATTAATTCCGCGTCAATATCGGGGCCGGACATACCGTAAGTTTCCACGCCCAGTTGGATAAACTGGCGGTAACGGCCTTTCTGCGGCCTTTCGTGCCGGTACATGGGGCCGTAATACCACAACCGGTGGACTTGATGATGCAGCAAACCATGCTCCAGACATGCCCGTAAGCAACCCGCCGTGCCTTCTGGCCTAAGCGTTAGGGAATCTCCGTTACGGTCATCAAAGGTGTACATTTCCTTTTCGACAATATCGGTGACTTCGCCGATAGAACGTTTAAATAATTCGGTTTTCTCCACGATGGGCAAGCGGATTTCGCTGTAGCCATAGCTGGACAGCACTTCCCTGATGATGCGTTCGGCATACTGCCAAAGCGGGGTTTGGTCGGGGAGTACATCGTGCATCCCACGAACTGCTTGAATATTAGCTGCCATCTCGGATCGACTGTCTAGCGAATGCCTGCCACTTGCTTGGCTTCATTGGAGTTTGGGAATTTATCCAGCAACAGGTTGCGGTATTCATTGGCAAGTGACATATTGCCCAAGGCTTGTTCTGTTTGGATGCCTATCCATAAGGTTTCAGCGGTGTGGTTGGCTTCGCCCAAATACCGCTGCAAATAATCTTCTGCGGCCTTGTAATCGCCCATTTGATAGCTAATTTTTTGCATTTCGAATAAGGCCGCCGAATATTGGCCGTTCATGTCCAAAGCCTGTTTAAGTAGCGTGACGGCTTGTGGACGCTGGCCCATGCCCAGGTGGCAACGCGCAGCATTGGTCAACGCCATCCACTGCCGGTCATTTAATAGGTTGGATGTTGCTTGTGTCAGCAAAACCAAACCTCTGTCGAATTGCCTACGGTCGCATAGGAACTTGCCATAATTATTTTGTATGCCAATATCATCGGGCGACAAGCCAATGGCGGCATCGTAATGCTGCTTCGCTTCGTCGAAATGATTGATTTTTTCATTCAAGAATGCCAAAGCACTATGCGCCCGCGCATTGTTGGGTTCTTTATCTAAGGCTTTTAGTAAATTTTCCTTGGCCAATTCCAGCTTGTTAAGATCCATGTACCGGACACCAAGCTGTAGATAAATGTCCGTGGGTTTTTCAGCGGGGCCATTTGAAAACCAGGAACACGCTGACAAGGCAATTGACAGCAGCACAATCACGACTTGTTTCATCTTATAACTTGGTTTAAGCGGCATGTTCAGCACTCATAGTTTTTAGTTTAAGATGTCTACGGCTTTTATCTGCCACTTGACCGACCAATTGCCCACAGGCGGCATCAATATCTTCACCACGGGTTTTTCTTACCGTTGTCACAATTCCGGCATCATTCAGTAAGGTTTTAAACCGATGGATCGCATTGTTGCTGGAACAAGTGTAATTGGAATTAGGGAACGGGTTAAACGGTATCAAATTCAGCTTTGACGGCACGGTTTTAAGCAATTCAATCAGCCCATGTGCATCTTCGATGGAATCATTAATGCCATTCAACATCACATACTCGAAAGTGACGGTACGCCGAGGCGCAAGTTTGGCATTCTCCCGACAAGCTTCCAATAATTCTTTTAACGGGTATTTTTTGTTGATAGGGACCAGCTCGTCCCGCAATACATCGGTGACTGCATGCAAGGAGACTGCCAGACTGACATCACAAACTTCCGTCAATCGGTACATGGCAGGCACCACACCGGATGTGCTGATGGTTACCCGCCGTTTGGAAATTCCATAAGCAAAATCATCCATCATCAGGTTCATGGCGGCAACAACATTGTCAAAGTTGAGCAGCGGCTCACCCATGCCCATCATGACGACATTGGTAATCTTTTTTTCTTTGCCTAAGCGTTGTTGGGCAACCATAACCTGACCGATAATTTCCGCCGTCGTTAAATTGCGGTTAAAGCCTTGTTGGGCGGTCGAGCAAAACGTACAAGCAAGCGCGCAACCCACCTGTGATGATACACATAAGGTGCCGCGATTTTCTTCGGGTATAAATACCGTTTCAATCTGATTGCCGCACCCAGTCTGAACCACCCACTTACGTGTGCCGTCGCTGGCGATCTTTTCCAACACGATTTCAGGTGTTGTTATATGACAGTTTTCGCTAAGATAAGAACGTAGCGGTTTGCTGAAATTGGTCATCAAATCGAAGTTAACGACATCTTCTTGATAAATCCATTTCAATAACTGTGTTGCACGAAATGGCTTTTCGCCTAATCCGACAAAGAAGGCCGCTAGACCTGCCCTGTCAAGATCCAGCAAATTCAAGGATTTTTGTTTAACGGGTACGGGCGCAGAGTTCATTGTCTGAGAAAAAGTAAGCAATTTCCCGTTGGGCTGTTGCAACTGCATCAGAGCCATGCACTGCATTTTCGTCGATGCTGTTGGCGAAATCAGCGCGTATCGTGCCAGCCGCCGCTTCTTTAGGATTGGTTGCACCCATGATGTCACGGTGCTTTAGGACGGCATTCTCACCTTCCAAAACCTGCATAATGACCGGCCCTGAAATCATGAACGCCACTAGGTCGTTAAAAAATCCGCGCTCTTTGTGTTCTGCGTAAAAGCCTTCGGCTTGTGCTTGGGTCAGGTGCAACATTTTTGCCGCGATAATTTTCAGATCGTTTTTTTCAAAGCGGCTATAAATTTCACCGATGACATTTTTTGCTACTGCATCCGGCTTGATGATCGAGAAAGTGCGTTCTATCGCCATGTGTTTTTGAAACTCCAATTGAACAATTAAAAATAGTATTTATTATATTTGATCCGAATAGCCTTTGAATTAAGGCATCCTGTCTAATTCAGCACCTTCTTTGATAGGTACAATCAAATCTTCAGCACTGATACCCAACATCAAAGCCGCAGGGCTGGCGATAAAGATTGATGAATACGTGCCGAAAACCACGCCGAATAACAGGGCAATAGAAAAATTATGGATAACTTCACCGCCCAGGAAAAACAGCGATATAAGCACCAGGAACACGGTCATCGAGATCATGAGCGTCCTGCTTAAAGTATCATTGATTGCAATATTCATGATGTCTTCCGTCGAAGTTTTTCTCATATTCCTGAAGTTTTCCCGAATCCTGTCATAAATTACGATGGTATCATTTAGGGAATAACCAATAAGGGCAAGAATGGCCGCCAATACTGTCAGGTCGAACTCCAAGGCAAATACCGAAAATACACCTAAGGTTACGATAACGTCATGAAAGGTCGCAATAATCGCACCGACTGAAAATTTCCATTCAAAACGTAGCGAAATATAAATCAAAATGGCTATTGTCGAATACAGCAAGGCCAAAAAGCCATCCTGCGCCAGATCGTCACCGACTTGAGGCCCCACAAACTCGACGCGGCGCAACTTGGCAGGTGCGGACGTGTTTTTGTTGATGGCTTCCAGCACTTTTGTACTCAAATCCGCGCTGTTCACGCCTGCTTCCAGTTTCAGGCGAATCAGGACATCTTTGGAGGTGCCAAAATTCTGCACGGTCGCATTTTTAAAACCCGATTCATCCAAGGTTTTGCGTAGTGCCGTCAGGTCGGCAGTTTGTTCATAACCGACTTCAATTAATGTACCGCCCGTAAAATCAATGCCCATCTGCAAACCTTTGACGGCCAGCGAAACAATCGCTATCACCATTAGAATGCCGGAAAAGGTCATCGCAATTTTTCGGTTACCAATAAAATTTATGTGTGTTTTTTTCATAATTGTTTAGTCGCTTCGGAATTATGCTAAATACGTATTTAGATGGATAATTTCTCAACCCTGCGGTTGCCATAAACCCAGTTGATGACCATCCGTGTGCCGGCAATGGCGGTAAACATGGAGGACAAAATCCCGATAATAAGCGTCACCGCAAAACCCTTGACCGAACCGGTACCAAAAGCGAATAGCACAACGGCGACTACAAGGTTGGTGACGTGCGAATCCAGGATTGTCCCCCACGCCCTGTCATAGCCCATGTAGATAGCGCTTTGTGGTGACACACCATTCCTTAGTTCTTCACGTATCCTCTCGAATATCAATACGTTAGCATCGACGGACATACCGACGGTTAATATAATCCCCGCAATACCCGGCAAGGTCAGCGTTGCTTGCAGCATTGACAATATCGCCACGACGATGACCACGTTAAAGGCCAGCGCCACATCGGCAATCATACCGAAGACTTTGTAATAACCCGCCATCAGCAAGACAACCAAGATAAAACCTACAACAAACGACAATATACCTTTATTGATGTTGTCCTGACCTAAGCTTGGCCCCACGGTGCGTTCTTCAACAATATCCACGGGTGCGGCCAACGCACCAGCCCTAAGCAAAAGCGCCAGATTCCGTGCTTCTTGCGGACTATCCAAACCTGTCGTCTGGAAACGCTTGCTAAATACACCCTGAATGGTCGCCACACTAATAACTTTTTCAACTTTTTCTTTGCGTCGAACCTTTTGCCCATCAACAACTTTGGTTTCAACCTTATTCTCGATAAACACCACCGCCATAGGCTTACCAAGATTAGCCTGGGTCAATTTACCCATTTTTGCTGCACCAACGCCATTTAAGGAAATAAATACGGCAGCGCGACCGTCTTGGTCCATCCCGGAAGACGCATCGACAATCTGGTCGCCCGTAACAATTACGCGCTTATCAAGCAGCACAGGGCTTTTGTTTTTGTCGTAATACAACTTACTGCCGACAGGGACATGGCCATCAACCGCTTTTTGAACGTCATGCTCGACATCAACCAAGCGATATTCCAAGGTGGCAGTCGTGCCCAAAATTTCTTTGGCGCGGGTAGTATCTTGAACGCCTGGCAATTGCACCACAATCCGGTTGTCGCCTTGTTGCTGGATGACGGGTTCAGCAACGCCCAGTTCATTGACGCGATTCCGTAAGGTGGTCATATTTTGCGCGACGGCGAATTTCTTGACTTCGCGCGCATCCGCTTCCGACATTTGCAGCCAGATTTGATCTTGCTCGTCCGGTTCAGTGGCTTTCAAGCCCTTGAAATCTTTGCCCAACATGTCGAAGACAGCGACCTTATCATCCGTTGACTTCAGTTTGAGCTTAATAAAGCCACCGTCTTTAGATACCGACAGGTAACGTATCTTTTTATCGCGTAGGGCTACGCGTAAATCTTCTGTGTAACGCTCTTCGGCTTGTTTTACCGCCGCATCCATATCGACTTCGAGCAAGAAATGTACGCCACCGCGTAAATCCAAACCCAAATACATGGCATCTGCGCCTATATTCTGTAACCACGCAGGA
>JAYVGW010000057.1:0-5177 GCA_043771735.1 Methyloglobulus sp.
TATACTTTGCACAGGTTGATAAATATCAAGTTCTGTAAATTCAATTGGTTATTAAAAGCAATTGCCAGTTAACCTGTGGCTTGTTAATAGCCATGTAAAGTTATTGCATTTCGATTTCTTTAGGTTTTTGGACAATAAAAAACCCGCGAAGCCTTGCGGCTTGCGGGTTTATGGTTTTCTTTGTAGCTATAAAATCTTTGCTTGGTACCGAGGGCCGGAATCGAACCGGCACGATGTCACCATCACCGGATTTTGAATCCGGCGCGTCTACCAGTTCCGCCACCCCGGCAAAGAACGCACATTATAGGGACACTTGATGAAAAACGCCAGCCCATTTTGTGTGTATTTGGTAGAGGTAACCTGATATTATCCCCGCCATGAAGAAGAGTGATTTTAGCTATCGACTACCTGAAGAATTAATTGCCCAACAGCCCTTGCCGGAACGCCATGCCAGCCGCCTGTTATGCTTGAATAAACGAACGGGTCAGCTTGCCGATAGACAGTTTACTGATTTTATCGGTTTAATCGACGAACGCGACCTGCTGGTTTTTAACGATACCAAGGTGATTCCTGCCCGGTTGTTTGGCACGAAGGCCAGCGGTGGCAAAGTCGAAATTCTCATTGAACGAATATTGGATGACCACCATGCCATTGCCCATGTAAGGGCAAGTAAGCCGCCAAAGCAAGGCGTTTTAATTAAGCTGGATGGTCTGTATCACTGTAAAGTGCAGGGCAGGGCAGATGATTTATTTCAGCTTGAGTTTAAAGGTGATAAACCATTGCTCGAGATTTTAGAACAGATCGGCCACATTCCCTTACCGCCTTACATTACCAGGGCTGATGATGAAGCAGATACCAGCCGCTATCAAAGTGTATTTGCCAAACATGCTGGCGCGGTAGCCGCACCTACCGCCAGCTTACATTTTGATCTGGCGATGATGGAAAAAATCAAAGCCAAAGGCGTGGCAACGGCTTTTGTGACCTTGCACGTCGGCAGCGGTACATTTCAACCCGTTAGGGTAGAAGATTTATCCCAACACCTGATGCACAAAGAAAATTTTAGTGTATCGCAAGATGCCGTTGAAGCCGTCCGTAAGGCCAGGGCCAGGGGCGGGAGGGTCATTGCCATTGGTACCACGGCGGTCAGGGCGTTGGAGTCGGCATCCCAAACTGGGCGACTGGAGTCCGGTTTTGGCGATACTGATTTATTTATTACGCCAGGCTATGAATTCAAGTCTGTCGATGCCATGCTGACCAACTTCCATTTACCCGAATCCACCCTATTAATGCTGGTTGCCGCTTTTGCGGGTTATCAACCTGTGATGAAAGCCTATCAACACGCTATCGACCAGTCTTACCGCTTCTTCAGCTATGGCGATGCGATGTTTTTGAGTGCGTGATATGCGCTGCCGTGTCGCTCAGAATAAAATAAGCCTAACCTTTCTCAGCTTAACAATAGGGACGTAACCTTTGAGCACTGAATCATTTTGTCTTTGTGGATCGGGCATTGACTACCAGCAATGTTGCGCTCCGTTTCATTCCGGCGACAAATTACCGGCTA
This sequence comes from Methyloglobulus sp., assembly GCA_043771735.1. Classification (GTDB taxonomy): domain Bacteria; phylum Pseudomonadota; class Gammaproteobacteria; order Methylococcales; family Methylomonadaceae; genus Methyloglobulus. The sequence continues at coordinate 1,562 of JAYVGW010000057.1, forward strand.
CAGCCGAAGCATTGATGCGCTCGCGCTTTACGGCATACGCCTTGGGCAATGACGACTATATACTGGCGACTTGGGAAGCTAAGGTACAGCCTGAAAAGACAGATTTTTCTGCCGAAAACCTTAATTGGCAACGGTTGGAAATTATCGACACCCAAAAGGGTGGAGTCAATGACAGCAAGGGCATAGTCGAATTCAAGGCATTCTACTTAAACAATGGCGAAGCCTATAGGCTGCATGAAGTCAGCCGTTTTGCCAAAACCAATGGCCGCTGGCTTTATCTGGATGGGGTGGTCAGAAAAGTCGGCAAAATAATCCAACAATCTAACCAAGGCAAGAATGCACCGTGCCCATGCGGCAGCGGCAAGAAGTTTAAGCGTTGTTGCGGCGCGGGGTGATGTAACCCTTCTTGCATGACATACACGCGAATCTGAATCCAACAAAACTACTTTTACAGGCAAACCTGAGTTTGTTGGTTACCTCCACTGGGACTTATGGACATTGAAACTACGACCCTTTATTTTGCCATTCCTTAAACAGGCGAGGGCGGCATTGACGCTCTCCCTTTTTATCGCCACATAAGCATGATTGTCAAAGATGTCGATTTTGCCGACTTCACTGCCTGGGATACCCGCATCGCCGGTCAAAGCCCCCAATACGTCACCCGGGCGCATTTTATCTTTGCGTCCACCGTCTATCCACAAAGTGACCATTGGGGCTTCAAACCGCTCCTCGTGGCTGATTCTAAAGGGCGCAACCTCGTCCCACCGAGCCGTAGCATTTTGATACTCTTCGATAGCTTTAACCCTGGGCAGCTCCTGCTGCGTACATAAACTCAGCGCCAAGCCTTTATTACCTGCGCGACCTGTGCGGCCAATCCTGTGGACATAGATTTCCGGGTCCCACGGCAGTTCGTAATTAATCACGGCCTGCAATTCTTTAATGTCCAGTCCACGTGCGGCAACATCGGTCGCTACCAGGATGGAGCAGCTTTTATTGGCAAAACGCACCAACACCTGATCGCGGTCTTTTTGCTCCAGGTCGCCATGTAATGCCTGTACCGAAAAGCCGCTGTTCTCCAATTCATTGGCGACATCGTGGCAATCTTTTTTGGTATTGCAGAATATGACCGTCGATTCTGGGCGATGATACAATAACAAATAGCCTAAGGCATTGCTTCTACGGCTTTTTTCTACCTCATAAAAAAGCTGCTCGATAATATCGGCGTGATGGCTTTCCTCAATACTGACAGTAACCGGTTTGTACTGAAACTTCTGGCTCAGTTCCCGGATGGGGTCGGCAAACGTGGCGGAAAACAGCAAGGTTTGTCGATGTGTCGGGGCATACGAAATGACCTCGGTAACGGCTTCTTCAAAGCCCATGTCCAGCATTCGGTCGGCTTCGTCCAACACGAGTATTTTCAGGTTACCCAAGCGTAAGCTGCGCTTACGCAGATGTTCCTGCAATCGCCCTGGCGTACCGACCACGATATGGACACCATGCCGCAAGGAATCGGCTTGTGGCCCGAAAGGTACGCCGCCACATAAGGCCAACACTTTGATGTTTTGGGTAAAACGTGCCAGTCCGCGGATTTCCTTGCAGACCTGGTCGGCCAGTTCGCGGGTCGGGCAAACCACCATCGCCTGCACCTTAAAACTGCTCAAATCCAGGCGCGATAACATACCAATCCCGAAACAGGCGGTTTTGCCGCTGCCGGTTTTGGCCTGTGCAATCACATCTTTTCCATCAAGGATGTGCGGCAGGCTTTCCGCTTGGATTGGCGTGAGTTGGGTGTAGCCTAAGGATTCTATATTTTCTAGCAGGGCGGGTTTTAACGGTAACGATGAAAATGCGGCAGACTTCACAAGGGGCTCTTAAGTAACGCGAATGTTGACGAACTGTCTACATTCAATCGCTTATGATACCAGATGCGGATGGTTTTAGGTGGAAGGGTGTGGCGACTAATAACCAAAAAAGCGGGTTTAGATGGCTAGATAAGTTATATCCAGCGCGTCGTTACCGAAAACTAAATGGTAACGACGCACAGGCTTCTTCCTAAAATTTAGTGGCGTTTTTTTAAAGCTTTCTTGAGAACTTTACTTTTGACTGCTTTCACAGGCGTTTCTGTGGTGGCCGTTGCAGGTGAGCTTTCAGTTGAGGCTTTTGCTGTGTCAGCCGTTGTTGCTTTGGTGTCTTTAGCGGCTTCAGCAGGCGCTGTTGCCGGTTTCATGGCATCTTTAGCCATGTCTTTTGCGGTATCGGTAACTTTTTCTTTGACTGCATCGGTGGCGGCATCTTTCACCATGTCCGTTCCGACTCCACCAAGTGGATTTAAATCCGCGTGTAAGATGCTAGATGAAAGTACTAATGAAATGAATAATAACGTTTTGTTTTTCATAGACTGTTCCTGTGTTTTAGTGTGTAAGGAGAGCAAAATATAGCAAAAGAACCTGAACCTATCGTGAATCAACTTATACTTGTTGCTGAACTCCACTAGCTGCGCCCAATCTGTTAGGGTATTCGCTTATGCCTACTAAATTTTACCGTCCAGCCCCATTTGGTAATACTTATGAGTTATTTTGTCCTGGTTTTCCAATAACCAATCGATATCTGGTTGATTGTTCATCGCTTTGTGGATGGCTGCTGCCATGGCTTTGCGGTGAATATCAAACAGGATTTTATGGTCCAGATTGTCATCGGTCGTCACGCTCGGGTTCAGCCAAACCGAGACGATAATGCCTAAATCGTTGGCTTTTTCTTTGGGGATGTCACCGGCACGTACGGCATCCAAAACGCCGTTGGCAATGGCAGCTTGTACCGTACCCATCAGGATATTGGTATATCGGCTGTGGTTGACGGTGACTTTACTGACCATCAACGTCACCGGCCTAACTTGGATATCCGTGTTTAAAATGGCAAATACACGGGTATGGCCTTTGACTTGGCCGGCGGTCATGCTCGCAATTGCCGTGCCGACAGGGCCGTCAAGTTCGCCGATAATAACTTCCGGTTCGGCGGCTGTCCCAGGTGGGCCGCCAGCGACCAATGCTTCTCCGGTACGCATAATGATTTTTTCGCTCATAGTGTTTTCCTCTTTTATATTTAAGAACGGCTGGGATGAAATGCTGTAATGCTAATATTGTAGAATAACATTAGTTGATGGCTTAGATAAAATCGAAGCTTGCAGGTGGTGGTAGCATGAGGACATAAGGAACCAGCTTTGAGGCAACCTCTAAAAAATCAAAAAACTCCTTCTCCCCTTGGGATGCCTACATGGATGTAGGTAGTAGGGCAACGCAGGAGCAGTTGCCGAGAAGGTTGGGATGAGGGCTTTAAAATCAAGTGGTTATTTCCCTCACCCTAGCCCTCTCCCAGAGGGAGAGGATATTATTAGAGATTCCGTTGGAGCTATTATGCTAAATGTCAGTTTGACTGCATTCATCGTGAGAAATACCAATAATATGTCCTCAGCTCGTTGATTTGTAATGTATATCAGCTCGTTGATTTGTAATGTATAAAGGTTAACTGTAGTTTCTTGATTTCATAATCGGCATTTCTTGCATTTATCCGCCATTTTCATCTCAGATTAATTGATTTTATAAATTCAGTTTTTCTCACA
>JAYVGW010000058.1:0-8517 GCA_043771735.1 Methyloglobulus sp.
TATTTTTCTTATGATTTGGCACGTCGGCTGGAAAATCTTCCTGCCATTGCGGACGATGCGGAACACATCCCTGAAATGGCAGTTGGCATTTATAACTGGGCGGTGGTGGTCGATCATCATCAGCGGCAGAGTTTTTTGGTAGGGCATGATTGCAATGAACAGCATTGGCAGTCGTTAATCAGCTTATTTAGTGTGTTACCCGCCAAAGATGAAACAAGATGCTTTAAGGTGACTAGCGAGGTCAAATCCAACATGGATAAGGCCAGTTACACCAGCGCTTTTGAACGGATTAAGCATTACCTGAAAGAAGGCGATTGCTATCAGGTCAACCTAAGCCAGCGTTTTGTGGCCGATTGTGTAGGCGATCCCTGGGTGGCTTATCAATTGTTGCGGGAAATGAATGCCGCGCCGTTTAGTGCTTACCTTAACTTCCCTGATGTGCAAATCTTAAGTTCATCGCCAGAGCGGTTCTTAAAGCTTGAGAATGGCCGCGTTGAAACTAAGCCCATCAAAGGCACAAGACCGAGGAAGGCTTATCCAGCCTCGGATTGGCTGCAAATTGACCAACTTCGTTACAGCCCTAAAGACCGGGCAGAAAACTTGATGATTGTCGATTTGTTGCGTAACGACCTGAGCAAAACCTGCAAAACAAGTTCGGTGAAAGTCCCCGCCTTGTTTGCGGTGGAAAGTTACGCGACCGTGCATCATTTGGTCAGCACGGTGACTGGAATATTGGCGGAAGGAAAACATGCGCTGGATTTATTAAAAAGCTGCTTTCCGGGTGGCTCAATTACCGGTGCGCCGAAAATTCGCGCCATAGAAGTCATTGAAGAGTTGGAACCTAACCGGCGCGGGGTTTATTGCGGCGCTATCGGTTACATGGGTTTTGACGGCAATATGGACAGCAATATCGCCATCCGTACCTTGGTGCATTCCAATGGCACGATACGGTTTTGGGCGGGAGGCGGTATCGTCAATGATTCCGATGTTGAAGAGGAATATCAGGAATGTTTTGATAAGGCGGCAGCGTTGTTAGGTTTATTAAAGAAGTTAAGTAAACGCTGAATAAGTCCTTCGACAGGACGAACGGCAATACCCTCCCTTAGGAGGAGGGCTAGGGTGAGGGGTTAAATGATTGTTATCAAACTGGGCGGCAGCTTGGCAGCATCAGGCAAGTTGCGGTCGTGTCTCGACAAGATTGAAAGCTGTTACCAGGGCAGGGCGGTGGTTATAGTTCCCGGCGGGGGCGTGTTTGCCGACCAAGTCAGGATCGCACAACGGCAGTGGCAGTTTGATGACAGGGCCGCGCACCTTATGGCGATCCTGGCCATGCAGCAAATGGCCTTAGTCATAAATGCTTTGAAACCAGATATCGCGATTGCCTCTTCAATAGTCGAATGCAGTAAGCAAATCAATAACAAAGGTATTGCTGTTTGGTCGCCAGATTTTGCCGAACTCGATAAGGCAGGTATTCCGGCCACCTGGGATGTTACGTCCGATAGTTTATCGGCTTGGTTAGCAAAAATGCTGGCGGCTGATGAGCTTATCCTGGTCAAATCTGGTAATATTAACGCTGATTTTAATGTACCGAAACTTGTGCAGCAACAAGTTGTCGATGCATTGTTCCATAAGTTTACCCAACAAACGTCATTCAAGCTAACTATCGTCAATGCAGAAGAATTCGTATCCTAGCTCTGTAAAAATACCATCAAAAGGGCTAAGAAAGGTCGCTTTCGGCTTTTTTCGCAGGATTTTATCGAAGTTGTTCAGGAATTTTTATTACAGCGCACGCGAATCCATCGGCGAACACAAACGCGACATCGTGGTGTATCAAGTGGAACAGGCTTGCGGTAGCCTGCAAGAAACGCGCAATGAGTTTGAAGACGCACTCGGAAAGTTCAGGTCGTTAGTCAACGTGAACGAATCGACGTTAGAGCAAAAATATAATCTGCTGAACCGGCAATACCAATTTTGCCGCGCTAAATCCGATTCCGTCAGCGACCGGATCAGGGCGATAGAAGAAGTCAGCTATGCCTTGTTTGCGGAATGGGAAAGTGAGCTAAATGAATATTCCGACCGTAACTTACGCAACAGCAGCAAACAGCAACTTAAGGTGGCAAAACAGAATTACACGCGCTTGATTAAGACCATGCGGCTGGCTGAAACTCGGATTCAGCCAGTGCTTTCGTCGTTTAAAGATCAGGTTTTGTATCTAAAGCACAACCTTAATGCCCGTGCCATTTCAGCCTTGCAGCACGAATTTCTTGAGATTGGCATTGATATTTCCCAATTAATCCATGCGATGGAACTGACTATCTTGGAAGCCAGCCAGTTTGTGTCGTTATTGTCCAACCAGAAAGCCTTACTTATCAGGCGCTCTCATATCGTATAAGATAGATCCATTTTTGCGGGTATCTTCCCGTTTTGTGCTGCCTTTTTTCGTTTCCTGGTCGATCCTTTCCTTGTCAAATTGGGCAATCATTTGTTCCCAGCTCTCATATTTCTCGTAGCCTGCAAAGCCGCTGGCTTTGCGTTGCTTATAGACTTCCTTGCCCATATCAATGATTTCCCAAGGGTCTTTACCGTCAACGGTATCCAGGAATTCATCGTCAGACTTTTTAGAATCGCGTATTGTCCAGAACGAGACTTCAAACTCAATTTTATTATCGACGGGAAGTTTTTCTTTTAGCGTTTTGACTGACCGGTAAGCGGTTCGTGTGGTATGCCCGTTAATGGACTGGCCTTTACCGCAGGCAGTTAATGCTAAACATAAGATAATGAGAAAAAGCAGGGGGTTTCGTTTCATAATGTGGCCTCGTGTGGTGGTTCTGTCCATGATAGGGTAGTCATGGTTATTATTACTGTTATTATATGATGTTATTTGTCGTGTAGTTGCGTTACCAGAACTTGACTGCCCAAGCGCAGTTCTAAGGGTGTTCAAAGCTGTTGTTAGTGCGGTCTTGCGAATAACACTAAATAGCTAAACCGACTAAAATGTAAGTCAATTATAAACTTAAGCAAACGCCTTATGCTGGAATTTATACAATTACTAAAACAGCGCTACCAGTCAGTATTAAGCCAACTGAACGATGAGTCAAATAAATCACGGTATCAACAACGCATTGATGGTTTGATTTTGGCAGAGGCGTTTCTTCGTAAAGGACAAATGCTGGCTACCACACCTGAGCATCCCTTGCAGATAGCGGTGGTAGGGCCGACCCAGGCCGGTAAAAGCTCGCTCGTTAATGCCTTGTTGAACAGTAGTGTTGCCAGTGTCAGTCCGTTAGCGGGTTATACCATACACCCGCAAGGTTTTTGTGATGGCGTAACGGTTGAGGCATGTAATGGTTTACAGTGGTATTTCGGGCGGTTCCAACAAATGCTACAAAGCCAGTTATCCAAAGACCGGCACGATTGCTATTCTTTAACCGAAAACACCACTAACTCTTCCTTTTTGCCCCAAGGTGTGTTGTGGGATACGCCTGATTTTGACTCCATAGATTCTGCGAGTTACCGCGAAGGGGTCATCAGGACGGTTGCATTGGCAGATTTGGTGATATTGGTCGTCAGTAAAGAGAAGTACGCCGACCAATCGGTTTGGGACATCATGGCGGACATTGAAGTCATGCAACAGCCGACTATCATCTGCCTGAACAAGCTGAGCGAAGGCTCTGAAACCTTATTAATCAATTCGTTAAAAGATAAATGGCAACAAACCAGGAAAGATGGATTCCCTGAGGTCGTGCCGTTGTATTACCAAAAGCAGACCGGAAAGCCGCAGTGGCCTGATGGGCAGCAACTGCAACGCTTGGCAGGGCAGGTTAACCGCAAAATACAACCCCGCTTAGAGCAGGAATTGTTGCAAAAACATTGGCAACCTTGGCTGGAACCCGTGCTGGCCGAGCATTCCTCGCTGAAAGATTGGGGCGGTTTGGTCGATCAAGTCATCCAGCAAGGCCTGGACAGTTATCAGCGCGATTACCTCAATCACCCGCATCATTATGAAACTTTCCAGCTTGCCCTTGCCGAGTTGTTGAATTTGCTCGAAATACCCGGCCTGGCAGGCATTTTGGCGAATACACGAAGGCTGCTAACTTGGCCTGTCAGAAAAATGATGAGCGTTGGCCGCAAACGCCTGCATATTGCCGACAGCAGCCAGGAAATCACCTTGCTTAACCAAATCGCCGAACATGTACTGATCCAAATGGCGGACAAGCTATTAAACCAGGCGGAACAAAACCGCCAAAGCCAGTGGTGGAAGGAATTCAGCAGCTTGCTACGCACACAACGCAGCGATATTCTTCAGGATTTTAGTGCTGCCGCGCAACGCTATCATCTGGCGTTCCAGGAAGAAGTCGAGAATACGGCGAATCAGCTATACCATAAACTACAAGAACAGCCCGTTATCCTCAATAGCCTGCGTGCCACCCGAGTCACCGCAGATGCCGCCGTCATCGCCTTAGCCTTGCATACAGGTGGCATTGGTATGCACGATTTGATTATTGCGCCAGCCATGTTGACCGTTACCTCTTTACTGGCAGAAAGTGCGGTAGGCAGTTACATGGGGCGTGTGGAAGCAGAATTAAAACAACGCCAATTGGCGGCTGTTAAACAGGCGTTATTCACTGAGAGCATGAAGAAAAAGCTCATGGAATTGTCCGGTCAATTATCCTCAGTCACTTACTTTAATATTTCTCCTGAGCAGCTACAGCAAGCTGAATCACAACTCACAGAAAAGCGCCATGGCCTACGAATACTCTGATCTTGTAGAAAAAACAAAGCGTTGGGCTGAACAAGCGTTGTCAGCCGGATGGATAAACCTTGAGACGGCACAAATATTGTCCGATTTTGATGCCAGAACGCCGGAAGCCTTGTTTAACCATAACGGCTCAAGGCCGCTCATCGTCGCCTTTATGGGCGGCACGGGCGTGGGTAAAAGTTCCTTGCTCAACCGTCTGGCGGGCAAAGCCATTGCCAAGGCCGGTATAGAAAGGCCGACTTCGCGTGAAGTCACCTTATTCCATCACAAAGGCATTGCGATCCAACACTTGCCGGAAAAGTTGCCTATCGAAAAGATACGGATTGCCCAGCATGAGGACGAAACCAAAAAAAATATCGTCTGGATTGATATGCCCGATTTTGACAGCACGGAGCAAAGCAACAAGGCGCTGGTGTTTGAGTGGTTGCCGCATATTGATGTCTTGATTTATGTCGTCAGCCCAGAACGTTACCGCGATGAAAAAGCCTGGCGCTTGCTGTTGTCCGAAGGCAACCGTCATGCCTGGCTGTTTGTCCTGAATCAATGGGACAGGGGGCAGCAAGCGCAATATGAAGACTTTAAACAGCAACTCGGTAAAGCGGGTTTTGTGGAACCCATCATCTTCAAAACCGTGTGCGCGGAAAGCGCTTATGCTGACGAATTTTCGGCTTTGCAATCGACTATTCTGTCCTTGGCAAATAAACATGTCGTTGCCGAACTGGAACAACGCGGCACACAAGTACGTAAAGACGAATTAAGGCAAAAGCTCCAGAACAGCCTTCAAATGCTTGGAACAAACCCCGCATTTAAAAAGGCAGGGCAGCTTTGGGAAAAGCAGTGGCAAACAACCTCAAGCCAATTGCAGCAAGGTTTCGTCTGGCCTATCCAGAAACTCGCCGCTTACTATGCCGACCATGCGGCGGATTTGATAGGTAATCCGGCGAACGGCGTAGGTCAGTCCGACCCGTCGGCAAATGCCTTATGGGACGATTGGGCGCAAGCGCGGTTTGGCGATGCGTTGGATGAATTTGTCGTCAAAGTCGATGAGTTGTGCTTGCCGGTTGCTCCACTGAAAAACCAATTGGCTGTGGTACGGACCAAAGCACCCAAGATCGTCCAAGCGCAAAGCGAGCTGCACGTAAGACAAGCGTTAGCCCATCCCGGCAACGTGCTGCACCGGGCGTTCTTAAAATTCGTCCGGTTGTGCGAAATCGTCTTGCCCTTAGCGGCCATAAGCTGGGTCGGTTATCAGGTATTCGTCGGTTACTACGACAGCAACACCACCCACGACCACTATCTCGGCATGGATTTCGCCATCCATAGCAGCCTGTTAATCCTCATTAGTTGGCTCATCCCCTGGTTTATCCTGAAAAAACTGAAACCTTCGCTCGAAAAAAGCGCATTAAGGGGACTCAATAAGGGCTTAGAAAATGCCATTAGCATGATTGACGGTGAAGTATTGCAAATTGTAGAAACCGTAGTGGAGCAACACACCGCGCAACTGCGCCAGATTACCCAGATTACCGAAGAATGTAGTGCAGGCGAGGGCTACAAGCCGGAGAAAACGGGTAGTGATAATCCATTGACGCGGATGTTGATAAATTGAAATTAGGCGCAAGTGTAAGCCTGATGTTTTTAACCTTGAGCCTTTAGCCTTCTACCCTGTATCTGCGGTGATTTGTTACAAACGAATTGAATTATCTTGGCAATGTCTGGTCTTAACCGTTAGAATACCAATCAAGGGGGCGACATGGCTTCGACGTGGGTAGCAAAACCTTGAGTGCATGCCGAGGACTGTACACCTCGTAAATCCTACAGAAAAAAAGTATTCGCAAACGACGAAAACTACTCAGTGGCTTTAGCAGCTTAAACCCTGCACCACTTCTCTGACTGGCTGTGCTTATGCGGCCAGAGTTTGGCGTATCCTTCGGGGTACAAAGAACGCTCAGGGATCATCTTACATAAGATCGCGTCAGGGCTTAGTTCGGAGCCTAAAGCGCTAAACCCAATCGAAATCGCTGGTGGTTTTCTTGGCCCGACGGGTAGCCAACAGCTAAATCAAAGCGCGGGATAAGCATGTAGACCTTGTGGCGGAGTGCTTGCGGACGGGGGTTCAATTCCCCCCGCCTCCACCATTTCATGATTCAAAGAAGTTCAACGAAGTACATAAAACCCGCATCCTACAAGGGATAGCGGGTTTTTTATTGTCCAATGACGTGCATTAAGATGTATTGACATACCGTCATAGTTGGCGGTATAAGTGACGGTATATTCACTTTTCTGAAATCTTATACCGTCATGCCGCTATCCGATACCGCCATAAAGGATGCTAAGCCCATAGCTGGCAAGGCTTACAAGCTAACCGACAACAACGGGATGTATGTTTACGTTCATTACAACGGCTCTAAATATTTCAGGCTCGATTACCGCTTTGAGGGCAAGCGCAAAACCCTAGCCCTTGGAGTTTACCCTGCCACCACATTAGCAAAAGCCAGGGAAAAGTCTTTAGCGGCCAAACACCACATAGCCGATGGGATAGACCCAGGCGAAAATAAAAAGGCGGTTAGAGAATCAAGGCTAACATCCTTAGCCAACAGCTTTGAAGTGATCGCCAGGGAATGGGGAATTAAGAAAATTGATGATTGGGAAGATAAAAACAACCGATCCAAACGGATGTTGGAACGTAATATTTTTCCCTGGTTAGGCAATAAGCCGATAACAGACATATTACCCAAAGACATTTTGGCTTGTTTAAGGCGGCTTGAAGAACGCGGCACGATTGAGACCGCACATCGTACCTTGCAGATAACAGGGCAGGTTTTCCGCTATGCCGTGGCGACAGGGCGGGTAGACCGCGACATAACCCCCGATTTGCGCGGGGCATTGCCACCTGCTAAAGGCGGTCACTTTGCCTCAATGACAGACCCAAAGCAAATTGCCCCGCTTTTAAGGGCAATAGATGAATACACCGGATCGCCTATCGTTAAATCAGCCTTGCAGCTTGCCCCTCTGGTTTTTGTAAGGCCAGGTGAATTACGTCATGCCGAATGGGAACAAATTGACCTTGAGGCCAAAGAATGGCGTTATCTAGTCACCAAAACGCAGACACAGCACATAGTACCCTTATCAAAGCAATCCATTGAGATACTGACCAACTTACGCCCGCTAACAGGTAATGGACGGTATGTATTCCCCTCAGCACGGACACCTAACGGCACTAGGGCTATGTCGGACGTGGCGTTACTGGCAGCACTTAGGCGCATGGGTTTTGACAAATCCGAAATGACGGTACACGGCTTTCGGGCAATAGCGCGTACCGTCTTGGATGAGGTGTTAGGCTTTCGGCCTGACTACATCGAACACCAACTGGCACATGCCGTGCGTGATCCCAACGGACGTGCCTACAACCGCACTGCCCACCTACCAGAACGCCATAAAATGATGCAGCGATGGTCTGATTACCTAGACGGCTTAAAGCGCGGAGCTGACGTTATTCCAATCAACACCAAAAACGCAGGTTAAACATGCCAAAGGACTATTGAGCATGGCTGAAACAGCTTACTTTAGAATGAAATTAGCCGATACCCTCAGCCTTGAACCAGAGGGTTTTACTAAAAAAGTCGAATCAGTTTTTTTTGATTCTGACTTAGGATAAAATAATTTCTTGATTAGCAAGATACCTAAGCTAGGTTCTAATGAAAGGTGTAAGCTTCATGCTAATCAATTAGTTGAGGTAGTCGTATTATGTCGATGAATCG
>JAYVGW010000059.1:0-7303 GCA_043771735.1 Methyloglobulus sp.
GTTACCGTCCCCACTTTCTTGGTGTTTGGATTGCTACTACCGCTTTTTAAGCCCAACGCCTTTTTTAGCAGTATCGTTGCTGGTGGTGTTTTGGTAATAAAAGTAAAACTACGGTCACTGTAGACGGTGATAACAACGGGCAAAGGCAGGCCTTTTTCCACGTCTGAAGTCTTGGCGTTAAACGCCTTACAGAACTCCATGATATTTACGCCGCGCTGACCCAGCGCTGGCCCCACTGGCGGACTTGGGTTTGCCTCGCCTGCTTTGACCTGCAACTTGATGTATGCAGTTATTTTTTTTGCCATTTTTCTCTCCGATGTGGGTACAAACGCATTTCAGCTCCCCTTAGACACAAAAATCCCTACCTTAACAAAGGCAGGGATTCAACAAAGTTATTTGCGCGAAAAACACAGATGACTTAGATTTTCAGCTCACTTAGATTTTTTCCACCTGCCCGAAAGCCAGCTCAACTGAAGTTGAGCGGCCAAAAATGAGCACTGATATTTTTAACTTATTTTTTTCGTAATTCACTTCTTCAACAGCGCCATTAAAATCTTTGAAAGGGCCATCAATAACCCTGACAACTTCGCCAGACTCAAACAAAGTCTTAGGCCTCGGCTTATTGACACCATCTTCCACCCTGTTGAGAATAGCCATTGCTTCTTTCTCCGAAATAGGGGCCGGCCTATCCGAGGTGCCGCCGATAAAACCCAACACCTTAGGGATATCTTTCACCAAATGCCAGGTTTCGTCGGTCAACTCCATTTGCACCAACACGTAGCCCGGGAAAAACTTCCGTTCGCTTTTGCGCTGCTGACCCATGCGCATTTCAACAACTTCTTCTGTCGGTATCAGGATTTTTCCAAAAAACTGACCCAGCTTTTCGCGCTCTATTCTCTCTTCCAGGGCCTGTTTGACTTTGCCCTCAAAATTTGAATAGGCGTGAACGACATACCAACGTAGCGCCATACCGTTATCCACCTTGTCCGGTCAAATGTTGCACGCCCCAGAACAGGGCCATGTCCAGCAGCCACAAAATGAGGCCTACGGTAAAAACCATAGCAAACACCAGCATGGTGGTACGGCTGGTCTCCTCACGGGTAGGCCAAACGACCTTCCTGACTTCTTGCTTGGATTCCAGAAAGAAATTCCAGGTGTTACGCCCAAGGTTAGTAGTGAACATCAAGCCTAAAACCACCAGCGCCAAGACTAATAAGCCAATAACACGGTACAGCACGGAAACTTCAGCGAAATAATAAAATGCAGCAATGCCTGCAACCACAAGAAGAACCGAAAAAACTTGTTTGACTATATCAAAAACCGGCGTTTGTGCTTCCGCTTGAGTATTCATGACTTGTTATTTACGAAAAAAGTAATAATATGAGCGTTTGTTATCGTCTGAGTGGCAGGCCAGGAGGGACTCGAACCCCCAACCAACGGTTTTGGAGACCGCCATTCTACCAATTGAACTACTGACCTGTTTCAGACAAACCAAAACAACAGATTATTATATACCAAAAAAAGTATTATTCAACAGTTATGTTATAGGTATTGATGTACCCAATTAATGCCAAATTCACCAGAAATCTGGAGCCCATAACCGGATTTGAACCGGTGACCTCTTCCTTACCAAGGAAGTGCTCTACCTACTGAGCTATATGGGCCTTAGATATGGAGCGGGTGATGGGAATCGAACCCACGTGATCAGCTTGGAAGGCTGGAGTTCTACCATTGAACTACACCCGCAGATGTTTTTAAATAAAGATGGTGGAGAGGGGAGGATTCGAACCTCCGAAGGCAGAGCCGGCAGATTTACAGTCTGATCCCTTTGGCCGCTCGGGAACCTCTCCAGTATCGCGTAAACGGGGCATTATGATTTATCGGGCATTAACTGTCAACCGATGATTTTCAGCTTTTGGTGGTAAAAGAAATTCCGAACAAGTACCCACTTACGCACAGGCCCGCTACGAACGGATTCAGCCAGTTGCCGTCACCTCAGTAGTGAGCTACCCCTCACCTTAAAGCCATCCAAAAATAGCCGCATCGTTTCTTTTATTTTTCGGAAACTCATAGGGTTATCGGGCCGCCGCTCAACCATTCATCTTGTTCATCACTGCCGCCATGTCACCAGCAATTATTTGGTCGATAAACCCTTTCCCGTGGTCAATCGCCGAGAGCATAAGCTGACTGTCATTCTTTGACGGGGCTGATAATACATAATCAATGACTTCCTTTCCTGCAACCGGCCGGCCTATGCCTATCCGTAGGCGGTAAAAATCTTTCGTGCCCAAGTGTGCGATGATGTCCCTTAAGCCGTTATGCCCGGCATGGCCGCCATCTTTCTTTAGCTTCAATACGCCAGCATCAAAATCCAGCTCATCGTGGACAACGAGAATTTCTTCTGGTATCAATTTGTAATACCGCGCCACCTTACCTACCGACTGCCCACTTCTGTTCATAAAAGCCTGCGGCTTAAGCAATAAGATTTTTTCATCGGCGATATTGCATTCAGCCATTAGCCCTTGAAATCCTGTCTTATTTGACCAAGCACAAGACCGTTCGGTAGCCAGACTGTCTAAAAACAAAAACCCGGCATTGTGCCGGGTTTTTTCGTATTGCTGGCCTGGATTACCCAGACCAACGATAAGCTTTATCATGCTTCGGCTTAATGTATTACTCGGCGGATTTATCAGCAGCCTTATCGGCATCATCAACAGCGTCTTCTTTGCTGGCTTTTGATGCCATCATGGAAACAACCGGCAAATCATGGTCAGCACCTTGGTTTAATACAACAATTTCGACACCTTTCGGCAAAACCAAATCGGTTAAGTGCAGCGTTTCACCGATATCAAGTTTTGCCAAATCAACCTCTATGTATTCAGGTAAGGCGGCAGGTAAGCAGGTAACCTCAACATCGACCATAGAATGGGTAGCAATGCCGCCTTTTTTACCGCCGATTGAAGTGGCTTCGTTAATAAAGTGCAACGGAACATTCACCTTGATCGCTTCCGACATACTGACCCTTAGAAAATCCAAATGCAGGATCTGGAATTTTGCGGGATTGCGCTGTACGCCTTTCAAGATCGCCTTTTCTGTTTTGCCATCAACGGTGACATCGAGGACATGCGAATAAACCGCCTCATGCTCAAGGTGTTTCACCACTTCGTTATGGCTCAACATCAGCATCCGTGGCTCGGCATGGCCACCGTAAATTACCGCAGGTACCTTACCTTGACGGCGAACACCTCGCGCTGCACTGCTTCCTGACTGTCCACGACTTTCAGCGACAAATTCAAATACATTTGACATTTCAACTCAACCTCGCGCCTCAAGCGCTCTATAAACTCTAAATTACTTCAACAACTTTAAACAGACTCGAAATCAGTCAACATAAAGCGAACTTACCGACTCGCCAGCTGCAATGCGCCGTATGGTTTCTGCTAGCATTTCTGCAACGCTTAACTGCCTTATCTTTTCCGACCTCTCGCCTTCTGCACTAAGCGGGATGGTGTCAGTTACCACCAACTCGTCCAGCATTGAGCCATTAATATTTTTAAGCGCATTACCTGACAACACGGCGTGGGTACAATAAGCAACCACCTTAATTGCACCATCCGCTTTCAAAGCCTTGGCTGCGTGACATAAGGTACCAGCCGTATCCACCAAGTCATCAATCAACACACAGGTACGGCCATCAACATCGCCAATGATGTGCATAATTTCCGACACATTGGCCTTAGGCCGACGCTTGTCAATGATCGCAAGGTCAGCATCATCCAAACGCTTGGCAAGCGCCCTGGCCCGCACTACCCCGCCTACATCCGGCGAAACGACAATCAAATCTTTGTACTGCTGCCGCCACACATCACCTAATAACAAGGGGGAGGCATAGACGTTATCAACAGGAATGTCAAAAAAACCCTGGATTTGGTCAGCGTGTAAATCCACTGTCAAAACCCGATTGGCACCTGATTGCTCGATCATTTGGGCAACCAGCTTGGCGCTAATTGGCACCCGTGCCGACCTCGACCTTCTGTCTTGCCGAGCATAACCGTAATAAGGCAATACTGCCGTTATTCGCGATGCGGAGGCACGCTTGAGCGCGTCCATCATCACCAGCAGCTCCATCAAATTTTCGTTAGTGGGTGAACAGGTTGGCTGGATGACAAAAACATCCTTGCCCCGGACGTTTTCTTCAATTTCTACAGCGACTTCACCATCGCTAAAGCGCCCAACAGTCGCCATACCCAGGCGCATGTTCAGCTTTTTTACTATACCCTCGGACAGAGCCAAGTTAGCATTTCCCGAAAACACCATCATTGCGGTGTCATTCATCCGAACACTCCTAGATCTTTACTTAGCCCATGCGGAAATAGTGGCTGGGTCGCTAGGATTCGAACCTAGGTATGCGGAGATCAAAACCCCGTGCCTTACCGCTTGGCGACGACCCATTAATTCACGATATTAGTATGATAAACATTAAGCTTTGCAAACAAAGGCGATTCATTGACACCTTTTGCCAAATAAGCAATCCATTTGCCTTTCAGCCTGTGGTAAGCATCGGCGGCAGTTTCATAAGAATCAAACTGTGCAAACACACATGCACCGGTTCCCGTTAACCTTGCTTCCGAAAACTCCGACAACGCTTGCAAAGCTTCTTTAACCAGCGGGTAACGCCCACAAACTACTTGAAGGCAGTCGTTTTGGTGATCGCCCCCAATAAAGCCGGTAATTGTGATGGATTTGCTATCACGTGTCAAATCTTTAGCGCAAAAGATTTCACGTGTTTCGACATGACAATCTGGCTTTATGATCACAAGCCATTGCTCAGGAACAATAATTTTATCAAGCTTTTCCCCAACGCCTTCACCCCAGGATGAATGCCCGCAAATAAACACCGGCACATCTGCACCTAAGGCTAGGCCCATCGACAATAATTTCTCTTTAGGCAGATGCAGGCCCCAAAGTTCATTTAACACCACCAAAGTAGTTGCTGCGTCAGAGCTACCACCGCCTAAGCCGCCGCCCATAGGCAAGTTTTTTTCCACATCGATGCACACACCTAAATCGCAGCCAGTTTCGGCTTTGAGCAGCTTTGCAGCACGTACCGTCAAATCCTCTACCTCTGCCACGCCCGAAAGGGTCTTTAGCAGCCGGACTTCGCCGTTGTCAACGGGATGAAAGGTCAACCAATCGCATAATCCCACAAACTGGAACACGGTTTGCAGCAGGTGGTAACCATCTTCCCTCTGCCCGATAATACGCAACATCAAATTCAATTTTGCAGGGGCTGGCCATCTTTCTTCCCATGCCGCCAGCTTAGTCAAGCTTTCCGCCATTCAAATCCCATTGGTCGATAATCAGTTTCAGTTTCGCATGCCCGTTCGAGACTGCCATTTTATGTGGCATGGTTTCAATGCCTGTTTTCAGCATTTCTTTATAAGCGATCAGCCATCCGTCCTGCGTAAAGCCATCGGCAGTTTCCTGAAAGGTATTTTCTGATTCCGGCAGGCCAACCGCCCAAAAACGCAACGACTGCAACGGCACAAGCAGCCCTAATTGTTGATTGATAAACTGTTCTGGCTGGTTTGATGTTTGTACATTTCCGCCGCCCCGGTCTATTTTAACGACATCCCCAGTTAACTCGATGACAACAGCGCCTTGACCTAGAGGGCCAGATAACCTTATTGTCTCGGAATCAGGCAGATGACTCCACTCAATATTCGCAGACCATGAATCTTTTGGCGATGTTATTGCCACCCGCCCTTCTAGCCGCCATTCCCGCATATCATAAAGATGCGCCCTTGCCGCTTGGGAATAAGATCCGCTTGGCACTGTGGACAAGCTGGCACAAGCCGAAAGCAACAGCACAAAACAGGCCGTGCCTAGCTGTTTTGTTATTAGGTGCAACACTTTATTTACTGGAATCTAATTGTAGGAATTTATTTTTAAAACCAATCAGATAAGGGTCCTCAGGCGTGCTATCCAAAGCATTGGCAATTAATTTTTTGGCTTCCTCTTTTTTGCCTGAAACCCAAAGCACTTCGGCCAGATGGGCGGCAATCTCGTTTTCGGGTTGCATATCGTACGCCCGTTGCAGAAAATCCAAGGCAGTTTTATGGTCGCCCATCTTGTACTTGAGCCAACCGTAACTATCCAGAATCACAGCCTCATTAGGCTTCAACATTAAGGCTTGGAGCAAATAGGTTTCCGCCTCCGCATACCGTTTAGTTTTGTCCGCCAAGCTGTAACCCAATGCGTTTAATGCCTCAACGTTATCTGGGACCTTGGCCAATATCTTCTTTAAATCGTCTTCCATGACATCGAGCTTGCCCATCCGGTCGGATATCAAAGCCCTGGAATAGAGCAGTTCTTCCTGGCCTGGATAATTTTTTAATTCCCCAGTCAAGTATTTGAACGCTTTTTCATACTGCTTTTGCTGATTGTACAATTCTGCCTGAATCAACACGATACGCATTTTCTGTTTTGGGAATTTACCCGGCAGGGCTTTCAACCGATGTTCCGCCTGGTCGAACCGCTGGTCTTTGGCAAGCAGGGAAATACCCGTGACCGCCGCTTCAAATTGGAACGGCCCATCGCTGACCTTATCAAACCAACCCAGGGCATTTTCTGTGTTTTCACGCTTTTCTTCTATTTTACCCAGATAAAAATTCGCTTGATTCCGCCATTCGGCTTGCTCGAGCAACTGCTTGAAAATGTCTTCAGCCTTGTCGTCACGGTCTAATTGCAAATGCACCAAGCCTAAGGAAAACTGGCTTTCAAAATCCTTGGCATCACTGGCGAAGAGCGCTTCGTATACCTCACCCGCCTCTTCATATTTAGCCGACTTGATAAGCACTTGTGCCAGCATTTTTTTAAATTTTTGATTATCGGGGTACTTAAGCGCGTCTTTTCGCAGCAAGGTTTCTGCCCGCTTGTAATCTCCTGAGTAGACAGCCATCTGCGCTTGCAGGATCAAAGCCTTATCCCAATCCGGCTGTAACCGCAAAGCCTGCTCAATTTTTTTATCAGCCAAGGCTTTGTTTTTCATATCCGCCGCCAACAAAGACTGGATAAAAAAGATCGAAGCTTGGCCAGGATGCCTAACTGCCAAGGTTTCCATCACCTCGTAGATGAACTGGACATTGCCGTCTTTTTGCAGTGCGCTTGCCAATTCAAACAAAGTCTTTTCGAACCCGGCAGGATCCTTTTTTAAAAGCCCGTCCAACTGCTCGACAGACTGCTGTTTATCTTCAGCCTTCAACGCCGAAAGTGCCGCAATTTTCCTGGCAGAGAGATTGTT
>JAYVGW010000060.1:0-10191 GCA_043771735.1 Methyloglobulus sp.
GTTGAAACATGGAACGTGCCGTTACTGCGGAATGTCAGGAATGGATTGTCGCCAGCTATAAAGCGGTTATTGGTTTCCTCATAACGGTAATCAACGGCCTGTGACAATGCTTTCAACGTTGCCTGACAATCAGAATAGCGGGTTAAATCTGCACGCTGCAAGTATTCATCCCGATTTTCATCCCAATCGAGTTTTGGAATCATATAATCATCCAAGGAACGATACTTTTCTGAATGAAGTAGGTTTAGGATGCCTGATTTGACAGCATCCGCAACCGCAAGATAAAGCAGTGCCTTGTACAGAGACACCCTAAACTTGCCGTCTTGAGCGGCTACCAAGTTACGTTGCTCCGGCGTTAAAAACGTTATCGGTGCCTGCTTGTCGATATTTCCAGACCTTTTCTGGTAATGCACGATGGCTTCCAGTAACAATGGCCTGCCACAATTCGGATCAAAAATCGTTTGCCGCACAATATCAGCAACACGGCCTTGTAGTTTGAGGGATCGCTTTTCCAGCAGGTCATAGTAACCAGTCCCCTGCCGCTGAAGGGTGGTCAGTTCATCCTTGAAATCGTTGATTCGTTGCTCGATAGCGATTTTTTTTGATGCTGGCCGATTAATGGCCGCCTCTATTGCCACCACTTTATGATCTGCGGTTAATCCAGCATCAGAAATGATGGCTTTGATCCTAGCCAGGGTGCTTATAAAATCGTTCTGCAGGCCTTCAACCAATTGTGTAACAGACTGGTTACGGCTTTCTATTTCTTGGTAACAGATTTCCTTATGTTCCTTATAAGTAGCATTGATCGCAGCTTGGACGGCCAACAATAGGACATCTATTAACATGTCTTGCAGCTTTAGCGTTTGGTAGACAATGAAAGCTATTAAATGGAGATAGCGATCTTCTTTTGCCCGGCGAGAAATCTGAGGAATTTGGGCTTTGACAACAGAATAGGCGTAGTAGCGCAGGCATTCATAACTTAAACCGAGCCGATTCACTACGGGTTTAAATTCGAGATAAAGCGCCATCAAATTTTGTAAATCGGCAAGATTGGCTTTAATTTTCGACGGGCGGGTCGATTGGGACGCTTTTTTAAGCAGCGTAATTTGATACCGCCATTTGTCATCAGAACCCGATCCTGTCACTTTTACCAGTAAGGCATCAAGCCTGTCTTGCTGGGCTTTGTTTAGGCCGGTCTTGATGATTTCATTTAGGCCGTGCTGATGCTCATTAATCGCTTCGACAATCAAGGTGGCCAACACGTTATAGCTAGGCAGGGATATTTCCTTACGTGTTATTACCTGTATGATGTCCAGTAAAATTATTTTTGGCCTGAACTGGACGCGCAACATGATTAATATTTCGTGTTTGGCGAATGCCCTTGCGGACGTATCAAAGAAGGCAAAGCCGAAGTAATTTAAAATATTGTGTTGGTGGCGAAGGTAGGTGGCCTTGTCATAGACACCCGTATCAACGTCATCAATCTGTACGCCTATTTGCTTGGCAACATACGCAAGGTCAGTTTGATGGAACTGCCTGGCAAAAAATCGGTGCCGCGCCTTGAAGTAGCCTGCGGTCACCACGAAACAGACCTTATTCGTTGGCGACTTCAAGTTTTCCATCGATTCGTTAAGCATCTTCGGTAGGGTAAAGAATCGCCGGCGTTCAACACTATTAAACACAGGCGGCGATTCAAAGGTGTTTTTTTCGGTCGTGTTGAGAATCTTTATTCTGGGCATCTAACACTTTCGCCATGAAAACAAATACAGCTTCTATATTGCCACAGTTTCACATGGTGTTATCATGTTTATGATACTTTGTTTGCTTAACTTGTTTTGTTACTGTTTAGCCACCTTTTAACCTATTCAAAATATGAGTTACAGGAACGGTCGTTTATGAAACCGGCAACATTATGTTAATTGGCTATGCACGGGTTTCAAAATCGGATGGCACTCAAGTTCTTGATCCTCAACTCGACGCTCTAATAGAGCATGGTGTCACGCCCGATCATATTTATAGTGATTATGCGTCCGGTAAGAATGACGAACGTCCAGGCTTGTTAGCCTGCCTAAAAGCATTAAGGGCGGGTGATGTTTTGATGGTTTGGAAACTCGACCGGTTGGGCCGAAACCTAAAGCATCTGGTTACTATCGTTCATGAACTATCTGAAAAAAGTGTCGGCTTTAAAGTGTTGGCCGGACAAGGAGCAAATATTGATACCGCCACTTCCAGTGGAAAGTTAATTTTCGGTATTTTTGCTGCCTTGGCAGAATTTGAGCGTGAATTGATTAGTGAGCGGACAAAGGCAGCTTTAACGGCAGCAAGGGCGAGAGGGCGAAAGGGAGGTGCAAAATTCTCTCTAACTAAAGCCCAAGTAAGATTAGCTCAATCGGCAATGGGGCAGAAAGAAACCATTATTTCCGAACTTTGCAAAGAGCTGGGTATCACCAAGCCCACCCTTTATCGTTACCTTGCACCCAATGGTGCATTAAGGGAATATGGTAAAAGGGTGTTGGGGGTTGACCAGTAGTGCAGTCATAACGCCCCTGCGAAGCAGGGGGCTTGACGGTTGTTAGCAGCCCCGAGGGCTGCCAAAATCACCCCTAAAAATTGCCTTTCTCATCAAACCTTTGCTATCCAACTGCTCTTGGTTTTTGATGTACGAGCGAATCTGGGATTCCTCAAAGCCAACCGTGGAGACGGCATAACCCCGAGCCCAGAAATTCTCCCCATTGAAGTTGCGTTGCCTACCGCTAAACTGTCGAGCAACGGAAATGGCACTCTTCCCTTTGATATAACCCACCACCTCGGCAACTGAGTACTTGGGCGGTATCCGAATCAACATGTGCACATGATCCTGAACCATATGACCTTCTAGTATTTCACAACTTCGCTGAGCCGCAAGCTCACGAAACAAAGGCCCAAGATACCCACGTATCTTGCCATACCGATCTTTTTTCCGGCCTTTGGGAACGAAAACCAGATGATATTGGCAATCCCATTTCGAATGGCTTAAGCTCTCGTAAGATGATGTTGTCATTATATTTTCTCCTTGTGACCGTCAAGCCCAAGGAAAAATTACAACATCATCACTCTTTTAGCCATCATTAATACTGAATCTAAAGGCCAAGCCTTGGGAGTCCACTAGTCAAACTAGTGGCTTACCTGTCAGCGAGTTAAATTGAGTGTCAGCAGTCAAATGGTACATTGTGGGACTATATTTGGAACAGCACTTCCAATCTCCACGTACTGGTATTGCCACTTCAAAAGCTGTTTTTATGTTAAAACGCCATGCTCTATGTCCCCTAATGTCGTGTGCTGGCTAAGTGTGAGGTTACTCCTGAAAAAAGGCGTAGGTATTCATACGTATTTCAATAACCTAATTTTCGAAATACACTTTTAATGAATACCAGTATATCTAGCCAGGGAAAAAGCCATTTTACTACTTCGCAGTTAGAAAACTGTGATCTATTAAATTTTTCTTAAATAATTTGTGGTTAAATTACAGGATTCTACTAATATTTAAAAATGTAGTCGGCGAACAAAACAATAATTAAATTTTTGGCTCAAGTTTTTTGTAACTTTACCCTTTCTTGTGAGCAAGGTAATACAGTTTCATGCAAAAAAGCTCATTCTAAGAAAAAAGACTCAAACAGAAATAGAAATCACCCTGACAAAATTCAATTACAGTGGTACGTAGAGGCGTTTTCAATTAGAGCGAATATTCCGGGCATCGGTTCGATACCTATAAAAAATCGCATTTATTCCGCTTCAGTATGCCCAGTCGATTAGAAAAATAGGTGTTGGCAATTAAAACCGAACCTACAGCGTCCATCTACGCTTTAAGTCGGGTACTGTGGAATGTGATGGAAGCGTTTTCGTCTGGCACTTTAAAATATCTACCTATGCGATTTAGGCTAATCATGACTATAAATACAAAACATCTTGTGAAACTTGGCATTCGTTGTCCCATTTACTGTTGGCTGCTGATCGTACTGTCATTGTTTGCCCCTACAGTTGCAGCCAATACGGCAGCGCTCTCTTGGCTTGATGCGCAGGTACAGGCCGGCGGCAGTTATGAGCAGCCTAATGATATCGCCACACCTAGTCAGGCCACTGCCGAAACCTTACGGGCTCGGTACGCGCTCGCGCCGAACGGATACTCTGCCAGTCCCGCAACCCTAGCCTTCCTTGATGCATCCACCGACCAAGCGGTCACTGAATACTTGGCTCGTGCCCTCGTAGCCCACATCGAAGCCGGCACGACTGCCAGCAATATACTCTCTGCACTCGTAAACAATCAAAATCCCGACGGCGGATTCGGCGGTGCCCCTGGTTTTGCCAGTACGCCACTAGATACAGCATATGCGTTGGAAGCGCTGAGTGTTGCAAAATTTGACAATAAGACGCTCATAGGCAAGGCTCTGGCTTATCTTCAAAACCAACAACGAAGTGACGGTGGATTCGGTCTTGATGCCGTTAATGATAACTCTATCTATATCACTGCCTACGCAGCAATAGCATTTTCTAGGTTTTATATCGAATTTCAAGTGGCCGCTAATCTCGACAAGGCGGTCAACTATCTCTTTGCCAAGCGCACCACCGCAGGGGGCTGGGGCGGCTCTTTTGAAACGGCGGTTGCCTTGTTGGCAGCAGTCCCTACCAGTGCTGACCCCAGCCGTTATATCACGGCTGTGGATACGCTACGCGCGAGCCAACAACAAGACGGCTCTTGGGAGGGGGACACTTATATCACCGCATTGGCAGCCAGAGCTTTATATATGGCATCGAAGGTCAAACCACCTACTAATCCAACAACCGGAGTATTTACAGGACGGATTACCGATAGTGCCAGTGGGCTTCCGTTGAGCGGTGTGCAGGTATCCTTGGGTGCTAATGGAACCGTGCAAGTATTGTCCGATGTCAATGGCCGTTATATATTAGAGAATGTTGTACCTGGAACTCATGCTCTACATTATCAGGCGGATGGTTATGAACTTTTAACCAAAACCGTGTCAGTTGTAGCAGGACAGCAAGCCGACTTGGGGACTTCGGTTTTGGATGCTTTACCTTCTGTTGGTTTTGTCGCTGGTCAAGTGACAGATGTGAATACCGGGCTACCCATCGCTAATGCCCAAATAGAAATGACGGGCGCATCCACAGCATCAATTGTTACTGAAATTGATGGTAGCTTTCGGATCGCTTCGGCACCTGGGACAATTAGCATCAGTGCCTCAGCAACAGGTTATGAAACGGTCAGCGGCACTGGCACAGTGGTAGTTGGCGGCACGTTGAGCTTTTCACCGGCATTACGCAAGGTGGGGACACCACCGCCATCCGATCCGACAATCAAAATTGTCGGCAGGGTGGTAAGCGCCGCCGTCAATGGTGCGCCGTTGGCAGGTGTTAGCATCCAGGTATCTGGCAGTGGTTCCGGGACGGCAACCAGCGACGCCGACGGGTATTTCACCCTAAGCGGGATTACGGCAGGGCAACTTAAAATAGCGGTATCGGCTGCAAATTACCAAAGCCTTGAATACAGTGCCTTAGCTCCTGAGAGCAGTACACTGGACTTGGGGATTGTGCTGCTTACACCACAGCCAACAGCCGGTTTCATCACAGGTGGCATCACCGCAAGTGATAGCGGCCTGCCGCTTGCCAATGCTTCAATTCAAGTAAGCGGCACTACTCCTGTTTCAGCAACCACTGCGGCAGACGGTACTTATCATATGACCGTTATGCCAGGCCAAGTCACGGTTTCCGCTTCAGCCCCTGGCTATGATTCGGTCAGCGGCACAGGTACCCTGGTTGCCGGCAGCACCTTAATCTTTTCGCCAGCATTAAAGCCGACTGGAACTCCGCCAGGAAATACCGGCGTAACCCTGATCGGCAAAGTGATCGATAAGGATACCGATTCACCGATGGATCAGGCTGATATTGTCATTCTTGGCACCCAGCTCCGTACCGTATCCGGTGCGGGCGGCAATTTTCGCATCGAAGGGATTGCCCCAGGTGAACTCATTGTCGAAATCAGCAAAGAAGGCTACCAAATCCAGCAATTCAAAGGGGTGGCGCCTGAAGGCAGTACCATAGATATCGGAACAGTGAGCATGTCACGCCTCCTTGAAGGCCTAATCACGATTTCCGGTACGGTCACCGATAATGACTCAACCCAGCCCATCGCTGGTGCGGAAATTTCTGTAGAGGAAACCGGCCAAAGCGCCATTACCGATCAAAACGGCCATTATGAGATCAAGAATATAGGCCGACTAACGTTTTCCTTATTCACTCGTACCCCTGGCTACCTCAGTGCCCTTAAAATGATGAGTTTTTCAGAACCAGGGACTGGGCATGCCGACATCAAACTCAGCCGTTTCCTGGTCGATGGCATAAAAATTGATAGCGTAACGACAGACAAAAGCGATTATGAAGCCTACCAATCGGTGCCTATCGCTGTAGACATCAGTAATGCGGAGGCTGTGGCGAACCGGGTACAACTAATGGTCGAGGTGATAAACCCGCTTGGGCAAACTGTCCACCGCTCACCGCTTGGTACTGGAGGTGTCGCTACAGCTGGAGCCGATCCGGTCACCCTTCTGCCCGGTGAGTCCAAGCGTTTGACGACCGACTGGTTCACGGCTACCCGGCCTGTGGGCTGGTACACGGTCATTGCCCGTGCTTTTGACCCATTCACCGGTCAGATTGTCTCGGAACTGTCCACGCTGGTTCATATTGTCCCTTCACAGCATATCGATATGTTGCGTATAAGTGCTTCGCCCAGGTTCACAAGGGTTGGTGCACAGGAACAAGTTGATTTGACCGCAACAGTGCAAAACCACTCCAATATCGAGACTGAGTTCAGGTTGTCTTACAGTGTGTTCGATCCGAAGTTGAAATCTGTCAAGCAGGGAGAAGTCACGGTAACCATTGCGCCAGAAGAGACCTCAAAAACCTTCACGCTTGCCCAGTTTGCCCATGTGTTCGATCAGAGTGGCACTTACGCGATCGGCATTGAGGTATTGGATGGCCCGACTCCGGTGGCATTGAATATAGATACCATTACAGTTGCGCCGTCGATCCGGATGGAAGCCAGCCAGGGGATTACCCCATCGACAGTAACGCCCGATAAAGACCAGCGCGTCAAGATAAAAATCCAGTTAAACGGAGTACAGCAACAATGAGAACCCAATCAGCATCAATTTTCAGTTGGTTAGTGGCAGTACTCTGGCTGTTTGCCGTGAGCGCACCAGGCCCGGTCTTGGCGGCTACGGACAGCAAGGGCACCGAACACTTTTTTGCGATCTTGCCTAACTATACGAATAATCCAAACCTGTCTTTGTACATCACCAGCGAAGAGGATGCCCAAGGTACGGTACAGATTGCGGGACTTAATTTCGTCAAGCCTTTCACCGTGCAGGCGAACGCGGTAATAAAAGTGGATATTCCATTAGCCACATCTAATTTACCCAACAATACAAAATCCCAGTTGGGCGTAAAAGTCATATCAGACCGTGAAGTCACGGTTTATGGCATTAACAGGATACAGGCTAGTACAGATGCCTTCCTTTCCCTGCCGACCGACGCGCTTGGGCTGAAATACCTCGTCATGAGCTATTTTGGCCATAGCAGTGGTGTGTACCCGTCCGAATTCAGTGTGATGGGCGTGTATGACAATACCCAAGTGACCATTACCCCTTCGGCGGCTGCAAACGGTCGGCCCGCAGGACAACCGTTCACTATTACTTTAAACAGCAACGAAACATTTTTACTGCAAGGCTCAGGTGCCAATGACCTGACCGGCAGCAGCATTGAAGCCTCTGCACCTGTCTCTGTGTCGGCTGGGGTCAAATGTGCCAATGTCCCCAAAAATGTAACTTTTTGCGATCATATAACTGAAATGATGCCGCCGGTCAGCACCTGGGGCAAGTCATTTTTGACTGTCCCGCTGGCTACCCGCAAAAAAGGCGATGTTTTCCGGGTATTAGCTTCCCAAGACAATACCGTAGTTAAGCTTAACGGTGCCACAGTTGCCACGTTGAATCGCGCGGCATACTATGAAACTGTAATTACAGCCCGTTCCGTAATAGAAGCCAGTGCCCCCGTCCTCGTGGCACAGTATTCCCCCGGCCAAAGTTTTGACGGCGTTATCTCCGATCCTTTTATGATGCTGGTGCCTCCGGCAGAGCAGTTCCTCAATCATTATGGCTTCAGTACCTTGGGCGCAGATGTCGGTTTTGCCAACAGCTTCGTGAACGTTGTTGCTCCCTCCAGTGACATTGCGGGCATCCAGTTGGATGGTACGGCAGTCAATCCGGCGTTGTTCCAGCCTATCGGGCAGAGCGGCTTCAGCGGGGCTCAAATCCAGGTCGGCCCAGGCCAGCATACGATCCATGGCAGTGTGAAGTTCGGCATTTATGTGTACGGATTTGGTAATTTTGATTCTTACGGATATCCGGGCGGCATGGCTTTCGACCTGATTAACCCCCAAGGCGACCATTACCTGCCAAATATCAATTTGATGTCCATGGGCGAAACCCTAAACGTTGTTGCCACCGACAGTGAAGACATCAATGCTAATGGTACATTGGATACGGGCGAAGACCTGGATGGCAATGGCGATGTTGGTCGCCGCACCGAAGATTTAAACAACAACCAGATTCTCGATTCGGGAGAAGATACCAATGGGGACGGTATCCTGGATCGGGATACCGGTATTTTCAAGATTGAACTCGCCCCCGGTTCCAAGAACATCCGCTTGATCACGGATGGCTTCGTACCCGGCAGTTTACAAACTAACTTCAAAGTGGTTTTAATTAATCCGGCAGAGATAGGGCGCGGCGTGCTTGTCGTAACTGACGGTGCCGGCAACAAAGCCGAAAAGCCGCTCCTGCTCTCGGTAAAACCATTACTGACCAATGTCCGTGTCCTGAGCACCCTGTCTACCCAAGGCATCGACCTTGATGCCAGTTCGTTCATGAAAACGCCTGACCGAGTCGAGACCCTGGCTGGTAAAACCATCCTCGAATGGCGCTACGAATATATTGCAGTTGACCAGATTGAAAACCTTGATTATGAGGTAGTGTTGCGCAATCCGAAGCCTAATGAACAGCGTTTGGTCACCCAAACACTCGAACTGTTCTATACCGATGTCAACGGTAACGAAGTCCGCACCGAATTGGGCGAACAGAGGGTCAACGTGTTGCCCTCAATTTTTGCCATCACTGTCGCCACTGA
Source organism: Methyloglobulus sp. (assembly GCA_043771735.1). GTDB lineage: Bacteria > Pseudomonadota > Gammaproteobacteria > Methylococcales > Methylomonadaceae > Methyloglobulus. The sequence goes on from JAYVGW010000060.1 coordinate 9,235, forward strand.
CAAACAAAACTATACCGCCCATGAACCCGTCCTCATCACTGCTGGCGTGAAAAACCTCAGTGATTATACGGCAACTGCACCTGTGAAGTTCTTGGTCAAGGATGCTGAAGGGGATTTGGTGGCTGACCTGGGGATTAAGGATGCAGTGGACTTGGTTGCTGGCGAACAGCGCCCGTTGCCTGCACCGGCATTCAATACCGGAACCCTGTTGCAAGGTGAGTATATTGTTTATGCCCAGCTTCTCGATTCTTCAGGGTTGCCGACGCTCGTAGCGGTAACTTCTTTTGTTATTGGGCAAAACCCCAATGCCCCGGCGCTGGATGGCGCTCTCAGCGTGGACAAACCGGTTTATGCCGCCTGGGACACGGTGAATATCGCTTCACGGGTGATAAACAACAGCCCCAACGTGATTCTGAAGCCAACCGTGGTGGAAATCACTGTCACTACACCCGAGGGCCAAGAAATCTTCAACAAGACGGCCTCGCTAACTGAGTTGGTGCCTAATGCACAGCGTGACCTACAGTACACCTTAAACTTGGCCGATGCCGCCGGTGGCGATTATCCCGTGCTGATGGCCGTCAAGGATGCTGGCAATGGGACAACCTTGCTCACCCGTGCAGCCGTGTTCCATGTCGAACGGCAGGCCATACAAGCCATCAGCGGCAAGGTGGAAGCCTCACCAGTCCAGGTATACCAAGGCGAGCCGGTCAGTTGCACTGAAACCGTCCAGAACAAGTCGGCAAGCCTACTGTCAAGTGTGCTATTGAGCAGCGAACTGGTGTCTGCGGACAGCCAACAAACCCTGAACACACAATCGAGGACAGTGGATTTGGCCGCCAACGGCAACTTGCCCGAGACACGTAGCGTCGCCACCGGCAACCTGCCGGTCGGCACCTATGCCTGTGTTTTGCGGGCGAATGTCGGTGGGCAGTCCGTACAATTGGGCGCTGCCTTGTT